>DATJJW010000189.1:0-42613 GCA_035491935.1 Allostellaceae bacterium | reverse complement strand
CCGTGCGGTGATCGAGATAGAAGAACCCCTTGGGCTTGCCGTCGCGCACCATGTAGCCGGCATCGGGATCGGTGCGGCTGATCTTGGTCTCCTTGATCGGCGGTTCGTGCGCGAGACGATCTCGCCGATCTTCTGCGCGGCGGCGGCCAGGCCGCGGACGGTCTCGTCAGTAGCATCGGCCTGGTTCTGGGCCTTGGCCGCGATCTCATGGGCGAGATGCACCTGGCTGGAGATCTCGCGCAGGGTTGCGGTCATTTCTTCGGCTGCCGAGGCTGCGCTCTGGACGTTGCTGGCCGTCTGGTTCGCCGCATCCATGGATGTCGCCGCCTGCAGGCTGGTCTCCTCGGCATTGGCGGCCATGGCGCCGGCGGTGCGGTCGAGCAGCGTCACCGCCTCGCTGACGAAATCCAGGCGGCTCGCCACCTTGGCCTCGAAATCGGTGACCGCCTGCTCGCGATTGGCGGCGCGGCGGGCGCTGGCCTCTTCCTGGGTGCGCGCGGTCCTCTCCAGCTGTTCCTTGGCGAGCGCGTCGTCACGGAACACGGCGACGGCGCGTGCCATCTCGCCGATCTCGTCCCGCTTGCCGAGATGGGGGATCTCGGCCGAGAGATCGTGCTGGGCCAGCAACCGCATCGTGCCGGTCAGACGCTGGATAGGTCGCGAGATGCCGAAGCGGGCCACCAAGCTCGCGACCACCAGGCTGAGCGCGATGCCGATGACACAGACGATGCCGAGGAGTTGGAGGCGGGCGTCGTAGAAAGTATCCAGCTCCTTCGAAGTGCGCAGCACCTCCTGGTAATATTTGGCCGACAGCGCGTCGACCGATTTGCCGAAATCCTGCCGGCTCTTGCGATTGGGCTCGTTGTTACCCAGCGCGTTGGCCTTCTCGGCGCCCTGGGTCAGGCCGACATTGGCCAAATCCGTGCGCCGCTGGATGAAGTCCTCGCCGCGAGCGGTGACGTCGGCCAGCTCGCCCTGGCGTGCGGCCGGCACCCGTTTGCGCAGATTGTCGATCGCATCCCGGACGATGATGAGGTTGTCATGGATGCCGGCGGCATAGCGTTTGATCTCGTCTTGCGACTTGCTCATGTAGACGCCGCGCGTCTCCATCACCGTGGCGGTGATGCCGTAATTCATTTGGTCGGCATATTTCGACCAGGCCGATGCGTTACGCATGTCCGTCGCCCTGCGGTCGTA
The DNA here is from genome assembly GCA_035491935.1 of Allostellaceae bacterium. Classification (GTDB taxonomy): domain Bacteria; phylum Pseudomonadota; class Alphaproteobacteria; order ATCC43930; family CGMCC-115725; genus DATJJW01. The sequence continues at coordinate 41,416 of DATJJW010000189.1, read as the reverse complement.
TTCCTGCATCGTCTCGAAGCTGAGCCAGGCGATGGCCGCCATGGCGGCGATCAGGAATCCTGCGATGCAATAGACCTTGGTCGTGATGCGGATATGACCGAGCGCCTGCATAACGTTATTCCTTGCCGGATATTAAGATAGTTCTCCCGTGATCAAAGTATTTTGTCAGTATTACTAACGCTGTCTTAAAGATGGTTATTGTGATGGCAAAAAATGACATCGATCGTTGCTGCAAAGGGTGCAGCAACTGGTCAATTTTTATTGAAAGTATTATTTTCCATGGTTGGCGCAACCGGCGGGTGTCAGGCTATCCCCACGACCTCGACGGTGAGATGGGCGAGATCGGCGATGTGAGCTAGCCGGCTTCGGTAAAAACGAGCATCACGGTCCGATCGGGTCGTCACGGTGACCGTGGCGCCAAGGTGTCCGGGGCCAAGCCGCCATAGGTGCAGGCAGTCGACCCGGTCGCCATCTTCCTCGATCGTCCGCCGCATGGCGGCTTCGACGTGATGGTCGGGCGTCATATCGAGCAATACGCTGCCGGTATCGCGAAGCAGCGAATAGGACCAGGCGGCGACCACGCTGGCGCCGATGAGGCCGGCGATGGGGTCGGTCCATTCCCAATGCATCAACCAGCCAAGGCCCAGCCCGACGACCACGATGACCGACACTGCGGCATCCGCCATGATGTGAATGAAAGCCGCGCGCATGTTGTTGTCGCGTGCGCCATGATCGTGCCGATGATGATCGGCATCGTCATCATGGTCATGGTCGCCATGGTGATGATGGTGATGACCGTGGTCGTGATGATGCATCCCGCCATTCAGCAGCCAGAGGCTGGCGAGGTTGACGACGAATCCCAGGGCGGCGATCGGGATGGCCTGTGCGAAATCGATGGGCTTCGGCGTCATCAGGCGGTCGATGCCCTCATAGGCGATCAGCAGCGCGATCATCGCCAGCACCAAGGCGCTGCTGAAGCCCGCAAGATCGCCCAGTTTCCCCGTGCTCCAGGCGAAGCGGGCGTCTTGCGCATGGCGCCTGGCGTAGCGGTACGCCAGTGCCGTCATGAGCAGTGCACCGGCGTGAGTGCTCATATGAAGGCCGTCGGCGACCAGGGCGATCGAACCGAACAGCAGGCCGCCGCCGATTTCGGCCGCCATCATGACGCCGCACAGCGCGATCACCCACCAGGTCCGACGTTCATTCGTTTCGTGGGCGGTGCCCAGGAATATATGCCGGTTCGCGGCGCCGGTTTCCGTCATGGCGGCCTCTATTTCAGATAGGTGCGAACCACGTCCATGAGCTGGCTCGCGGCATCCTCGTCGAGAGCGCCCGGATGCTTCTCGGCATCGACCAGATGTTCATGGATGTGGTCCTCGACGATCTCGGCCATCAGACCGGCAAGGGCACCTCGAACGCCGGCGATGAGCTGCATCACATCCCCGCATGGCGCTTCCTTTTCCAAGGCGCGCTCGATGGCCTCCATCTGGCCGCGCATACGGCGGACCCGGCTCAGCAGCTTGTTCTTGCGGTGGATCGTGTGGCTCATCGCCGTCATATAATATAGGGGGGTATACTATATCAATGGCTTTCCATCCGGGCCGGATATGGCGGATGAGGGAAACCGGCCCTAAGGCCTGACCAGCGCGATGATGACGTCGACGAGGTAGCGCAGCTTCGCCATGCCGTCGTCGATCTGCGGTTCGTCGGAACTCAGCCAGAAGCGCATTTCAATCAGGTAGATGTCGAGCAGGATGCGGGCGAGGGCAGGGATGTTCTCGCCCGGCCTGATCCGGCCATTGGTGACGCCGCGTTCCAAGATCTGTGTCAGGCGTTGCAGGGCTTGTACTCGCCGGCCGATGCCGCGCGCCATCTCAGCCTCGCCCCCACCCTCGCTTTCAGGCGGCGGATAGCTGCTTGCCCGTCCGACCGTGGCCGCGCGGTAGAGGTCGGGATGGCGCGACCAGAAGGCGTAGCGGTGCCGGAAGAAGGTGATGATCTGGTCGAGCAGGGGCTGGTCGTCGCCCAGTTCCGCGAAGGCGGCATCGGTCAACTGGTCCAGATCGTCATTGATGCTCATCAGGAACAGGTCGACCTTGTCGCGCGCATAGAGGAAAATCGTCCCCACCGCGACATTGGCGCGCTGGGCGATTTCTCGCGTCGTGGCGTTGTCAAAGCCCTTCTCCGCCAGCACCTCCAAGGTTGCACGCTGGATGCGCCGGCGCCTCTCGGCCTTGTTGCTCTCCCGCAAGCCCAAAAGCTTTGTCTCCCCAAATCGCCGACACCCGGCCGGTCAGCCTGTCTTGACGGGCGGTCGGTGTCATGTCAATTTTCTGAAAAATGATCACGTTCATTTTTCGTGAAGAAGAGCGATGGCCGCCCCGTTCATGCGGCTGTCCGCCGATGCCAGGGAGTGACGCCATGAATGATTACCGCGTGGCGGCGGCCGAGGATTTCGCCGAGGGCGACCGGCGCGTCGTCCTGTGCGGCGACAAGGAGATCGCCGTCTTCAGGCATGAGGGCCAGTTCTATGGCTGGCACAACCGCTGCCCGCACCAGGAAGGGCCGGTTTGCCAGGGCCGAATCATGTATCGCGTGCTGGAGCCGGTCGATGCCGATGGCCGCACCGGTGTCCAGCTCTACGACGAGCATGAGGCGCACATCATCTGCCCCTGGCATGGCTGGGAATTCAGCATCAGGACCGGCGAGCATCCGGGCAATCGCCGGGCGCGGCTGCGCAAGGTCGAAATCGATATCCGCGAGGGAGACGTCTATGTCCGTCTCTAACCTCGACCGCCACAACGATCCCTATGCCTGGATCGAGCAGGCGGCATCTCAGATCCTCGCCGACTCGCGGGATCTCGTGCAGAGCGGCGAGGCCGCGCGCATTTCCGACCAGGCCGTGGCGGCGCTGATGACCGCGGCGATCCGGCTCTATTACGCCAAGAGTGACGGGGAGGAGCGGACCTTCGCCCCCATCATCGGCGAACGCGACAGCGAGCTATGTCCGACCGAGATGCTGACCGCCGTGTCCGAATTGCTGCGCGCGATGCGCCTCGGACCGATGGAGCTGGCGCTGTGGTTCCGCCGCCGGCCGGACGAAGCCCCTTGAAGCGCGAAACCCATTGAAGCGCGAAGCCTGCTGATCCGGAGATAACCCATGAACATCCAGCCCAAGCTGAATGCCGAACCGCTTCCCGTCCAGAAGATCGACGGCTTCACCGACACCCGCGACGTGCTGGCCCATGCCCGGCACAACGCGTTGAGGCGCGGCCTCGCCGATTGGTATATCTGCGACGTCGATGCCCATCATGTCGAGACCGTCTCGTGGAAGGAGGTCGTGCAGTACATCGACGATCCGGTGGTCCGCGACAATGCGCAGCGCTTCCATGCCGAGCGCGCCGGCGCTCCGCCCTATGGCCTCAATGGCGATCTGGGGCTGCGCTACACCTCGGTCGGTGGCCGCATCCCGCATCAGGACGAGCGGCGGGAGAAGGTGAGCGAGACCGATGTCCATCGCGACGTGGTGTTGACCCGGCGCGCGATGGATTCCCTCGGCATCGACCATATGGTCGTGTTCCCGACACCGATGCTGTTCTTAGGCCTGCACCCGCAGCCGGAGATGGAGGTCTATCTGGCCCGCGCCTACAATCGCTGGCTGATCGACCGTATCCTGTCCGGCGACGACCGCATCAAGACTTTGCTGGTCATCCCCTTCAATACCCCGCGCGAGGCCGAGAAGATCGTCGAGGAATTCGCCGACGCCAAGGGTGTCATCGGCTTCTGCGTGCCGAGCACGCGGCACAAGCCGGTGCATCACAATGACTACATGCGCTTCTATTCACTGGTTCAGGAGACGGGCAAGCCGCTGGCCTTTCATGCGGGATACCACTGGCACGATCCCTCGCTCTCGACCATCAACCGCTTCATCGGCATGCATGCGCTGGGCTTCGTCTGGTGCAACATGATCCATATGACCAACTGGATCCTGAACGGCATTCCGGAGCGTTTCCCGAAATTGAAGTCGATCTGGGTCGAAAGCGGCCTTGCCTGGGTCCCGTTCCTGATGCAGCGCCTCGACGACCAGTATCTGATGCGCCAGTCGGAGGCGCCGCAGCTGAAGCGCCTGCCCAGCGAATACATGCGCGAGCACTGCTGGTACACGACCCAGCCGATGGAGGTGACGCACCCCAAGGCGCTGCAGAACACGCTGGAGATGATCAATGCGGAGACGCAGCTGCTGTTCGCGTCGGACTGGCCGCATTTCGACTTCGACCTGCCGCAGATGATCGTCGACCTGCCGTTCCTGACCGAACAGGCCAAGCGCAACATCCTCGGCCTCAACGCCGCACGGATCTTCGGCCTCGATCCCACGCCGCAAAAGAAGCTGGTCGGCATCGTCTAGCGCCGGATCCACCCTATCCAACCAGAAAGAGAGGCGGCTCTTTGCAAGCCGCCTCCAAGCCCAACCCAGGCCGGGGAGGAAGAACATGCCGAACAGTGTCGCCGCCGGGATCGTCCAGGCTGCCGTCGACAAGGAAGCGGTGCTGCGCAAGATCAGTTGGCGTATCGTGCCGTTCCTTTTCGCGCTCTACGTCATAAGCTTTCTCGATCGCATCAATATCGGTTTCGGCGCCCTGTCGATGAACCGGGATCTGGGGCTGTCTGCGACGGTCTATGGCCTCGTCAACTTCATGTTCTATCTGGGTTATGTCTCCTGCGAGGTGCCGAGCAACCTGCTGATGGCGCGGCTGGGCGCGCGCATCTGGCTGTCACGCATCATGATCACCTGGGGCCTGGCCTCGGCCGCGACCATGCTGGTCTGGAACACCGCCAGCCTGGCCGGTGCCCGTTTCCTGTTGGGGCTGTTCGAGGCGGGCTTCGTGCCGGGCGTGCTGCTTTATCTGACATATTGGTTCCCGGACACGCATCGCGCCCGGGCCAATGGCGTGCTGATGATGTCGCAGCCGGTCGCCATGGCTCTCGGCGCCACCATTTCCGGCGTTATCATGGACAGCAGCCAGGGCTTGCTGGGCCTGGCCGGCTGGCGCTGGATGTTCCTGGTCGAAGGGCTGCCGGCGGTTATCCTCGGCATCGTCGCCTATTTCTATCTGACCGACGGGCCGCGCCAGTCGCGCTGGCTGTCGCATGACGAGGTCGAGACGCTGGAAAACGTGCTGGCGGAGGATCGGGGCAAGGCGCCGGCGGTGGTGGGGCCGCGCCGCTCGATCTGGAGCCAGATCACCGAGCCCAAGGTGCTGTTGCTGGCGCTGGCCTATTTCTCGCTGGTCACGACGCTCAATGCGCAATCGACCTGGGGCCCGACCATCGTGCGTGGGTTCATGCACAGCTATTCGCTGACCAAGGTCGGCTTGGTCGCGGCGGTGGCCCCGATCTGCACCATCGTGCTGATGCCGCTCTGGGTCTGGAGCTCCGACCGCCGGGCCGAGCGTATCTGGCACCTGACCGCCGCCATCGCCGTGGCCGTGATCGGCTGGCTGCTGGTGATCCTGGCGCTGAATCCCATCAGCCAGCTTATCGGTCTGTGCTGCACCACTGGCGGCGCCTTCTGCGCCATGGCCGTGTTCTGGACCCTGCCGCAGAAGCTGCTCTCGGCGGAGGCGCGGCCGGCCGGCATCGGCTTCATCAACGCCAGCGGGCTGTTCGGTTCGGCGATCAGCGGCCCGATGATCGGCTGGCTGCACGATCTGACTCACAGCTTCGCCGCCGGGCTGTTCTACGCCACGGCGCTGCTGCTGCTGTCGATCGCGCTGTCCTGGAGTGTGGTCCGCATGGCGGCCCGGCCGGCTTGAGCAGGCGCGGGCGGACGGTCAGTCCCGGTCCTTGGCGCCGAATACATCGAGGAAGGCTTTGCGCAGCGCTGCGTCGACCTCGGGCATGCTGACCAGGATGCCCTGGGCGGCCAGCGAGGTCACGCCGTGCTCGGATATCCCGCAAGGCACGATGCCGCCGAAATGCGTGAGGTCGGGGTCGACGTTGAGCGAGACCCCGTGGAAGGTCACGCCGTGGCGTACGCGCACGCCTAGCGCGCCGATCTTGTTCTCGGTGCCGTCGGCCTCGGCGATCCAGATGCCGACTCGGCCCTCGCGCCGCTCACCCTTGATGTTGAAGCTCGCCAGGGTGCGGATCAGCCATTCCTCGAGGTCGCGGACATAGCGACGCACGTCATTGTCGCGCTGCTTGAGGTCGAGCATGACATAGCCCACCCGCTGGCCGGGTCCGTGATAGGTGTATTGTCCGCCACGCCCTGCCTCATAGACCGGGAAGCGCGCATCGACGAGATCCGCCGCCTTGGCGCTGGTGCCGGCGGTGTAGAGCGGCGGATGCTCCAAAAGCCAGACGAGGTTGCCGGCGGTCCCGATGCGAATCGCCTCGACATGCTCGTTCATCCGGGCCAGCGCGTCCTCATAAGGCACGGGCTCGTCGCTGATCAGCCAGTCGAAGGCGTGTGGGGCGAAGGCATGCGGGGCGGGGGACATGACAGGTTCTCTCGGGTGTGGGCCGCGTTTCTTTATGTAGGGTGGGGCGACGGCGCAAGCAGGCGCTCGGCAGATCGGTGTGCCGTGCATGGCGGGAACGCTTGCCTCGGGATGAGCGATTTGCTATCGCTCCCCCCACCTCGGAGGCGGGGCTTTGCTCGCCTTCTTTAGTGCGGTCGTGGCGGAACTGGTAGACGCGCAGCGTTGAGGTCGCTGTGGGGGAAACTCCGTGGAAGTTCGAGTCTTCTCGACCGCACCATCCTTCTTCACCTACGGTTAGCCGGGTAATCCGGCAGCCGGTTCGGACTAACCGGCTTCCGTAAGAAGCCGAAAAATATCCCCTTGTCCGGGTGAGGAGCAGAATATGGCCGATGATCTCCGCAAGAGCGCGCTCGAATATCATCGGCTACCGATTCCCGGTAAGCTCGGCATCGTTGCCACCAAGCCGCTATCGACCCAACGCGATCTGGCTCTGGCCTACAGTCCGGGCGTGGCCGAGGCTTGCCTCGTCATCGTCGACGACCCCAGGGAAGCCGCCACCGTCACCGCCCGCGCCAACCTGGTCGGTGTGATCTCCAACGGCACCGCCGTGCTGGGGCTGGGCGCCATCGGCCCGCTGGCCTCCAAGCCGGTGATGGAGGGCAAGGCGGTCCTGTTCAAGAAATTCGCCGGCATCGACGTGTTCGACATCGAGGTCGACGCCACCAATCCCGAGTTGTTCGTCAATGTCGTGGCGGCGCTGGAGCCGACATTCGGCGGCATCAACCTTGAGGATATCAAGGCGCCGGAATGCTTCGAGATCGAATCGCGGTTGCGCGAGCGCATGAAGATCCCGGTTTTCCATGACGACCAGCACGGCACGGCGATCATCGTCGCCGCCGCGATCCATAACGCGCTGCGCCTGACCGGCCGCAAGCTGGAGGAGATCAAGCTGGTGGCGTCCGGCGCCGGTGCCGCTGCCATCGCCTGCCTTGACCTGCTGGTCGATATGGGCCTGCCGGTCGAGAACATCTGGGTCACCGACAAGTTCGGCGTGGTCTATGAGGGCCGCAAGGAGGAGATGGAACCGCGCAAAGGCCGCTATGCCAAGGTGACCAACGCGCGCAGCCTAGCCGATGTCATCGACGGGGCGGGGGTGTTCCTGGGCCTGTCGGCGGCCGGCGTGCTCAAGCCCGAGATGCTGGCGACCATGACCGAGCGGCCGATCATCATGGCGCTTGCCAACCCGACGCCGGAGATCTCGCCGGAAGAGGCGAAAGCGGTCAGGCCCGACGCCATCATCTGCACCGGCCGTTCGGACTATCCGAACCAGGTCAACAACGTCCTCTGCTTCCCCTACATCTTCCGGGGTGCCCTGGATGTCGGGGCGACCACGATCAACGAGGCGATGAAGATCGCCTGCGTCAAGGCGCTGGCCGATCTGGCACTGGCCGAGCCTTCCGACATGGTGGCCGCGGCCTATGGCGATGCCGAGCTGATCTTCGGACCGGACTACCTCATTCCCAAGCCCTTCGATCCGCGCCTCATTACGACCCTGGCGCCGGCCGTGGCCAAGGCGGCGATGGAAAGCGGCGTCGCCACGCGGCCGATCACCGATTTCGACGCCTATCACGAGCGGCTGTCGCAATTCGTCTTCCGCTCGGGCCTGGTCATGAAGCCGGTCATCGACCGTGCCAAGCAGGACCCGAAGCGCCTCGTCTATGCCGAGGGCGAGGACGAGCGCGTGCTGCGCGCTGTGCAGAACGTCATCGACGACGGCATCGCCAAACCGATCCTGATCGGCCGGCGCGACGTGGTCGAGCGGCGCCTGCGCAAGCTCGGGCTGCATATCCGCATCGACCAGGATTTCGCACTCTGCGACCCCGAGGACGATCCGCGCTTCCACGCCTATTGGACGCTCTATCACCGGCTGATGGAGCGCAAGGGCGTCACCCCGGATTCGGCGCGCACCTTGGTGCGTACGCGCAATACGCTGATCGGCGCGCTGATGGTCCATCGTGGCGAGGCCGATGCCTTGCTGTGTGGCGCGGTCGGCCAGTACCAGCGGCATCTGGAGCATATCGTCGACGTGATGGGGGTGCGCCAGCAATGCACGACGCCCTTCACGCTGACGGCCCTGCTGCTGCCCACCGGCACCTATTTCTTCTGCGACTGCTATCTGATGGAGAATCCGACCGCGGCGGAGATCGCCGAGATGACCATCGAAGCCGCTGCCGCCGTCCGTCATTTCGGCATCGAGCCCAAGGCGGCACTGCTGTCGCATTCCAATTTCGGCAGCTCGAACGCCACCTCGGCGCGCAAGATGCGCGAGGCGCTCGACATCATCACCACCCGTGCCCCTGATCTGGAGGTCGAGGGCGAGATGAACGCGGATACGGCGCTGTCCACCCGGGTACGCCAGCACATGTTCCCGAATTCCCGGCTCAAGGGACCGGCCAACCTGATGGTCATGCCGTCGCTGGACGCCGCCAACATCACGCTCAACATGTGCAAGATGCTGGGTGACGGACAGCAGATCGGCCCCATCCTGATGGGTGTCAAGCAGACCGCCCATATCGTCACCCCTTCGGTCACGACACGCGGCATCTTCAATATGAGCGCGGTCGCGGTCTATGACGCGCAGGTCAATATCAAGGCCACCGAAGGCTGATGTTGCATCTGGTCAAAATGGCGGTCGGCTGCCCCTCTATCGAGGTGCTGCGCGACTTCCAGGCCAAGAAGCTGCTGGCGCGCGGCCGCCTGGTCCATCAGACCCGGCACCGGCCGAAGCAGGCTGATGAGATCCTGGAAGGCGGCTCGCTGTACTGGGTGATCGCCGGTGCCATCCGCATCCGCCAGCGCATCCTGGATTTCGAAAGCGGCGTCGATGCCGAAGGCCAGGCCTTTTGTGGCATCCATCTGCATCCCGAGCTGGTCGAGACCCGCAGCCTGCCCTGGCGCGCCTTCCAGGGCTGGCGCTATCTCCAGGGGGAGACGGCCCCGGCGGATCTGGGGCAGGGCGGTTCGAGCGAAGATGAACTGCCCCCGGCCTTGCGCCAGGAGCTGAGAGATCTAGGGTTGCTGTAGATCGGCCGCCTAGAAATCCGTGCAGCGGCCGTTGCGCTCCCAATCACCGAAACGGGTCGGTTCCGGTCCCTGCGGACCGCCAAATTCCTCCTGCGCCTTCGTTGCGCCGGTTGCCGCCGTGCTGGCTGTATTGCCGGGTTCGTCGTTTGTTGCGTTGCGTTCGGTCGCCGCATCGACGCCCGGAGAGGCGGGGGTTGCGGCATCGGTACTTTTGGTTGTACCGGAAAACATATTCTTTTCGTCGCTCATCTGCGGGAACACTTGGCTGTTGGCCTCAGGAACCTATATCCTAACCCATTGGCGCACACCCGCACCATGGCGCCATTCGAGGCATTCCGCTATTGCAGTGCAAGAAGCTTTGGTGTTCGAGCCAGAAACTCGTTGATCCCATCCCGGCAATGAGTACTATGGTTAAAAGATGGTTTAAATTCGGTTAAGGCGGTACGCATATGTCCGAGAGCCCCGGCACTTTCAAGTACTCCGCATCCGAAGCCGCCCCGGCTTCCCATGCCGCGCCTGCGAATGCACGAAGTGCCGCGCTTGATATGCTCGGTTGCGTGCTCCATCGCCGCAGGTCCCTGGATGATGCCATCGACGAGACGCGGGAACTCGGCGACCTGTCGTTACGTGATCGCGCCTTTGCGCGGCTCCTGGTTGCGACCGCATTGCGGCGCCTGGGCCAGATCGACAGCCTGATCGCGCACTGCCTGTCGACGCCGTTGCCGCCGCGCGCGGCCACCGTTCAGGACATGCTGCGTCTGGGCATTGCTCAGCTTCTCTTCCTCCGCACTCCGGCTCATGCGGCCGTCGCCACCACCGTCGATCTGGCGGGCGTGCGCGGCTTCACCTCGCATAAGGGCCTGGTCAATGCCGTGTTGCGCCGCCTGTCCCAGGAAGGGCCGGGCCTGGTCGCCCAGCATGACGCACCCAAGTTGAACACCCCGCCCTGGCTGTGGTCCAGCTGGTCGGACGCTTATGGCGAGGATGTCGCCCGCAAGATCGCCGAGGCCCATCTACGGGAGGCGCCGCTCGACATCACCGTGCGCGCCGACCGCGCCGGTTGGGCCCAGCGTCTCGACGCCATGCTGCTGCCGAGCGGCACGTTGCGTCGTGCGGCCGGCGGCGCCATCTCGAATCTGCCCGGTTACGCCGAGGGTGCCTGGTGGGTGCAGGATGCCGCCGCCGCCATTCCGGCGACGTTGTTCGGCAATGTCGAGGGCCGGCGGGTCATCGATCTCTGCGCCGCCCCGGGCGGCAAGACCGCGCAGCTGGCCGCGGCCGGTGCCAATGTCACCGCCGTCGACCGCTCGCCGCGCCGTATCGAGCGCATGTTGCAGAATTTCCAGCGTATCGGTCTGCGCGTCGACGCAGTCAGCGCCGACGCCATCACCTGGCGTCCGCCGGAGCCGGTGAGCGGCGTGCTGCTGGATGCACCATGCACCGCGACCGGTGCCATCCGACGCCATCCGGACGTGGCCCATCTCAAGACCCGTGACGACGTGCTGCGGCTCTCCGCCGTGCAGGAACGCCTGCTGCATGCCGCCATCGACGTGCTGGAGCCGGGCGGCACGCTCGTCTACTGCACCTGCTCGCTGGAATCGCAGGAAGGCCCGGATCAGGTTGCCAAGCTCCTGTCCAACGGCGCGCCCTTGAAACGTGTGACGGTGAAGCCGGAGGAAGTCGGTGGGCTGACCGAGCTGATCACCGCCGATGGCGATCTGCGCACCACGCCCTGCAACCTCGCCGAATTCGACGGCATCGACGGTTTCTACGCCGCACGCCTGGTCCGCACGGCCTAAGTTCGGACGATACCGCTAAAGAAAAGGCGCCGCCTCAGCGAGGGCGGCGCCTTTTCTTTGGCCTGGGCATCCATCTCTCTTCGCCCTTCCCTGCGAGCCGCTGCCTGAGATAGGCGCGCCAACCACAGCAGCCGCCTGAACGGCTGTTGCGCGGATTCTCGTATATCTTTACGTAAAACTCACGATCGAACGCTAAAACAAATAGAATCTTTCATGAATTAAGTACTTTTTCCGATTTTTACTAAAATTCTAGAAATTTTTGCTTCTGCAAAAATTACGAGTTCGTATCATGGTATTTGATCGGAAGAGCGTTCAGTATGGTATTGAAGCCTATACACGTGGAGATTATGCGGTAGCATTGGAAGTTCTTGCCCCGTTGGCGAACAAGGGCGACACGCAAGCCGAATATAATCTCGGGCTGATCTATGCCAATGGGCGGGGTACGGCACGAGACTATGCGACATCGCTCAAATGGTTCGAGCGAGCGGCCGCCAAGGGCTTTGCCGATGCGCAATTCAGCCTGGGGTCGCGCTATTACAACGGTCAGGGCACCGATCGGGATTTCGGCAAAGCTTCCGACTGGTTCACGAAAGCGGCCGAGCAAGGCCATGCCAGGGCGCAATTCAACCTCGCCGTCATGCACAAGGACGGTCTGGCGCCGCGGTCAAATGCCGCCGAGGCGGTGCATTGGTTCCGACGCGCCGCTGATGGGGGGATTGCCCAGGCTCAGTTGGAGTTGGCCATTTCATTACATACCGCTCAGGGCGTGGAGCGGAATTTCCAGGAAGCCGCGACCTGGTACTTCAAGGCTGCGCAGAACAAGGATGCCGTGGCCCAGTTCAGCCTGGGCGAGATGTTCCGCAAGGGCGAAGGCCTGCCACGAAGCGATGTCCAAGCCCTGAAATGGTATCGTCTTGCCGCGGAACAGGGACATAGCGGCGCACAGGGTCATCTAGGCCTTGCCCATCTGCTTGGCCACGGCATGGTCCAGAACCTGGACGAGGCCCAATCCTGGTATCGACGGGCCGCCCAACAGGGCGATGCGGACGCACAATTCTCCCTGACGATGCTGCAGAAAAGCGAGCGGCTCTGGCCCATGGCGACATCGCTGAGCGAGGCCGATTTTTCCGTTCTCGAAACGACATGCAAACACCCGAGCACGAGGATGCTGACGCCGAAGAACAGCGCGAACCACGTGTTCTGGTCCGAAATGGAAAAGCTCGGCTGGCTGCAGAGGGAGGCTCCTCCCGCAGATTCCCTGCTCACCACAAAGGCTTTCACGCTGACCCAGGAAGGCAGGCGCGCCTTGAATCGGTTGGTTCCTGCTTTCAAGAAGGCTAGAGCCAGATCGGAATCGCTGCGCGATCGAGCTGAGGCGTAATCATTATCGCACTTTGGGCGACGGAGCCTTCAGGGCTTGACGAATTCCAACGCGATGCCGCTGGCGGCCTCGGGCAGCACGATGACCGAACCGTCCCGCTGCTCCTCGTAATCGACCCTGAATCCCGCCATGTGGTCGGCGGTCAAGTCCAGATCATGCGAGGCGAGCGTCGCCAGCACCATGCGCGGGCCTTCGTCCTGGCCCAAATCGGCGAAGTCGATCTCCGGGTGCAGCACTTCGAGGTCGTCGGTGCCGGCGAAGATCAGCCGCTGGCGCCCGACATGCACGGTCATGACCGAATCGGTCGTGTTGACCGCACTCATGCCGAAGACCTTCTCATAAGCCTCGACCAGGCTCATCGGATCGGGGTGACGGATGGTGACGCCCTTGAGCGCAATAGCGCCATTGGCATGCATCAGCCAGCCGGGCTTGCGAATCATCGTCGGCGTCAGATGCTGGGTGATGAAGCTGGACAGCCCCGGTGTCGCGGTATCCGCATCGGTGAACCAGGCGAGCTTGAAGCGCGGCAGCACTGTGCCCTCAGGCAGCTCCAGCTGCCGGGCCAGATCCCTGATCTCGCCCATCGCCGTGCCGGAAGCGGCAAGCGACGCCGCCGAAGCCTCGGCATCCTTGCTGCCCCAGGAGAGGCCCAAGCCGCCTTCGCCCTGGCTCTCCAGGAACCGGTCGAGGCCGTTGGTGAACTGGCCGGCATCGATGATGCCCAGGAGCTCGATATACTCGTCCGGGAACATGATGCAGTAATTGCCGGTGCCCCAGCCGAGATGCCGGCCGCGTGGGGTAAGGGTGAAGCCTAGGCGCTGCCAGGTCTGCGCCGCGTCGTCGAGATTGTCGACACCGACCAGGATATGGTCGATGCCAGTGATGCCATGGGCCATCGGCGCCCTACCTACGTCTGAGATTTCGTGTCGGCCGCCAGGCTGGGCTGGTGGCCGTAGGTTTTGAATTTCTCGATCACGACATCCATCTCGGCGTCGTCCAGGATCACCGGCTCGCCGATCTGCAGTGCGCGCCAATACATTTCCGCCAGCGCCTCGACCTCGATGGCGAGCTTGAAGGCGCCTGTGAAATCTTGGCCAAGCGCGATCATGCCGTGATTGGCGAGCAGGCAGGCACGGCGATCCTGCAAACCCGCCACGGCGTGTTGCGACAGTTCTGCCGTCCCGAACGTGGCATAGGGCGCGCAGCGTATGTCGCGGCCGCCGGCCATCGCGACCATGTAGTGGAAGGCCGGGATGCCCCGGCGCAAGCAGGCGAGGCTGGTGGCGAAGGGCGAATGGGCGTGCAGCACGACCGAGATTTCGGCCCGAGCCTGGAAGATGTCGAGATGGAAGCGCCATTCGGAGGAGGGCAGGCGCCGTCCCGTGGCCGCGCCTTCCATGTCCATGAACACGATGTCGTCCGGCTCCAGCCCGTCATAGGCCATGCCGCTGGGCGTCACCAGGAAACCGCCATCGACCCGGTGACTGATATTGCCGGAATTATTATGCGTGAGGCCGCTGGTGTTGAGGCGGATCGCCGCCTCGATCAGGCGGGCACGCAAGGCCGGCGTATCGGCCTTGCCCCTGTCGAGTCGATTCACCGGCGCCGTTCCGGAAACAGGGCCAGCAGCCCGTCGCGCGAGGCGGCAGCGACACCGCGCTCGGTGATCAATCCTGTGACCAGGCGCGCCGGCGTCACGTCGAAGCCGTAATTGGCGGCCGGGCTGCCATCGGGCGTCACCTGTACGGATGCCACGCTGCCATCGGCCAGCTTGCCGGCGATATGCGTGACCTCGGCGCCGGCGCGCTGCTCGATCGGGATCTGTTTCACCCCGTCATCGATCGTCCAGTCGATGGTCGGCGAGGGCAGCGCCACGTAGAAGGGCACGCCATTGTCGTATGCTGCGAGCGCCTTCAGATATGTGCCGATCTTGTTGGCGACGTCGCCGGTCGCCGTCGTGCGGTCGGTGCCGACGATGCAGAGATCGACCATGCCATGCTGCATCAGATGGCCGCCGCAATTGTCGACGATGACCGTATGCGGCACGCCGTGGCGGCCGAGCTCCCAGGCGGTCAGGCTGGCGCCCTGGTTGCGCGGCCGAGTCTCGTCGACCCAGACATGGAGCGGGATGCCGGCGTCATGAGCGGCATAGATCGGCGCCGTCGCCGTGCCGATGTCGACGGTGGCGAGCCAGCCGGCATTGCAATGGGTGAGGATGTTGAAAGGCCGTTCCGCCGTCACCTTCCGCCCCAGCGTCTCGATGCGGCGGCGGATGATATCCAGCCCATGGCGACCCATGGCGGCGTTGATCGCGACATCCTCATCGGCGATTTCGGCGGCGAGGCGCCAGGCCACATCGGCCCGTTCGGCCAGCGCCAGCGGAGCCAGCGCCGCGTGCAGCCGGTCGAGCGCCCAGCGCAGATTGATCGCGGTCGGCCGCGTCTCCGCCAGCATGGCGATGGACGAGGCCAGCGCGGCATCCGAAGCACTGGCGCGCATCGCCAGCGCCAGACCATAGGCCGCGGTGGCGCCGATCAGCGGCGCGCCGCGCACCTGCATCGAGCGGATGGCGTGGGCCGCCTCGTCGGCATTGGTCAGGCGCAATATCACGAATTCATGCGGCAGGCGGGTCTGGTCGATGATCTCGACCACGCCATCGCCCCCGTTTTCGCCAGAGGCCGGCCAGATGGTCCGCATCGGCTTGCCGTCGACCTTCATGGGATCGGCTCCTTCTGAGTTACTTAGCCAATTACTTGGCCGAGTTTCTTTGCCCTATTTTACCTGCGCAGCACGCGGCCGGCGACGGCATCGAGATCAGCCAGCACCTTGGGGTCGCGCGCATCGGGGGCGGTGATCAGCGCATAGTCGAGCGCGGTCTGGCAGCCGGCATGGCAAGGGCCTTCATGACGGCCGAGATGCGGCACCACCTGCTTTACCAATGCGCGGGCGCGATCGGCGTTGCTGTTCAGCACGGCGATGATCTGGTCGACGGTGACATGATCATGGTCCGGGTGCCAGCAATCGTAATCCGTCACCATGGCGACGGTGGCGTAGCAGATTTCCGCCTCACGGGCGAGCTTCGCCTCCGGCATGTTGGTCATGCCAATGACGCTGCAACCCCAGCTGCGGTATAGCTCGCTCTCGGCCTTGGTCGAGAATTGCGGGCCTTCCATGACCAGATAGGTCCCGCCGCGCACCATCGGCGCGCCGGCTTCCACGCCCGCCCGTTCCAGCGCATCGCCGAGACGCTGGCAGACTGGATGCGCCATGCTGACATGGGCGACGCAGCCGGTGCCGAAGAAGCTCTTCTCGCGGGCGAAGCTGCGGTCGATGAACTGGTCGACGATGACGAAGGTGCCGGGCGGCAGCTCTTCCTTGAGACCGCCCACCGCCGAGAGGCTGAGTATGTCGGTGACGCCGACCCGCTTCAGCGCATCGATATTGGCGCGGTAGTTGATCGAGGTCGGCGACAGCTTGTGACCACGGCCATGACGCGGCAGGAAGGCGACGTCGACGCCGTCAAGGGTGCCGAGGCAGATCTCGTCCGAAGGTTCGCCGAACGGGCTCGATACCTTTTCCCAGTGGATATTGGTCAGACCATCGATCTGATAGAGGCCGCTGCCGCCGAGCAGGCCGATGACGGGTCGTGCCATGGAATTCCTATTCTCCTTGGGAAGCGGGTATGGGGGGCAACCTGCCCCAGATCCGGCGTTTGGAGGCGTATAGCAGGATCGTGGTCACGAGCAAAAACAACAATACGTGACGGCCCAGGCGATGGCGCTCGCCGAGCGTCGGGTCGGCCGCCCATTGCAGGAAGCTGGCAATGTCATAGGCCTCGCTGGCGAGGTCGTTCGGCGCGCCATCGGCGAAGGTCACCGCACCGGCGCTCAGCATCGGCGGCATCGCCACCATATGGCCGGGGAAATAGCTGTTGTAATAGGTGCCGTTGGCGAGCTCGAAGCCCGGCGGCGGGTCACGGAAGCCCTGCAGGAAGGCATAGACATAGGCGGGACCGCCCTCGCGCCCCTTGACGATGATGGCGAGGTCGGGCGGCAGACTGCCATTATTGGCGACCCGCGCGGCCTGGTCGTTGGGGAAGGGGTCGACGAAGCCGTCGGTCGGCCGGGCTGGACGCTGGAACATGGTGCCAAAGGCATTCGGTCCGTCGGTCACCTCATATTGCTTGGCGAAGGTGCGGACCTCCTGGCGCGTATAGCCCAGCTGTTCGAGGTCGCGATATGATAACTCCTCCATGCCATGGCAATTGGCGCAGATCTCGCGATAGATCTGGTAGCCGCGGCGCAGGGTCGGGAGGTTGTAATCGCCGAACGGCCCTTCGAAGGGGAAATGCACGGCCGGCACCGGCACCGGCTTGTTATCGGCGGCTTGAGGGGCGGCTTGGGCGACAGGTGCCAGCAGCAGCCAGGCGAACGCCGCCAGCAACAGCCTCCAGTTCCCTATGTTCACCGGCCGGGCTCCGGATAGGGACGTTCAAGCTTGCCCAGCACCGGCAGCACGACCAGGAAATGCACGAAATACCAGAAGGTCGCGGCCCGGCTGATCCAGATATAGACGCCGTCGGGTGGCTGGGCGCCGGCCCAGCCGAGCAAGGCAATATCGAAGACCAGCCCCATGAAGAACCAGCGGAACAACGGGCGATAGCGACCGCTGCGTACCGGCGAGGTATCGAGCCAGGGCAGGAAGAACAGCACCAGCACCGAGCCGAACAGCGCCGCTGCCCCCAGCCCGGTATTCGGCAGCGCCCGCAGCATGGCGTAGAAGGGTAGGAAATACCAATCCGGCACGATATTGGTCGGCGTCGAGAGCGGGTCGGCGGGGATGCCGTCATCCGGCGTCTCGAACAGGCCCGGCACGAAGAACACGATCGCGGCATAGACGATCAGGAAGCAGCCGAGGCCGAACAGGTCCTTGATGGTGTAGTAGGGGTGGAAGAAGACCTCTGCCTCAGGGGCGGGCTCGATGCCGGTCGGGTTGTTCGAGCCATGGCGGTGCAGCGCCTGCAGATGCAGCCAGACGAAGCCTACCAGCACGAAGGGCAGTACGATGTGCAGGATGAAGACGCGGTTGAGCGTCGGCGCGCCTACGGCATAGCCGCCGCGGATCCAATTGGTGATGTGGTTGCCGGCGAAGGGGATGACCGAGAACAGATTGGTGATGACGGTCGCCGCCGAATAGCTGCGCTGGTCCCAGGGCAGCACGTCGCCGGTGAAGGCGATGGTCATCATCAGCACGAACAGTACCAGCCCCAGCATCCATAAGAGCTCGCGGGGGCGCTTGTAGGAGCCGTAATAGAGGCTGCGGCCAACATGCAGATAGACCACGATGAAGAACATCGAGGCGCCGATCATGTGGATCGAGCGGATCAGCCAGCCATAATCGACGTCGCGCGCCATGCGCTGCAGACTGGCGAAGGCAGTGTCCGGGTCCGGCTGGTAATTCATCGCCAGGAAGATGCCGGAGCCCAGCATGGCCAGGACCATGAAGGTCGCCAGCGAACCGAAATTCCACCAATAGGACAGGTTGCGGGGCGCCGGGTAATGCGTCACGAACCGGTCGAAGGTACTAAATACCGGCAGGCGATGGTCGACCCAGCGCACGAAGGGGTTTTGCAACAATGGGCCCCCGGAGCGCTGGTTGGGGCGCAGGTTGCGGCGCTCAGGCAGGATGGCCATGGCTCAGCCGATCCGCACGGCGTTCTGCTTGAGGAAGCGGTAGTTCGGCACGACCAGGTTACGCGGTGCGGGTCCGCGCCGGATACGGGCAGAGGTATCGTATTGCGAGCCATGGCAGGGGCAGTACCAGCCGCCCCAGTCGCCGCGTGCCTCGGCCGGGCGTTGGCCGCCGGGCACACAGCCCAGATGCGTGCAGATGCCGATCACCACCAGCCATTCCGGGCGCTTGACCCGCTGGGTATCCTTCTGCGGGTCGCGTAGCGCCTCGTTGTCGCCGGCTTTGGCCTTGGCGATCTCCTCGGGCGTGCGATGAGCGATGAAGACCGGGCGACCGCTCCAGGAAACGGTGACGCGCTGCCCCTCGACGATGGGCGCGAGATCGACTTCGGTGAAGGCTTCGGCGCGGGTATCGGCCGCCGGGTTCATCGAATCGATGAATGGCCACAGCGCCGTTGCCGCACCCACTGCGCTCAAGGAGTAGGCGCTGAGCGTCAGGACGTCGCGCCGGGTCTTGGGCGCTATGGCTACGGAAGATTCAGGGCTCATGGCCGTCCCCGCACCGTCACGGCCGGATGTGATCTGGCCAGCCGCGCATCGATGCCGGAGCGGCGCAAGGCAACAATCGAGGCGTGTGAGGGGATGGATGGCTGGATTAACTCCGGCCATGACGGAATAGGGTGGAATCTCGTCATTGCGAACGTCAGCGAAGCAATCCAGCGTTGGCGGTCATCTTCTTTCAATCACAGAAAACTGTATGGGTCGACATCGATCTGGAGGCGTATCGACGCAGGCAGGCGGATGCGGCCGAGCCATTGACGCAGCAGCGCCTGCAGGTTGACCTCGCGGCCCGCCTTGACGAGGAAGCGGCGGCGATGACGTCCGCGTAGCACGGCCAGCGGTGCCGGCGCCGGGCCCAGGATGTCGATGCCGCGCGAATGTGGAGCGGCGCGGGCGAGGCCGGCTGCCGCCGCATCGGCGGATTCGGCATCGGGACCGGAGACGATGAGGGCGGCCAGGCGGCCATGGGGCGGCAGGCCGCGGCTGCGCCGCGCCTCGCTCTCGACCGCGAGGAAGCCGTCGCGGTCCTGGGCGGCCAGTGCCTGCAGCACCGGTTGTTCCGGATCGAAGGTCTGCAGGAGCACGCGGCCCGGCCGTTCCTCGCGTCCGGCGCGGCCGGCTACCTGGTGCAGGAGCTGGAAGGTTCGTTCGCCTGCACGCAAATCGCCGCCGGCCAGCCCCAGATCGGCATCGACCACGCCGACCAGGGTCAGCATCGGGAAATGATGGCCCTTCGCCATCATCTGCGTGCCGATCAGCAGATCGATCTCATGGTTCTGCACCTTGGCGACCAGCTCGGCCGCGGCATGCGGCCCCATCAGCATGTCGGAGGCCATGACGGCGAAACGGGCCTCGGGGAAGCACTCGGACACTTCCTCGGCCAGGCGTTCGACGCCGGGACCGCAGGCGGCGAAGGAGTGTTCCTCATGGCAGATGGGACAGGTCTCGGGCAGAGGCGCTGCGTAACCACAATGATGGCAGGCAAGCTTGCGGACCAGTCGATGTTCGACCAGCCAGGCGGTGCAGTTCGGGCATTCCAGCCGGTGGCCGCAGGTTCGGCAAAGGGTGAGCGGCGCATAGCCCCGGCGATTGAGAAACAGCATCGCCTGCTCGCCGGCATCCAGCACCTGCCGCAACCCCGTCAGCAGCTTGGGCGAGAGGAAGCGTTGACGCGCGGGCTTGTCGACGCGCAGGTCGACCAGCTCGATATCCGGCAGGGCGGCGCCGCCATGCCGGTCGGGCAGGACCAGCCGGCGATAGCGGCCGCGCTCGGCATTGACCAGGGATTCGAGCGAGGGCGTGGCCGAGGCCAGGATGATCGGGATGGCTTCGATCGAGGCGCGCACGATCGCCATGTCGCGGGCGTGGTAGATGACGCCATCCTCCTGCTTGAAGGAGGTGTCGTGCTCCTCGTCGACAACGATCAATCCCAGATCGGGAAAGGGCAGGAACAGGGCAGAGCGTGCGCCGATCACGATTTGCGCCTGGCCCAGCGCCACATCGCGCCAGAGATCGCGGCGGTTGTTGTGCCCGACCTCGGAATGCCAGATCGCCGGGCGGCAGCCGAATTGCCGCTCGAAGCGGCTCTGCCACTGGGCACCCAGCGCGATCTCCGGCAGCAGCACCAAGACCTGGCGGCCGGCCTTTAGCGCGGCGGCGATGGCGTTGAAATAGACCTCGGTCTTGCCGGAACCGGTGACGCCGTCGAGCAGCAGCGTCTCGAAGCGCCGGGCTTCGACCGCGGCGACCGCGACCTCGGCGGCGGCGGCCTGGTCCTCGGACAGGTGCGGCAGCGGCCTCGTGCCGTCGGGCCTTGGACGTGGCGCCCGTGCCGCCACCTTGGTCTCGATCAATAGCCCCGCCTTGGTCATGGCGCGGATGACGCTGGTGCCGCAGTCGGCGGCCTCGGCCAGCTCGGCGGCCGACATCGGCGCGCCCGGTGTCAGCGCCTCCAGCACGCGGCGGCGCGCCTGGGTCAGCTTCGCGCCATCGGGCGTGATTCCGGCTGCAATGAAGGCCGTCTTGCCCGGCAGCGGCGACAGGCTGTCGACCGGCCCCAGTGCCATGCGCAATACGGCGCCCAAGGGGGCTAGGGTATAGTTCGAAACCCATTCGACCAGCCGGCGCAGATAGGCTGGCAGCGGCGGCACGTCGAAGACCATCTCGATCGGCTTCAGCTTCGATTCGGGGACTTCGGCCTCGTCCGAATCGGGCGGCGCATCATCCCAGACGACGCCGATCAGCCGGCGGCCGGCGAAGGGGACGACGACGATGCTGCCCGGCTCGACCGTGATTCCTTGAGGAATCCTGTAATCGTAGATGCCGTCCAGTGGCACGGGCAACAACAGCCGCGCCCGCTGTCTCGTGGGCACGTCGATAGCGGTAGCGTCGGGATTAGGTAAGCTGGTACAGGATTCGGCCATCGGCTACAGTCTTAGTCGAGATGGGCTGGGGAGGTTAAGGCCCCAGCGAGGTCGAACAGTGGAATAGAGAGCCATGAAATTTTTCATCGACACCGCCGACATCGCCGAGATCCGTGATCTTGCCGCCACCGGCCTCGTCGATGGCGTGACGACCAACCCGTCGCTGATCGCCAAGACCGGCCGCAATTTCCTCGATACCGTCGCCGAAATCTGCGCCGTGGTGCGCGGTCCGGTGAGTGCCGAGGTGGCGGCGACCGATTATGCCACCATGCTGGCGGAAGGCCGGCATCTGGCCAAGATTGCGCCCAACGTCACGGTCAAGGTGCCGCTGACCCCCGACGGGCTCAAGACCTGCCGCGCCCTGCGCGAGGAAGGCACGATGGTCAACGTGACCCTGTGCTTCTCGGCGGCGCAGGCGATTCTGGCGGCCAAGGCCGGTGCCTCCTTCATCTCGCCTTTCGTCGGCCGACTCGACGATATCGGCCAGGACGGCATGCAGCTGATCGCCGACATCGTGCAGATCTACAAGCAGTATCCGAAGATCGAGACGGAGGTGCTGGTCGCCTCCGTGCGCAGCCCGCTGCACGTCGCTAGCGCCGGTAAGGTCGGCGCCCATGTGGCGACGCTGCCGCCGGCGGTGCTGCGCCAGATGTTCGGCCATCCCCTGACCGACAAGGGGCTGGCCACCTTCGTCGCGGATTGGGCCAAGACCGGCCAATCGATCCTCGGCAAGACCACCTGACACCGGTAGGCGCAAGGAAGGGCGGGCGATTATGGATCCGAAAAGCCAAGGCGGGGCCTCGCCTGAGGCCGAATCGCCCGA
The DNA here is from genome assembly GCA_035491935.1 of Allostellaceae bacterium. GTDB lineage: Bacteria > Pseudomonadota > Alphaproteobacteria > ATCC43930 > CGMCC-115725 > DATJJW01. The sequence goes on along the minus strand of DATJJW010000189.1, from coordinate 19,173 downwards.
ATCCGAGGAGCTGACCACCGCGCGAGTTGCGGAATATTTGCGCCAGCACCCGGATTTCCTGGCCGACCAGGACGAGTTGGTCGCGGTGCTCACCCCGCCGGTCCAGCACCAGAACGGTCCCAATGTCGTCGATATGCGGCATTTCGCGATGCGCCGCATGCAGGAGGAGATCGGGCGCCTGAAGCAACAGCAGCAGGCGCTGATCCAGACCAGCCGGGCCAATCTCGCCAGCCAGGCACGCGTGCACGCCGCCGTCCTCGCCATCATCGGCGCGCGCAGCTTCGAGCATCTGATGCAGACCGTCGTCACGGACTTGGCCGTGATGCTCGACCTCGACGTCGTCACGCTCTGCATCGAATCGGAGGCTGTCGGCGCCATCAGCTCGCCGCTGGCCGGCCTTCAGCTGCTGGATGTCGACACGGTCGACGCCCTCATCGGGCCGAAGAAGGATTGCCTCCTGATCGATCATTCGACCGGCGCCTCGGCGATCTTCGGCGGGGGCGCCGGGCTGGTGCAATCCCAGGCACTGCTGCGTATCTCGGTTTCGGCGGAGGCGCCGTCGGGACTGCTGGCGCTCGGCTCGCGTTCGCCCACCCGTTTCCGGCCGAAACAGGGTGTGGAGCTGCTCAACTTCCTGGCCCGGGCGCTGGAAATCACCCTCGGCAAATGGCTGCATCTCTAGCGGCGCCATATCGAGCAGCGGGGGAGACCTATCAGGGCACCAAGCGGCCCGAGCCGCTGCCGCTCGGCCGCTATAATGCCGATGCGGGTCTCACCGACATCATCGGCCGCTGGGGCCTGCGCCTCGCGACCGAAAAGCGCGCCTCGGCCCATACGCTGGCCGCCTATGGCCGCGACCTTGCAGGCTTCCTCGATTTCCTGGGAGGGCATCTCGGGGCGACGCCTTCGGTCGGCGACCTCGCAGATCTGGCCGTGCGCGATTTCCGGGCTTACCTGGCGTCCCGTGCCGGCGAGGGACTGGCGCGTACGTCCCAGGCACGCGCCCTCTCGGTGATCCGCGGCTTCTTCCGCTTCCTGGAACAGGAGGGGGTGGCGAAGAACCACGCGCTTTCCGTGCTGCGGGGGCCGCGCCTGCCCAAATCCGTGCCGAAGCCCTTGAGTGTCGTCGAGGCGGAACAGGCGCTGGCGGAGGCGGAAATTCCGGTGCGCGAGGAGACGCCGGCCTGGGTGCTGGCGCGCGATGGTGCCATCGTGACCTTGCTCTATGGCTGCGGCCTGCGTCTGTCCGAGGCACTGGACCTCACTGTCGCCGCGGCACCCAAGCCCGGCATGACCGTGCTCACCGTTACCGGCAAGGGCTCGAAACAGCGCATCGTGCCGCTGCTGCCGGCAGTGATCGCGGCGATCGAGGAATATCGCCGGCTCTGCCCGTATGCCTTGCCGGCCAACGGCCCGTTGTTCTTAGGGACGCGTGGCGGGCCGCTCAATCCGCGGCTGGTGCAGCGACTGGTCGAGCGCATCCGCCTGGCGCTGGGCCTGCCCGATACGGCGACGCCGCATGCGCTGCGCCACAGCTTTGCCACCCATCTGCTCGCCGGCGGCGGTGATCTGCGCGTGATCCAGGAACTGCTGGGCCATGCCTCGCTTTCGACGACCCAGCGTTACACGGATATCGATGCGACCAAGCTGCTCGACATTTACGACCGCGCCCATCCCCGAGGCTAGGCGAGGGGGCTGAAGGCAATGCCCGTCGTGACCGAATGGCAGGGCCATGACGTCGACGTCGCCGTGATCGGTGCGGGGGCGGCCGGCATCGGCGCCGCACGCCGGTTGCAGGCGCTGCGCCCGGATCTCAGCCTTCTGGTGCTGGAGGCGGGCGGCCGTCTGGGCGGCAGGGCGCATACCATGAATCTCGCGGCGGGCATTGCCTGCGATCTCGGCTGCGGCTGGCTGCATGGCGCCCGGACCAATGAATGGACACGGATTGCGCGCGAATTCGGCCTCGCTCTCGATTTGACGCCGGCGCCCTGGGATGTCGAACAGGGTAAGGACCCGCTGGGGCTTTCGGCCCAGGACATCGCCGAATGGAATGCCGCACGCAGCGCCTATTTCGCCCGGGTCGAAGCTCGGGGTGAGGATGGCGCCGACGCTTCGCTGGCCGAGGCGCTGGAGCCCGACAACCCATGGAACGGCCGGCTCGATGCGGTCGCGACATATATCAACGGCGTCGAAATGGCCGGCGCCTCGATCGCCGACTACAACCGTTACGATCCGGGCCCCGGCCCCGATTGGCGAGTGCGGGCGGGCTATGGCCATCTGGTCTCGACTTATGGCGCACCCTTGCCGGTGATGCTGGGGGCGGCGGTCGAGCAGGTCGACCATCGGGCAGGCGACCGTATCGAGCTCGTGACCAGCCGAGGCAATTTACGGGCTCGGGCGGTGGTGGTGGCCGTCTCGACTACGGTACTGGCGCACGAGCGCATCCGCTTCGTGCCGGCATTGCCGGCGAAGCTGGCGGCGGCAGCAAGCTTGCCGCTCGGCCTCGACAACAAGCTGTTCCTGAAGCTGGTGCATCCCGAGGATCTGCCGATCGACGCGCGGCTCATGGGCAAGCGCAGCGCGACGCGCAGCGGCTCGTACCAGATCCGGCCGATGGGCAATCCGGTGATCGAGGCCTATTTCGGCGGCGATCTCGCCTGGGATCTGGAACGGGCGGGCGAAGATGCCGCGGCAGCCTTCGCGATCGAGGAGCTGGCGGCGCATTTCGGCAATGATTTCAAGCGGGGCCTGAGTCTGGCCGCCGCATCCGCCTGGGGCAGCAACCGCTATATCGGCGGCGGCTATTCCTATGCCAAGCCGGGCCATGCCGATGCGCGCGGCCGATTGGCGGCACCGGTCGACAACCGGTTGTTCTTCGCGGGAGAGGCGACGGCGCTCAAGCGCTTCTCAACGGCGCATGGCGCCTTCGAGACCGGCGTGGCAGCGGCCGAGACAATCTCGGTCGCGTTGCCACACCGATGACTTCTCCTTAGCCGATATACTGCTTGAAATGCGCCAGCGTGCGCTCGAACGCCAGCTTGGCACTGGGGGCGTGATAGCTCGGGCGCTCGGTGCAGTTGAAGCCGTGGCCGGCCTCGGCATAGGTGTAGACTGGTACTTCCGGATGCTTGGCCTTCAGCGCGTTGACGTCGTCCATCGGGATGGCGTGGTCCTGTTCGCCGAAATGCATGATGACCGGGCATTTCGGCTGCACATCGAGGTTTTGGCCGATGCCGCCGCTGTAATAGCCGGCGCAGGCGGCGATGCCGTTGACGCGGGCCGCGGAGAGCCAGGTGAGCAATCCGCCCCAGCAATATCCGACGCCGCCGACCTTGCCAGCACCCGCGACCTCATTCACCGCGGCCTGGATGTCGGCCATGGTCTGGTCCATGGTGAGCTTCGCCCGGTGTGCCAGACCGGTCTGAACGTCGTCTTGGCTGTAGCCCAGCTGCACGTTCGGCTGCGACCGGTCGTAGAGCGCGGGGGCGATGGCGAGGTAGCCTTCCTTGGCATAGGATTCGGTCACCGAGCGAATATGCGGGTTGACGCCGAAAATCTCCTGCAGGACGACAATCGCGCCCTTGGGCGTGCCGGTGGGCGCTACCTTGTAGGCACCCAACACGAAGCCATCCGCGGCCGTCAGCTTGATATCGGTCATGGGCCTTCTTCCTCATTGCCTTGGTTTTCACGGCTCCCGGTATAGAGCCGGATCGTGTCACTTGGAATGCCGAGGGAGTGGCGCGCAAAAACAAAGGCGGCGGGCAATGCCCACCGCCTCGCTACGCGGTTATGCGGGTGCTCGGTTTAGCGCCAATAACCCTGGCTATAGACCCAGCCGGGACCGCGATGCTCCCAGCGCGGCCCGACCCAGACTGCGCGCGGATGCGGGCGGCGAATCCAGTGGCCACCGGCCCAGATATAGCCGCGGCCGTCCCAACGCCAATAGCCCGGCTGCCAATACCAGCGTGCCGGCGGGCCCGGAGGCGGCGGCACTATTTCACGGCGCATCGGCGGTGGTGCCACGCGGACCACGACCTGCGCATGGGCGGCCGGTGCCAAGGCCGGCGCGATGACGGGGGTGGCGATGATCGCCAGCGCCGCAAGCAAGGTGAGACGTCGGATCTTCAAGATACTCATGGGTGGTCTCTTCCTCGGTGGTTGAACGCTATCGGTCCGTCCGGCAGCTATCCTACTCGGATAGTTTTACGGCGAGGCGGCCGGTAATATCCCCTTATGTCGCGGTGTGGCTGGCTGTCTTGGCGGATCAACCCCAGAGCGAGACGTTGGCCGGATAGAGGAAACTGCCATCGTAACGCAGGCCCGGCTGGCGGTCGCGGCTGAGGTGGAGTGGCGCGTCGAGCGCCACCCAATCGGCCGCCTGTGACAATAGCACCGCAGGTGCAATGCCGAGCGAGGACGCCATGCCGCCGCCGACCGCGACGCGCATGCCGCGATCGCGTGCGCCCTCGACCAAGGCCAGGGCCTCGGTCAGGCCGCCGGTCTTGTCCAGCTTGACCGTAACCGCATCGTAGCGGTTGGTCAGCGTGTCCAGGGTCGAATGGTCGTGGCAGGATTCATCGGCCGAGATCGGGATGGTGTGCTTGAAGCCGCCGAGTTCGTGATCGGCGCCGGCCGGCAGGGGCTGCTCGATCATCTCGACATGCAGGCTTGCCAGCACCTGCATGGCACGGCTCAGGAACTCGATGGTCCAGCTGCCATGGGGGTCGAGGATCAGCTTGGCGTTGGGCACGGTTCGCCGGACGGCGGCCACGCGTTCGATGTCCAGCCTGCCGCCATCCTGGCTGCCGTTCAGTTCCAGCCGCAGGATCGGGCGATGCGCCTCCTGCCCCGCGCGGGCGGCCATCCTGTCCGGCGTGTCGACGCCGATGGTATAGGCGGTGACCAGCCGGTGCGGCACCTCCAGCCCGGCCATCTGCCAGACCGAGGAGCCGGCACGTTTGGAATCGAAATCCCATATCGCGCAGTCGAGCGCGTTGCGCGCTGCACCCGGCGGCAGCATGCGCTGCAACTGCCGGCGCGACAGCCCGCCCGCGACATCGGGGGCCAGGCGTTCGACTGTCTCGACGATCTCTTCGATGGTCTCGCCATAAAGCGGATAGGGTGCCGCTTCGCCGCGGCCACGTATGCTGCCTTCCTGGATCTCGACGGTTACGACCTCGGCCCGGTCACGGCCATTCCCGACATTCAGCGATGTCTTTTCCAGCGGAAAGGCATCGACGCGCACGCTCAGATGGGGGCGGTCGGCAGCATGAGGCATCGAAGGCAGCATCATCCTTCCTTAAGGTCGCAACCGATTATGTGTCTCTATCCTACAGAAAAGGCTACGTTTCGTCGCGGCCTCTTTATAGTTCTGTTACAGCGGCAATGCCGTCATGGACAAGGATTCAGAGCAATCGCCGCTCGACATCGACGCCGACGGTGACACTGTGGTTGCCGCCGCCATGGATGACGCCCTTGATCGGGCTGACGTCGTCATAGTCGCGGCCGTAGCCCAAAGCGATATGGCTGGTGTCGGCCAGCCGGTCGTTGGTCGGGTCGATATCGATCCAACGGCCGCCGCCGGCATAGACCGAGAGCCAGGCATGCGAGGCATCGGCACCGACCAGCCGCGGCTGGCCATTGGGCGGCAGGGTTTCGAGATAGCCGCTGACATAACGCGCCGGTAGTCCCACCGACCGGCAGCAGGCGATGGCGAGATGGGCGAAGTCCTGGCACACGCCCCGGCGAAGCCGCAGCACCTCGGTCGGCGAGGTGCGGATGGTCGTGGCATTGGCATCGAAGGTGAAATCGCGATGGATCCGGTGCGACAGATCCGCGATCGCGGCGGTCAGCGGCCGGCCCTCGGGGAAGGACTCCCTGGCGAATCCGGTCACGAGGTCGCTGCCGGCCGTGTCTTCCGAGGGGAACAGGAACTCGGCGGCGGACAGCGCCTCGGCCGAGCTTGCGGCCAGGGCCTCGGCGCTGACCTCGTGCCAGGGCAGGATACCCAGGCTATCCCAACGTTCGCGAGGCCGCATCTCGACTTCGCTCATCGCCTCGATGACCAGTTCGCGATGAGGCTGGGCGATGACGAAGCTGACATTGCCATTGCCGAAATAGTCGCTGTCCTCCTCGATCGAAGCCGGCAGCGGCGAAATTGACAGGCTGTGCATGCGGCAGTTCTGGAATGCCAGGTCGAGCGGGCGCAGATGCGCCAGGTGGTGGGACAGCGAAACCGGCTCGCTGTAGCGATAGGTCGTGCGGTGATGGATCGAGTAGAGCATCACCGCCGTCCCGACCGCGCCGCCGACCCGTGGTCGAGCACCGGTGCTGCATGCTTGAAATAGGTCTCGCCCAGCGCGTCCGAGAGCGAGAGCAGATTATGCGTCAGCGCCTGGGCGAAGCGCTCCAGCTCGGGACGCCTTTCGCCCTCGATCTCGGTCAGCCGGCCCATGTCGGCCCGGCGTAGTTCGGCCATGCAATCCGTCGTCATGCGGTGGCTGATGGTCGTGACGTCCGGCGTGCGGCGTTCGAGCGGCAGGTTGCGCAGATGCTCGGTGATGGCGGCAAGCTGGAAGGCGACGGCGCGTGGGTTGGTATCGTCGGCGATGACGAGGTCGAGTGCGGCGGCCGCGCGCAAGCCCGTGAAATAGCGACCGCGATAGGTCATCGAGCTGTCGCAGACCTCGAGCAGCGCCTCCAGCGTCGCCGTCTCGTCCGATGACGGGTACCCGACCAGCATCCGTGCCGCCGCCACCGTCTGGTAGGCACGTTCGATGCGGCGGCCGAGCTCCAGGAAACGCCAGCCGAGGCCGCGAGTCATGTTCTCCATGGCCAGACCGTTGAAGGCGGCCAGCCGTACCATCAGGGCCTCGATCTCGGCCACCGCCGAGGTCACGGTGCGTCCGGTCAAGCGCGGCAAGCGGGCGAAGGGGTTGAGGATGCGCCAGGCATCGATGGACAGGCGATCGCGCACGGATGTGGCCGCCCGGTGCAACAATGACAGCGTCTTCGGCATGTCGTCGTCGAGCGCCATCATCAGTGCGGTCGCGATCGGCGGTTCGGGCGTCGTGACGTGGAAGGCCGAGAGGCACGTCAACAGAGTAGGGATGGCGGTGGCCCCGGCCCCGGCGTCGGGCAGATAGCGCGAGAGCGTGGCACGGATCAGCCGCAGCACGACCTCGCCGCGTTCGGCATAGCGGCCAAGCCAGAACAGATTGTCGGCGGCCCGGCTCGGCAGGTCGGCGGTGCGGCGCAGGGCCGTGGCGTCGGTGAGCTGCGGCCATAGCGTCACCTTCTCGATCGGCTGGTCGGTCAGCACCCAGGTATCCTTGCTGCTGCCGCCCGACTGCATGGAGACGACGGTGGTTTCCGCCGTGGTGCCGGCCAGGGTGAGGGCGCCGGGCATCACGGCCCAATCTTCGTCGCCACCAGCCGCGATATAGCCGCGCATCACCATGCGGCGCGGCTCCAGCCTGCCGTCGCCGGTCAAGACCGGCGAGGTCGACAGTGCCAGCCTGTCGCAGATCGCATGGGCCTGGGGAGTGGCGGCGATCTGGTCGGATAGTGCCGCGGGATCGGCGAGGTGGGGGCCGCCATAGGCCGGCTTGACCACGACATCGTCCCAATCAGCGGGCAGGGGACCCCCGGCACCCAGCCAGCGCGTCGGGATCTGCGGCAGAGCCAAGGTTTCGCCCAGCAGAACCGGCGCCAATTGCGGCAGATAGGCGAAGAGCGCGGGCGCTTCCAGCACGCCGCTGCCGAGGCGGTTGGCCAGCGCCACATGGCCGCGCCGCACCGCGCCGACGAGGCCGGCCACGCCCAGGGTCGAGCTGGATTTGAGGTGGAGCGGGTCGCACCAATCATCGTCGAGCCGGCGCAGGATCGCATCGACCGGCTGCAGCCCGGCCAGGGTCTTGAGATACACCCGGTCGTGGCGCACGGTCAGGTCTTCGCCCGCGACCAGCGGATATCCGAGATAGCGCGAGAGATAGGCGTGCTCGAAATAGGTCTCGCTGCAGGGGCCGGGCGTCAGCAGCACGATACGCGGTTCGGCGCCGCTGCCGCGCGAACGCCGTGCCGCCATGCTGGCCGCAGCACCCAGGCTCCGCCGCAGCGTCCGGAAGAATCCCGCCAGGCGCTGTACCGGCAGGCTGGCGATGGCGTCGGGCATGCAGCTCGACATGACCATGCGATTCTCCAAGGCATGGCCCATACCGGGCGGCGCCTGAGTCCGGTCGCCCAGCACGATCCAGCTGCCATCGGTCTGTCGGGCGAGATCGACGCCGATGATCGGCAGATGTACCCCGCCCGGCACCTCGATGCCATGGCAGGCGCGCAGGAAGCCCGGATTGCCGAAGATCACCCCCGGCGGCACGATGCCGGAACGCAGCAGGGTCTGGCGGCCATGGATGTCCCGCGCCACCGCCTCCAGCAGCCGCGCGCGCTGGATCAGCCCGGCTTCCAGCTTTTGCCATTCCTGGGCCTCGATGATCTGCGGCATCGGATCGAGCGGCCAGGGCCGCGCCATGCCCTTGGGATCGCCATAGATATTGTAGGTGATGCCGTTCTCGCGGATCTGCCGCTCGGCATCGCGCCAGCGCTGGGCCAGGGTCTCGGCCGAGAGGTATTCGGGGCTCGCGAACACGGAGCGCCAGCCCGGGCGCGGCGTGCCGTCCGATTGCAGCATGTCGTCATAGGTCCCGGCCCGGATCGGATAATCGGCCGCCAAAACCTCGCTCACGAGTGCCTGATGCTCCCTGGCTTGATCCTCACCATTCTTATGCGTGTCGGGCCTGGTACATGTCGAGGGCCATCGGGCTTATGCCTGCCGCCGCAGCTCGGGGAACGAATTGTCGGGAATCTTCTTGTGAATTTTTGGGACGTTCCCGCGCACTACCGCAGCGAAGGGATGAAACCCATCCAGAAAACCGCTAAGGTCGCCCGCGATTTTCGTGAATAGAGGATGTGCGCGCCAGTGCTGAGCCATGTTTTGGTCCCGATCCACCGGGAAGGCTGGAAATTCGTCGCGATCTTCGCCGTGATCTCGGTGATCCTGGGATTGTTGTGGGAGCCGCTCGGTTGGGTGGGCGCGGTCCTGACCTTGTGGTGCGTCTATTTCTTCCGCGATCCGCCGCGGGTGACGCCGGTCAAACCCGGCCTGGTGATCAGTCCCGCCGACGGTCTGGTCGTCTCGGTCGGTCCGGCCGTGCCGCCGGTCGAGCTGGGCATGGGGCCGGAGCCGATGATGCGCATCGGTATCTTCCTCAACGTCTTCGATGTGCATATCAACCGCACGCCGATGACCGGGACGGTGCTGGCAACCCATTATCATAAGGGCCAGTTCCTCAACGCCAGCTTCGACAAGGCCTCCGATCTCAACGAGCGTAACGGCCTGCGCATCGCGACCGAGGCGGGGGCGGAGATCGCCGTCGTGCAGATCGCGGGGCTGGTCGCGCGCCGCATTCTCTGCCATGTCGGCGCCGGGCAGAACCTGCTGGCCGGCGAGCGTTTCGGGCTCATCCGCTTCGGCAGTCGCACCGACCTCTATCTGCCGCCATCCTGGGCGATCCAGACCATCGTCGGCCAGCGGGTCGTCGGCGGCGAGACGATCCTGGCCGACGCCAACCTGATCGCGCCGCCGCTCATGGGTGAGGTACGATGAGAGGCAGATGGCGATGATGCGTAGGCCATCATGATGCGTCAGGGCGGCAATCGCCACCTGATCCGGCGGCCCGACCGGCGCCGCATGGCGCCGATCAGCGGCCTGTCGATCAACCGCATGATCCCGAACATGCTGACCCTTCTGGCTTTGTGCGCCGGCATGACGGCGATACGGGTGGCGACGGACGGCTCCTGGGAGACCGCGGTGGCCGCGATCCTGATCGCAGGCGTGCTGGATGGGCTGGATGGCCGGGTTGCCCGGCTGCTGAAGAGCACCTCGACCTTCGGCGCCCAGCTCGACAGCCTGTCGGACTTCATCTGTTTCGGCGTGGCGCCGGCCTTCGTGCTCTATCTCTGGACCATGCACAGCATGAGCAGCCTCGGCTGGCCGGCGGCATTGCTGTTCGGCGTCTGCTCCTCGCTGCGCCTGGCACGCTTCAATACCCAGCTCACCGTCGCCGATCCGCCGGCCTATGCCGCGAAATTCTTCACCGGCATCCCGGCTCCGGCGGCAGCGGGCCTGGCGCTGATGCCGATGGTCGCGACGTTCAAGTTCGGCGAGTCCTTTTTCCGGTGGCCGATCGTCAGCGTCGTGCTTTGCGTCGCGATCGCGCTGATGATGGTGAGTCGCGTGCCGACCTTCTCTTTCAAGAAGGTGCGCGTGCAGCACGAATATGTGGCGCCGTTGCTGGTCGTGGTGGCGCTGATGGCGGCGTTCCTGACGACGGAGCCATGGCTGACCCTGTTGCTGGTCGGGATCGTCTATATCTGCCTGATCCCGTTCAGCGTGCGGACCTATCTGCGCGACAAGGCGGCCCATGCCGCCGCCACCGCTGCCGCGGCAACCGGCGGCATCCAGCCTGTGCGGAACCTGCGCCCGGTCGATAACGAGGGCGACAAACCGTAGGCGAAAATCCAGTGGAAAGATCGGGCGGGTTCAACCGTCGCTTTTGAAATCCTGCGGCAATCTGTATAGTCCGAGGCTCAAAGCGAGCCATGCCTGAACGTTCTGAACTGTCTGGCCACCTGTGGACGGCCACCCAACCGCCCTGGGGAATTCGTCATACCGGAGTCACCCGAAAATCCTCCGCATTGGCAGTTGAAGCATGTGGACGATCGTCTCGTGCTGACGCTCGCCGGAGATTGGATCGTCCGATCCGGGCATATCCCGGACTTCCCGGCTGACAGCTTTGCCAGTGCCGAGCGAGGGGCGACGCTGAGTTTCGATCATCGCGGCCTGGGGGCATGGGACAGTGCCCTTATTGCGTTTTTGTGGGACGTCGGGCGCGTCTCGGCCGCAGCGGCGGTCACAATGGACAGCGCCGGCCTGCCGGCCTCGGCGCGCAAGCTTCTGAGCCTGCTTCCGCCGCGTCTGCAGACAACCGCGCCTGCGCCGCGTCCCCGCTTTCGGCCGCTCTACTGGCTTGGCGGCAAGACTCTCGATCAATGCTCCGAACTGGGGCTGCTCAGCACCATGCTTGTGTCGTTTGCAGGCGGGTGTCTTCGCGCCCTGCGCGGCCATGCCCGCATCCGTGCCGCCGATCTGGCGGCGAACACCCGCGATGCCGGCCCGTCGGCGCTGATGATCGTCACCGTCGTCAATTTTTTGATCGGTGCCATCCTCGCCTTCGTCGGCGCGGTGCAGCTCAAGAAATTCGCTGCCGACATCTATGTCGCCGATCTGGTGGGCCTGGCTGTCGTACGCGAAATGGCTGCCGTGATGACGGCGATCGTGATCGCGGGCAGGACCGGTGGCGCTTATGCCGCGCGGATCGCGACGATGCGGGGCAACGAGGAACTGGACGCGCTCGAAGTCGTGGGTATTCCCATTTCCGAATACATCGTGCTGCCCGCGCTCCTGGGCCTCGTCTTCACGATGCCGCTCCTTTATCTCTATGGGTGCCTGATGGGCATAGTGGGCGGCCTCGTCGTTGCCTTGGGCATGTTGAACGTGACCGCTCTGGGGTTCATTCACCAGATGCTCGGCATCGTGCCGTTCAGCCAGTTCGTCTTCGGTTTCCTCAAGACCGTGGCTTTCGCGATCATGATCGGCCTCACCAGTTGTCGTATCGGCCTCAAGGCCGGGCGTAGCGCCGCGGATGTCGGCTTGGCGGCGACGCGCGCCGTGGTCACCGGCATCGTCGGCGTGATCGCCATGGACGCCCTCTTCGCCGTCCTTGCCGAAATGGTCAACATCTAGCCATGGCCGATCCGAGCACCCAGCATGGTGAAACGCCCCTTCTGGCGTTGCGGGACGTCACCTTGGCCTTCGGTCCCAAGGTCATCCAGCATGATCTGTCCTGCGATATCCGTCGCGGCAGCATCTTCGCGGTCATGGGCGGCAGCGGCTGTGGCAAAAGCACGGTTCTGAAATCCATGATCGGTTTGCTGCGGCCCCGGCTCGGCCGGTTCGAGGTCGAGGGCGAAGATTACTGGGCGAATGACGAGGATCGCCGGATCGAAATCGGACGGCGCTTCGGGGTGCTGTTCCAGAATGCGGCTTTGTGGAGCGCCATGACCGTGGGCGAGAATGTCGCCCTGCCCATGCAGATGTTCACAAGACTGGACCAAGCGGTCATCCGCCGCCTCGTCATGATGAAACTGGCCCTGGTCGGCATGGAGAACGCGGTCGACCAATTCCCTGCCGAGTTGAGTGGTGGCATGCGCAAACGCGCCGGCCTTGCCCGTGCCTTGGCGCTGGATCCCGATGTGCTGTTTTTCGACGAACCCTCGGCCGGCCTGGATCCCATCACATCCAGCCGTCTCGACGATTTGATCGTGAACCTCCGGGACGGTTTGGGGGCCACCATCGTCATCGTCAGCCATGAATTGGCCAGTCTGTTCGCGATCGCCGATGACGGCATGTTCCTCGACGCCGAAACCAAGACCGTGATTGCCCACGGCTCCCCCTCGACGCTGCGTGACACCTGCGACGATCCCAAGGTGCAGGCATTCATGCGGCGTACCCGGACTGAAGACATGAAAGGTTCCGCGCCATGACAGCAGGACGTCAAACGGCCATCGGCGCCTTCGTTCTCGGCGGTATCGTACTCGCCCTGGTCGCCATCTTCCTGTTCGGCAATTTCCGCTTCTTCAATCGGGTCGACCGCGCGGTGATCGTCTTCCAGGATTCGATCAGCGGCCTCTCAATCGGCGCGCCCGTGACCTTCCGGGGCGTGCGCGTCGGCTCCGTCGACGGGATTTCGCTCGTTTTCAACACCCAGAACCATACGGCCTATATTCCCGTCACCGTGTCGCTCGAACCGGACCGGGTACAGGTCACCCAGAACCACGACGGCGGGACGCTCGGACTGAGCGATTTCGTGAAACGCGGGCTGCGCGCCGAACTGAACACCCAGAGCTTCGTTACCGGACAAGCCAACATCAACCTGGATTTCGACCCGTCCATGCCGCCGGTCTTTCATCCGGGCGTCTCCAGCCTGCCCGAGATCCCGACCCGGCAATCCACGATCCAGCGGGTCACGGAACAATTGAGCGAGCTGCATCTACGCGAACTGACGGACAATGCCCAGGCGACGCTCGCCAGCCTGCGGACGCTGTCCGCCAGTCTCAGCACCGAGCTTCCGCCGCTCATCCATAGCCTGCAATCATCCTCGGATCGTTCGGGGAAAGCGCTTGATACCGCCACGCAGGCGATAGCAAATCTTCAGGCCCGCATGGACGTCACACTGGCCCATGTCGATCGCCTTATGACGGATGGCGACCGGGAACTGAAGGCACGTAGCGGCGACATGCACGCCTTTCTCGCATCGTCGCGCCAGACCATGGCGCAGGCCCAGGCCCTGGTCTCGAATTTGAATGGATTGACCGGTGCGCGTGGGCAAGCACGCGTCAACCTGGAAGCGACCCTGCGCGATCTGGCCGCAGCGACAGCCGCCTTGAGAGGCTTTGCGAGCGACATCGAACAAAATCCGCAACTTCTGCTCACGGGACGGAAGCCATGAAATATCCGACGATCCGGGGCCGACGCGGATTTCCGGCGACCCTGTCCCTGGCGGTCATGGTGGCGACGCTCGCCTCGTGTGCCGGACCTCCGCTGAAGCTCTACATCATGGCAGCCGGCGCGCCTTTCCAAACGAACGCCGCCCAAACAAGCGCTGCCCAGACAAGCGCTGCCCAGACAAGCATCGCCATGAGCCGCAACCCCATCGTCGTCGAAATCAGGCGCGTCGACGTTCCGGGTTATCTGGATAACCAGGACATCCTGGTCCGCTCGGGAAACACGCTGAAGCGCAGCCAACAAGGCCGCCTGGCAAGCCGCCTGTCGGTTGAGGCGACGGGTTTGCTGGCACGTCGGCTGGCGGAGGCTCATCCCGAGGCTCTGGTTACCGATCAGCTTCAAGCGCAAACACCCACCTACCGCCTTATCGTGAACGTCAGCGTTCTGGACGTCACCAGCGATGGGACCGGCGAATTGGAGGCAGATTGGCAGATCTTCGCCCGCGATGAGGCGCAGCCCGAACGGCGGGGCCGGACCCAAATCAGCCTGGCCGGCTCCGTATCGACCGATCAGGATGTCGTTACCCTCGAACGCCGACTTCTCGAAAGCCTGGCCGGGAAGATAGGGGTGTCGCTGTTCGCTGGAGCCTGACCCGTTTCATATCGAACTGAATCGGGCTTTCATTCCCTCACCGCATCGATCACGGCATCGATGCCGAGGGCGCCTTCGGTCAGCTTGATCCAGCGGATGACGGCGCGATAGGGGGTGAGGTCGAAACCGCCCTCATGGGCCAGGCGCGTATAGGCCACCAGCGCCACATCGGCCAAGGTCGGCAGGTCGCCGGCGATGAAACGGCTTTGGCCGAGCTGGTTCTCCATCAGGGCCAGCGCCTTGTTGCCGCGCTCGATGAGCTTGGGGTCCAGTTCGTCTTCGGTCTTGCCCAGATAACGCAGGTGGAAGCGGCGCACGGCGATATAGGGCTCGTGGCTGTACTGCTCCCAGAACAGCCACTGCATCATCTTGGCGCGCTGGAACGGATCCTTGGGCGCCAGTTCCGAATTGCCGCCGAGGAATAGGATGATGGCGTTGGATTCCGCCAGCACGCGGCCGCCCGGCAGCACGACCACCGGAACCCTGCCATCAGGGTTCAGGGCCAAGAATTCCGGCGTACGCGTCTCGCCGTTCAAGACGCTGGTCTCGCGCCATTCATAGGACAGGCCCAGATGATCGGCGACCCATTTGACCTTCAGGCAATTGCCCGAGATGGAATCGCCATAGATCACCAGGCCCGTGCTCATGCCTGCTCCTTGGTGGCGAAGAATTTGATGTCCGGCCAGTCCTGCATGGTGCGGTTGAGATCCCAGGAATTGCGCGCGAGATAGACCGGCGCGCCATCATGATCCTCGGCCAAGGTACCGCGGTTGCCGTCGAGGAATTTCTTTAGCGCCAGTTTGTCCGTGGCATCCACCCAACGCGCGGTTTCGTACGGCGCCGGCTCGAAATGCATCTTGAGATCGTAGTCGGAGCGGATACGCGCCGACAGCACGTCGAGCTGCAGCGCGCCGACGACGCCGACGATCTGGTCGGTGCCGATCAGAGGCCGGAAGACGCGGGTCACGCCTTCCTCTGCCATCTGTTCCAGCGCCTTCTTCAGGTGCTTCGACTTCATCGGGTCGTCCAGGCGCACGCGGCGCAGGATCTCCGGTGCGAAATTGGGGATGCCGGTGACCTTGAGTTCCTCGCCCTCCGACAGCGTGTCGCCGATGCGCAGCGTGCCGTGGTTGGGGATGCCGAGGATGTCGCCCGGCCAGGCTTCTTCCGCCAGATTGCGGTCGCGCGCCATGAAGAACATCGGGGCCGAGATCGCCATCATGCGGTTCGAGCGCACATGCCTCAGCTTCATGCCGCGCTGGAACCGGCCGGAGCAGAGGCGCACGAAGGCGATGCGGTCGCGATGCTGCGGGTCCATGTTCGCCTGGATCTTGAACACGAAGCCCGAGACCTTGGACTCGGTCGGTTCGATGGCCCTGGGCTCGGCCGGCTGCGGCCGGGGCGGGGGCGCGAGCTCGGCGACGCCGCGCAGCAGCTCGCGCACGCCGAAATTATTGATGGCGCTGCCGAAGAACACCGGTGTCAGCGTGCCGGCGCGATAGGCTTCGAGGTCGAAGGGCGGGCACAATCCCCGCACCATCTCGACCTCTTCCTTCAGCTGCTTCAGCGCGTCCGCCGGCAGCAGTTTCTCCAGCTTGGGATCGTCCAGCCCGTCACAGCGGATGGCCTCGGTCACCCGCTCGCCCTCGCCGCGATCGAACAGCAGGAGCGCGTCGTTCAGCACGTCATAAGTGCCGTGGAAATTGCGGCCCATGCCGATCGGCCAGGTGGCCGGCGTCACGTCCAGCGCCAGATCGGATTCGATCTCGCTCATCAGCTCGAACGGGTCGCGCGCTTCGCGGTCCAGCTTGTTGATGAAGGTGATGATCGGCACGTCGCGCAACCGGCACACCTCGAACAGCTTGCGTGTCTGTGCCTCGATGCCCTTGGCGGCATCGATGACCATGATCGCACTGTCGACGGCGGTCAGCGTGCGATAGGTGTCTTCGGAGAAATCCTGGTGGCCCGGCGTGTCGAGCAGGTTGAAGATCAGGTCTTCCCAGGCGAAGGTCATGACCGCCGAACTGACGGAGATGCCGCGTTCGCGCTCGACCGCCATCCAGTCCGATCGCGCATTGCGCCGGCCTTCGCCACGCGCCTTGACCTCGCCCGCCTGCTGAATAGCGCCGCCGAACAGCAGCAGCTTTTCGGTGAGCGTGGTCTTACCAGCGTCGGGGTGCGAGATGATCGCGAAGGTTCGGCGTTTGGCTATGGTGTCGGCGAGGATATCGGCGGGCATGAAGATCGGACTGATGTCTATGGTCGGCCGCTTGTAACATGACGGGGCGAAGGACTCGCCCTTTATCTCGTCATAACGGCTTTTCGGCCAACTCGGCCGCTGCATCCGTGCATGGGCACGGGGCTTCCTCATGTGCGGCCGTCGCGCGTTCGGCCCCTAAGCGTTCGACCTCTGCGCGCTCAGCTTGGGTCTGCTCGGCGCAAAGCCGGATCACCCGATCGTAGAGCTGGAAGAGTTGCGCGTCATGGATGCCCAGCTCCTCCAACGCGTGGATGGTCGAGAAGAAATAGTCGGCGCAGCGGCCGAAATGGCCGGAGGCGCGGGCCAGCGTGCGCGTCACCGTCTCGATGTCGAGGCGTCCGGCATGGCGCGGATGCTTCGTGTTGACGACGAAGGTCAATGCCGGCACCGAGCCCAAATCGGTGCAATCGATCGTGACCCAGCGTGGCAGGTAGGAGCCGTGCAGCATCTCGCGCCGCCAAACCAGTGCCAGCTCGGTCTCGGCTTCGGCCGCCGGAATGCGGAAGGCCATGCCGATGCAGGAGCCACCGCTCTTGAGGCCCAGCACCAGGCCCGGTGCTCCCGGACTGCCGCGGCCCATCTCGGTCCACAGGCAGAAGCGCCGGTGCCAGCCATGAAGCCGCGCGATGCGCCGGTCGGCGAAATGGAAGGCCGGGTTCCAGATCAGCGAGCCATAGCCGAACAGCCAGACATCCTCTGCGGCGGCCGGCGTCTTGGGACGGGCGGCCAAGGCTGCGGCCAGCGAGGCGTCGAGTTCCGCCGCGCTCCAGCCCTTCTCGCCCATGGCGGCACTCGCCTGCTTGAAGAACTCATCCGAGAGCAGTGTATCGCGGGTGATGACGTTCTGCTTGGCCGCGTAGCGGTTGGAGAAATCGGTCATGTCGGCCCCACGCTCATGTCGGGCCGCTTTCGGGCAACGCCGCCTCGGGCGCCTTGCGCTGCCACAGATCACGTGCGGCCAGCAGCGCGCCGCCGACGATGGCGCAGCAGGCGACCGCGATGGCCGGCGTCGCGTCGGCACGGCCGGCCAGGATCAGCAGCAGGGTCGACATCAGCGGCGTGGCATAGGAAAGCCCGCCCAATGTCGTGATGTTGCCGCGCTTCACGCCATGGTCCCAGGCATAGAAGGCCAGGCCCACAGGACCCAGGCCCAGCGCCAGCACCGCACCCCAGGCGGTCGGCGATGCCGGCCAGACGGTGTGCTCGAAGGCCAGGTGGCAGAGGCATGCCAAAAAGGATGTCGCCAGACAAAACGCCGCCACCGCCTCGGTCGGCACCGCGGCGAAGCGCCGGCTGATCACCGAATAGCTGGCCCAGAAGACGGCGGCACCCAGGGCTGCGGCATAGCCCGGAATGTAGCGCGGGTCGAGGGTCAGTCCGGTGCCGGATATCTGGCCATTGGGGCGCGCCAGCACCATGAAGACCAGGCCGGCCAGCCCGATCAGCGTGCCGGCGATATGCCACCAGCGCAGCCGCTCGCCGGGCAGCAACCCCGAAAACAGCACGATCAGCAGCGGCCAAAGATAGTTGAGCAGGGTCGCCTCGACCGCCGGTGCATGGCCGAGGGCGAGGAAATAGAGGAAGTGATAGCCAAACAGCCCGCCGACGCCGACCGGCCAGACGCCGGGATGGCGCAGCAGATCGCCGAGGATCCGGGGCGTCTGCCGGCCCCAGGTAGCGAGGCCGGCGAGTCCGCCGACCAGGAAGGTCATGGATACCAGCTGGAAGGGCGGAATCGGTCCCGCCATGGTCGTCAACAGGCTCAATGCCGACCAGAGCAGCAAGGCCAGCGCGCCGACAAGGGTCGCCTTATGCCGTGCCGCTGCTGTCGTGGAGGGAGCAACCATCGAGACGTCGCGCAACGAAAAAGCCGGTGGGGCGGGAATCGCCCCACCGACTCTCATGATCGGGTCCTATCGGCCTCCAAGGCAATAGGAAGAAGTGGAAACCAGCCTTGCGGGCCGGATGTTCCCTTTCAACCCCGCCTTAATACATGTGCTGGCCGCCATTGATCGACAGGGTCGAGCCGGTGATGAAGCCCGCCTCGTCGCCGACCAGGAACAGCACGCCGCGCGCGATTTCCTCCGGCTTGCCCAGACGGCCGACGGGGATCTTGGCAATGATCTTCTCCAGCACATTGGCCGGCACCGCGCGCACCATGTCGCTGTCGACATAGCCCGGCGCGATGGCGTTGACGGTGACGCCCTTGGCGGCACCTTCCTGCGCCAAGGCCTTGGTGAAGCCGTGGATGCCCGACTTGGCGGCGGCATAGTTGACCTGGCCGTACTGGCCGGCCTGGCCGTTGATCGAGCCGATATTGACGATCCGGCCGAAACTCCGCTCGCGCATGCCGTCGATCACGCAGCGTACCGTATTAAAGCACGACCCCAGGTTGGTGCGGATGACGTCCTCCCACTGGTCGGTGTTCATGCGGTGGGCGGTCGTATCGCGGGTGATGCCGGCATTGTTGACCAGCACCTCGATGGGCCCCAGATCGGCGGTGATCTTGTCGATGCCCGTCTTCACCGAGGCGAAGTCGGCGACGTCGAATTTATAGACAGGAATCCCTTCCGCGTCGCTGAACGCCTTGGCGGCCGCGTCATTGGCGGCGTAATTGGCGGCGACCTTGTAGCCGGCC
>DATJJW010000188.1:0-4227 GCA_035491935.1 Allostellaceae bacterium | reverse complement strand
TATAGCTGCGCGGCGCGGCCGCGGCATAGACCAGCGAATATTGCCGCACCATGCCATTGGGCAGGGCCAGATCGATATGCGAACCCGGCGTCGCCGGCGGCAACGGGCCACCATCCTCGCGGGCGAATTCGAAAAGATGCGTGTCGCGCGCTGCGTAGCGAATGGCGGTCAGACGAAGCTTGAGCCCCGCCCCGCCGCCGGTACCGGCATTCATGATACTGCCTTCCCTTCCCTGTCATTTGGATGTCGTTCTAGACGGACGGTATCCTACACCATCATCAATCGGCTGCCAGCGCCGGCCTGTGGGGGAGGAATGGCGTCCATGGGCCCTGATTGATTTTTGCACTGCAACCGATCAACCGAATCGATGGACTGCTGTCGAGTCGCATCGCAGGTGGACCGGCGGGGGCCGTCCGGCTCCGTTTCGTCATGCCGCAAGCCGCCCGGAACTGCACGAAACAGACCACTCCGGTCCCAATTTCTGGCGAGTTTTCCCCACTTTTCACAACAAGATTTTTGTGTTGAATTATCAACGATACACAAAGAAAATTTTTGTCAGATTTATGTAAAGAGAAGCGGGACAAACCGCCCAAGGCATGCCTATCATCTATGCTGCAACCGCGAAGGAAGCAGGTCCTCATGCCGATGATCAGACCAGCCATGACCAGCGATGTCGATGCGATCGCCCGGATCGATGTCGAGACGTGGCGGACCGCCTATGCCGGATTGCTGCCGGACCAATTGCTGACTGGTCTGTCGACCCACCGGCGGGAGTTGTTCTGGTCGCGCTTCATCGCCAGGCGTCCGGGCGACGCCATGGTGGCCTGCGAGCGCGACGGCACGGTGCTTGGCTTCGGCAGCTGCGGTCCGCAGCGCGACAACAACTTCGATTACGGTGGCGAGATCTTCTCGCTCTATGTCGGGCCGGAACACCAGAACCAAGGCCTCGGCCGCCACATCCTGCTCAATCTGTTCGACCGGCTGGTCCATGCCGGCCATCGCACGGCCCTGCTCTGGGTTCTGGATGCCAACCCGTCGCGTTTCTTCTACGAGCGGCTCGGCGGCAAGCCCGTCGCGCACCAGGCCATGGAAATCGGCCAGGCACGCATCGCCTCCCTCGCCTATGGCTGGGGCGATCTTTCCGCCACGATCCGGAACAGCGGCCGCGCCACCAGCCGGATCGGCTAACCCTTCATATAGTCGGCAAAAGCCTTCTTGTAGTTCGGGTGCCAGCGCGACAGCGGCGGACGGTTCTCGATGATGTCGCCCATGGTCCAGGCCATGCGCTTCTCGTCCATCGCCCGCGTCGTCTCATTGTCGGGGCAGAGGATGTAGAAATCCCCCTCGGCCATGCGTTCGATCATGAGGTCGACAACCTGCGACGCCTCCCAGGCGCCCTCCGGCTTCTCGGCAACGCCGCGCTTCTTCGCGAGCCCGGTATAGGTGTAGCCGGGAATCAGCAGATGCACGGTTAGGCGGCAGCCCTTGATGTTGCGCAACTCATGCGCCAGCGCCTCCGTCGTGGTCTTGAGCGCCGATTTCGACACGTTGTACGGCGTGTTGCCGGGCGGGCAGGTAATGCCCTGTTTCGAACCGGTGACGACGATCGAGCCGGCGCGACCGCGCTCGACCATGGACGGCACGAAGGTCTGGAGCACGTGGATCGTGCCCCAGAGATTGATCTCGACGATACGGCGCCAGACATCGAAATCGCCCAGCACGCCCTTGCCGCCGCCCTCGATGCCGGCATTGCACATCAGGAAATCGACGCTGCCGAAATGCCGGGCGACCTCGGCCGCGAATGCCTCGACCGCGGCACGGTCGGCGACGTCACAAACCGTCGACAGCACACGGGTGTCGCGATGCGCCTTCTCCAGCGCCACCCGGGCACGACCGAGCCCATCCGCATCCGTGTCGACCAGCGCCAGCTTCATGCCCAGCGCCGCCAGACGTTCGGCGACGGCAAGACCGATGCCGCTGGCGGCTCCGGTGATGACAGCGACATGGCCGGGGGCGAGCGCCACGGGATAAGGCATCGGATCGTCCTGGTGATCGAGGGGAAGGTCCTTGCATGTTGGGGCCGGGGCAGCGCTTGTCCAGCCCCGTATTCCCGCGCGCCTGCGGCGGAGGGCGGCCCGGCGTTATCGGCCGCTGGCCATCTGGGGCATCAGGTGTTCACCCGGCACCCATTCGGCCTCCAGCCGCAACCGGTCGTTCGCAACGACGATCCCGGCCAACAGGCCGGAACGGTCCTCCCGGTTCTTGAGCCGGAGCCGTGCGCCGTTCTGCCGCAGCGAGAGATCGACCATGGCCAAACCCAGCCCGCTGCCGATCTGCGTCTTGTGCCGGCCGCGATAGAAGCGCTCGGTAACCAGCCCCAGCTCCTCGGCCGGGATGCCGGGTCCGTCATCCTCGACGAGCAGCGCGCCCTCGTTGCCGTCCCGCTCGAGGCGCCAGCGCACCTTGCCGGTCGGCGGGGTGTGTTGAATGGCATTCTCCATCAGGTTACGCACGACCAGCCGAAAGACATCCCGGTCGATATGCAGCGCGTAATCATAGAGCTCGGACGCGATATCGAGCTGGGCGGCGACAGCACTGCCTTGCGCCTCCAGCTCCTCTGCGATCTCCTCGATCCCGGCGCCGATGACCAGCCATTCGTCGCGCCGGGAATCGACCGCGGCATCGAGCCGGGCCAACGCCAGCAACTGGCGCACCATCCGGGTCATGCGGTCGACCGCCAGCAGGGTCTGGCGCAAGGCGCCGTCGCGCGTCTTCTGGTCGGGCGCTGCCAAGGCGATCTGCGCCTGGGTGCGTAAGCCGGCCAGCGGCGTACGCAGCTCATGGGCGGCGAAGGCGGTCAGGCTGCGCTCGTGGTCGCGCGCGGCGGCCAGCTTGCGGAACAAGCCGTTCAGCGATGCCACGACCGGTGCGATCTCCTGCGGCACCTCGCCGACGCGGAGGGCGGAGAAATCGTCGCCGTCGCGCCGCGACAACGCGTCGGTGATCCGACGCAGCGGACGCAGGCCACGCCCGACGCTGATCCAGATGAGCAGCGCCAGCACCGGCAGGATGATGGCGCCCGGCAGGATCAACGCGCGCAGAATGTTCCAGATGAACCGCCCCTCGTGGTTGACGTGGTCGCCAACCAGCACGCGGATGCCGCGCTTGGCATCGGTCAGGGCGTAGACGCGCCAATCCTCGCCATTGATGACATTGTCCGTCAGCCCCTGCTTCAGGCTGGTCATGGGCTTGGACGGGGCGCCGTTCGTCACTGCGATCAGCCTGCCGTCCAGCGTCCAGACTTGGGCCGAATGCCGTCTCAGATACGGCACCTGATCCATGTCGAGATCGGGCAGCTGGGCGGCCGGCTCCGACGGGTCGGCCGAAAGCGTCAGCTTGCCGCCGGCGGTGAGCGAGTCGATGACCGTCGCCATGGCGATGAGCCGGATGTCCAGCACATGGCGCAAATCCTGGCGCGTGCCGATCGTGACCCACAGACCGGCGCAGAGCCACAGCGCGAGGGTCGCCGCCACCAGCAGGGTGAACAGGCGCAGGCGTAGCGAACGCATAGCGTGCGTCACTTCCACCCCACTCTCGTCAGCGGGGGCGGTGTCGGCTGGACCGGCCGGTCGCCGCCTCATCGTCCATCCTTTCGTTCGTCGGGCTTCCGCTCCTCGACTCTCAACTCATCGGGGCTGCGCATACGATAACCGATGCCGCGTACCGTCTCGATGGCGTTGCGGCCGATCTTGGCACGCAAATGATGGATATGCACTTCCACGGCGTTGCTCTCGATATCCTCCTGCCAGCCATAGAGCCGGGCTTCGAGCTGGTCCTTGGATTGTACCATCTCCGGCCGCTCCATCAGCGCCTCCAGGATGGAGAATTCGCGGCGCGACACCGTGACGCGGTTACCCTCGACATGCACGGTGCGGCGCGCGGGGTCGAGCAGAATGCCGCCATGCTCCAGCAAGGGCGCCGCCCGCCCCTTGGAGCGCCGGCCCATGGCACGCAACCTGGCCGCGACCTCGTCGAGATCGAAGGGCTTGCCGAGATAATCGTCGGCGCCGCTGTCGAGCCCGGCGATCCGCTCGGCCACGGCATCGCGGGCGGTAAGCATCAGCACGGGCGTCGTGTCGCCCCGGTCGCGCAGCTCGTTCAGGATGTCGAGGCCGGAGCCATCGGGCAGCATGAGATCAAGCACCACGGCATCGAACCGGGTCGCGG
>DATJJW010000187.1:0-67493 GCA_035491935.1 Allostellaceae bacterium | reverse complement strand
CAGCGCCAGGAACATATAGGCCGCCCCCCGCATCAGCCCGTAGATGACATGACGATACTTGAAGTGGCCGAGCTCGTGAGCCAGCACCGCCTCGATCTCGTCAGGCGATTGCGAGGCGATCAGCGTGTCGAACAGCACGATACGCTTGGTACGGCCGAAGCCCGAGAAATAGGCGTTGCCATGGGCGCTGCGCCTGGACGCGTCCATGACGAAAAGACCGGCGGCCTGGAAGCCGCAGCGTTCCATGAGCCTCTCGATGCGCGCCTTCAAGCCGGCATCGGCCAGCGGCACGAATTTATTGAACAGGGGCGCGATCACCGTCGTGTAGATCGGCGGTAGTGCTACCATCAGGCAGACGGCCCCGACCCAGGCATAGAGCCACCATAGGCCCGAGGCATGGCTCATGACCCAGAACAGCGCCAGCAACAGCGGCAGGCCGATCACGGCGGCGATGACGTTCTGCTTGATGATGTCGAGGATGAACAGGGCGGGCGTCTTCTTGTTGAAGCCGAACCGCGCCTCGACGACGAAATCGCCATAGGCCGAAAAGGGCAGGGCCACGATCTGGTTCACCGCATAGGCCAGGGCCACCAGCACCACATCGTGCCAGGGGGCGGGCAGCCCAAAGCTCAGCGCCGCCAGCCGGTCATAGCCCCAGAATAAGAGGACGAAGCTGACCGCCAGCCCGACAATCTCGCGTACGACGCCAAGGCGTACCCGCGTCACCGTGTAGTCGGCGGCCTTGCGGTGCTCCTCCAGGCTCACATGGCCCTGGAAGTCCGCGGGCACGGCCCCGCGATGGGCCGCGACATGGCCCATCTGCCGCCGGTCGAGGTAGAGCGACCATAAGGTCCATAGGCAACTCGCCACGACGACGAGGATCAGAAGATGCGGCATCACGAACTCCAACGGGCATCATGCGTAAACACGTGAAGATATGTAGGGATGGCCGCAGTCGCAGACTATCGGCAGATTTATTTGCGTACAGGTTGAATTTTAACCTCTTTGGCACGAGGCTCCCCAGCCCGCGTGATCAAACAACATAAGTCTACTGGGAGCTCCTTCATGAAGCGTCTGCTCATTCTCGCGTTCAGTCTTTCACTCGCCGCCTGCAGCAACTCCGTCTCGTCGCTGAAATATACGCCTTCCACCGCGATCGTGCCCGTCGCCCAGTCGACCATCAGCGGTGTCAGTGCCGTCGATAGGCGCAAGGAAGAGCCGACACGTCTCGCCACCGTCATGGGCGGTTTCGGCAATCCGTTAAAGACATTGGACACCGCAAGCCCGGTTTCGGAAGAGGTGGCTGCTGCCTTTGCCGAGGGGCTTCGTCAGCGGGGCATGCTGGCAGCTGATGGGCATGCACCGTTCCGTCTCGTGCTGACGGTCCATAAGATGGATGCCGATATGATCATCGGCCGTACGGCGCGCCTCGATTTCACGATGGACGTGGTCAATGCCGCAGGCAAAACTGTTTACGAGGATACGGCGGTCGACAGCGTCTCGGACGAGAAATTCTTCCAGACAGGCGTCTTCGCCGATATCAACGACCTCCTGGTCATGTCGGATACCGTGCTTAGCCGGACGATCGACCGCATGCTCGACAAGCCGGCCTTCCGGCAGGCGATCGACGGGCTCACCGGTGCGGCCAGCTAGGCGGATAGCGAACGGCTAGAAAAGCCAAGACCCGGAAGGCGGGAAGCCTTCCGGGTCTTCGATTGGCGGCGTGACGTGCCCAATCAACGGGGCGTCAGCACCATGACCATCTGGCGGCCTTCCATCTTGGGGGCCTGTTCGACCTTGGCGATCTCGTCCAGATCGTCGCGCACGCGGACCAGCACGTTCATGCCGAGTTCCTGATGCGCCAGTTCGCGACCGCGGAAGCGCATGGTGACCTTCACCTTGTCGCCTTCCTCGACGAATTTGACCATGTTGCGGCGCTTGACCTCGTAGTCATGCTCGTCGATGCCCGGGCGCAGCTTGATCTCCTTGACCTCGATGATCTTCTGCTTCTTGCGCGCCTCGTTCTTCTTCTTCTGCTCCTCGTATTTGAACTTGCCGTAATCGAGGATTTTGCAAACGGGCGGATCAGCCTGGGCGGCGACTTCGACCAGATCAAGACCAGCATCGGCCGCCATCTGCAACGCTTCGTTGCGGTTGACGACGCCGATCATATCGCCGTTCTCGTTGATCAGACGGATTTTCAGATTGTTGATTTCCTCATTGACCCGGGGGCCGTCGCGCGGCGGGCTGAGGTTTTGCGGGGGCCTGACTATGTAACGTCTCCTTTGGTTCTGAACGACCTCAACCACCGGGTCGGAGGCGTTCCGAAGCCGATGGCGAACCCTGTCCAGGGGATGGTTGTCACTCTCGAAGCGTATGACTTCAGCACGAAGGTACTGCCGCCTCTATTGTTAATTTATTGATTGCTTCGGCAAGTGCAATGATTTCCTGCTGCTGACCACCCAGTCGGCGCAGCGCGACCGTACGATTTTCAGCTTCCTTGCGGCCGACGACCAGCATTACCGGCACTTTGGCCAGGCTGTGCTCGCGCACCTTGAGGTTGATTTTCTCGTTGCGCAGATCCGTTTCGACCCGCAGGCCCGCAGCGGCCATGGCCGCACGTACCTCCTCGGCGTAAGCATCGGCGTCCGAGGTGATCGTCGCGATCACGCCTTGGACCGGTGCCAGCCACATCGGCAGCTTGCCGGCATGCTGCTCGATCAGGATGCCGATGAAGCGTTCCAGCGAGCCCAGAATCGCCCGGTGCAGCATGACCGGACGATGGCGCGCGCCATCCTCGCCGATATAGCTGGCGTCCAGGCGCTCCGGCAGCACGAAATCGACCTGCAGCGTGCCGCACTGCCAGTCGCGGCCGATGGCGTCGCGCAACACGAATTCCAGCTTCGGACCATAGAAGGCGCCTTCGCCGGGATTCATCGTATAGGGCAAGCCCGCGGCCTCGACCGCCGTGCGGAGCGCGCTCTCGGCCCGGTCCCAGGTCTCGTCGGAGCCGGCGCGGACTTCCGGCCGGTCGGAGAATTTGACGCTGACTTCTTCGAAGCCGAAATCCTTGTAGACACTGCGCAGCAGGTCGCAGAACGCGACCGATTCGGCCGTGACCTGATCTTCCGTGCAGAAGATATGCGCGTCGTCCTGGGTGAAGGCGCGCACGCGCATGATGCCGTGAAGCGCACCGGAGGCCTCGTTGCGATGGCAGGAGCCGAACTCGGCCATGCGCAACGGCAGGTCGCGATAGCTCTTCAAGCCCTGCTTGAAAATCTGCACATGGCAGGGGCAGTTCATCGGCTTGATGCCGAACAGGCGCTGCGGCTTGCCGGTTTCGTCGTGGTCGAGCGCCACCTTGAACATGTTGTCACCATACATGTCCCAGTGGCCCGACGCCTTGAACAGCGACTGGTCGACCAGCTGCGGCGTCTTCACCTCGTCATAGCCGGTGCCGTCGAGGCGGTGGCGTACATAGTTCTCGATCGTGCGATAGAGGCGCCAGCCCTTCTTGTGCCAGAACACCTGGCCCGCAGCCTCTTCCTGCAGATGGAACAGGTCGAGTTCGCGGCCGAGGCGCCGGTGGTCGCGCTTCTCGGCCTCTTCCAGCTGGAACAGGTACTGCTGCAGCTCCTTCTCGGTCGCCCAGGCCGTGCCGTAGATGCGCTGAAGCATGGCGTTACGGCTGTCGCCACGCCAATAGGCGCCGGCTAGCTTCATCAGCTTGAAGCCCTGGCCGATGCGGCCGGTGGACGGCGCATGGGGCCCGCGGCAGAGATCGAGGAACTCGCCCTGGCGATAGATGGACAAGGGTTCGTTCGACGGGATCGCCGCGATGATCTCGGCCTTGTAGTCCTCGCCGATGCTCTTGAAGAACTTGACCGCCTCGTCGCGGTCCCATTCCTCGCGCACGAAGGGCAGGTCGGCCTTCACGATCTCGCGCATCTTCGCTTCGATCGCGACCAGATCGTCCGGCGTGAACGGCGTGTCGCGAGCGAAATCGTAATAGAAGCCATTCTCGATCGACGGGCCGATTGTGACCTGCGTGTCGGGGTAGAGCGCCTTCACCGCATCGGCCATGACATGGGCGGCGTCGTGGCGCAGCAGCTCCAGCCCTTCCGGGCTCGACGGCGTGATGATGGCGATCTTGGCATCGTCCAGGATCGGCTGGCTCAGATCCTTCAGCTTGCCGTCGACCTTGATGGCGAGCGCCGCCTTGGCGAGGCCGGCGCCGATCGAGGCCGCGACCTGGGTACCGGTCACCGGCGCCTCATAGGTGCGCGTGGCACCGTCGGGAAGCGTCAGGGTGATCGGATGCGAGGCGGCGGATTCGGGCGACAAGGTCTTGGTCCTGAACTCGTGTAAAGGAGGAAGAGGGGAAGATTTACTCTGCCGCAACCGTGGCCGCAACCTCGGCCATGGCGAGGTCTGCCAAGCGTTGCCGGCGCAACACGGTGACCCGGGGGCCGACCGGCCGGGTGAGATCGGGATCGGATGCCGAAGAGAACAGCACGGTCGAGGGCGCGCCGGCGGCGCTCAGGATATGCATGGGGCCGGTATCGTTGCCGATCGCATGGGCGGCCTTGCGCCCGAGGCTCGCCAACTCGCCGAAGCCGGTCCGGCCGGCCAGGTCGAGTGTCGCAGGCGCCATGCGGCGGATTTCGGCGGCGATATCGGCCTCAAGCCCCGAACCCAGCACCGCCACCTGCCAGTCGCGGGCGAGGTAGGCCGCAGCCAACTCGCCATAGCGTCCGGCCGGCCAGCGCTTCTCCGGCCGATGCGCCGAGCCGCCCGGCACCAGCAGCAGCAAGGGCCGTTCGTCCAGCCCCAGGCCCGATATGTCGCCGGACAGCCAGGAAAGGTCCGGCGCCGGCACGTCGGCGATGCCGGCGCGAGCCAACTGGTCGCGCTGCCGGTCGATGGTGTGCATGAAGTCGCGGCGCGGATTGTCGTGCGGGTGCGAGGCGCCGCGTGCGATGCCGGACCATTGCGGGCGACGGGGCCACATCAGCTGGAAATAGAAGCTCGAGCGGTCCGAGGTCTGCAGGTCGTAGACCATGTCGAAGCGCCCGGCGACGAGCCTGTGCCGCAGCCGCCAGACGCCCCATGGCGATTTCATCAGCGAGGGGCGGCTATCGACCCAGACCTCGTCGACGAAGGGGCAGGCGCGTCCGAGATCGGCGAAGGGCCGTGTCGTCAGCAGCACGATATGCGCCTGGGAATGGTGCCGGCGGATCGCTGCCATCGGCCCCAGCGCCAGGACGACATCGCCAAGCGCCCCCAGCTTGACGACCAGGATCCGTTCCTGGGGGCTGCCGTTCAACCCTCGGCTCCGGCGGGCGGCATCGAATCCGTTCCGTCGATGGGCAGGGTGTTGACCTGGTCGGGGAATAGCAGCTCCGAATAGACCGCCAGCGTCGCGTCGCACATCAACTGGCTGTCGAAACGCGCGATCATGATCGCGCGGGAATGATGGGCGAGTTCGATACGTGCGGCGGCGTCGAGCGAGAGAGCCTCGGACAGCGCCTGCGCCAGCGCCTGGACATCGCCCGGCGGCACCAGCCAGCCGGTCTCGCCCGGAAACACCGTCTCGCGCGCACCGCCATGGTCGGTGGCGATCATCGGTCGACCCATGGCCTGGGCCTCGACGGCGGTACGGCCGAAGCCCTCGGGCTCGGTCGATGGCTGCACGACCACATCGGCCAGCATATAGGCCGCCGGCATGTCCCTGCAGTTGCCGACCATGTGCACCAGCCCGTCCAGCCCCAGGATCGACACCCGTCTCTCGAGTTCGCGTCGGTAATCCGGTCGCTGCTGCTCATTGCCGACGAACAGCACCTGGACGTCGCGCCGCTTCAACCGCGCCACGGCGTCGAGCAGCTCCATATGGCCTTTCCAGCGCGTGACCCGGGCCGGCAGCATGATCACCCCCGCGCCGTCGACCAGGCGCCATTCCTTGGCGAGGGCGATGAGCCGCGACGGGTGGATCGCCTCGGGATCGAAGCGGACGAGATCGACGCCACGATGGATGATGCGTAAGCGATCGCGGCCGACGCCATAGACCCGGTGCGCATGCTCGGCGACGAAGCGCGAGATCGCGATGACCCGCGCGCCCTTGGACATCACCGAATTGTAGAAGCGCTTCCAGACGGTCTGGCCGCCATAGATGTTATGGAAGGTGGTGACGAAGAAGCGGCGGCTTCGCCGCGCCGCGGCCCAGGCGCTCCAGGCCGGCGCCCGCGAGCGGGCATGGACGATGTCCACCTCGTAATCCTCGATCACCTGGCGCAGCCGTCCGACATTGCGCCGCATGGTGAAGGGGTTTTTGGATCTCAGGGGCAAGGTCACATGTACGCCGCCGGCACGCTCGACCTCATGCGCCATCGGGCCGCCGCTGGAGGCGACGACAGCGCGCCAGCCGGCGCGGACCAGGGCGTGGGTGATCTCGACCGTGCCGCGTTCGACGCCGCCCGTGACCAGGGCCGGCAGAACTTGTAGAACGGTGGGCGGCCTGCTGGCAGGCATGTTTGTCTCGCGTATCGGGCCAGTGCCGGTCAGTGGGAATCCGGTCATGGCAAAGGTGCTGTCATAGGCGGGCTGGCCCGATAATGGTATGGCCGAAGTTGGTAGTGACGAGGAACCATGATGAACGACGCGATAGATCCTGCTTTCACCCCCGCTCGGATGGCATTGGGTGACGGTGTTTCAATCGCCTACCATCGCCAGCCAGGCAAGAGCCATGTTGCGGAAGCCAGCTCTGATGGCGGCGATGTGGCCGGAATGCCAGCAGCCAGGCCGGCGAAGTTGCCCGGCGTCATGTTCCTTGGCGGCTTCAAATCCGACATGACAGGTTCCAAAGCGGCCTATCTCGCCGAATATTGCGCCGCCAGTGGCCAGGATTACATCCGATTCGACTATCAGGGCCATGGCGCCTCCTCCGGCGGTTTCGAGGAGGGTTCGATCGGCACCTGGGCGTCGGACGCCATTGCCGTGCTCGACAATCTTACAGAAGGTCCACAGATCCTGGTCGGATCCAGCATGGGCGGCTGGCTGATGCTGTTGACGGCACTGGCACGGCCCGACCAGGTGGCCGGCCTCGTCGGCATCGCACCGGCCCCCGATTTCACGGAAGACCTGATGTGGGCGCAGATGGACGAGGCGACGCGCCGGACCTTGCTCGACACCGGTCGCGTGGTCCTGCCTTCGGCCTATGGCGACGAAGGCTATGTCATCACCCGCAAGCTCATCGAGGATGGGCGCCGCCACCTGCTGCTGGGATCGCCGATTGCGCTGGATGTGCCGGTGCGCCTGCTGCACGGCACCAGCGACGACGACGTGCCCTGGGAATTGTCGCTGCGCCTGGCCCGGACGCTCACTTCGGGCGACGTCGCCGTCACCCTGGTCAAGAATGGCGACCACCGGCTGTCCAGCCCCGCCGACCTCGAAAGGCTGGGCCAAGCGGTGGCGGCGGTGACTGGAGCGGCGGCCTACGCCCCCCGCTGACCCATCTCGACCAACGTCGTGAAATGCTGCCGGGCCTCATACGCGAAAGGTGTTGCCCGCCGTGCCGTGAGGTCGAACTGCGCCAGCACCGGGTGGACCAGCGCGCAGCACCGGCCGTTCTGGAACAGGGCCTGGCGGAAAGCGAGCGACGAGGTGCCGACTCGGATGAGGCGCGTGCCGATTTCGACATCGCCCGGCCAGAGCAACTCGTGCAGGAAATCCAGTTCCAGATGCGCCATGACCAGATCGAGGCCGGGCGCCATCAGCGGCTTGATGTGCTGGCGTTCCCACTCGATGCGGGCGCTTTCGGCGAAGACGGCGAAGGCGATGTTGTTGATGTGCCCGAGAGGGTCGAGATCGTCGAATCGGGTCTGGATCGGGTAGAGGCTGCGATAATCTTCCGGCCGATCGGCGACCGGACGTATAGAGGCGCTGGCGTCAGTCATGGGGTATCAGTCACTGGGTATCACTCAAGGGGGCAGGATCGCCTTCCTCAATGCGACGAGACCATTACGATAGCTGGGAAAGGCCAGGCGCACACCCAGCCGCGTTTTCATACGAGCATTCGATACGCGCTTATTGTCGTCATAGAAGCTGCGCGCCATGGGGCTGAGCTCGGCATCCTCGAACGGCACTTCCGGCGGCGGCTCGACGCCCAGGAGATCACAGGCATAGGCGATGACCTCGGCCGGCGGCGCCGGATCATCGTCGCAGACATTGTAGATGCCGAGGGGTTCGGGATGGGCAATCGAGGCCGCCAATACCGTGGCGATGTCCTCGACATGGATGCGCGAGAAGACCTGGCCCGGTTTCACCACGCGCTGCGCGCGGCCCTGCCAGACCGTATCGAGCGCCGAGCGCCCGGGCCCGTAGATGCCGGCCAGGCGGAAGAGATGCGTCGGGATGCCGGTCTTGGACGCGAGATCGATCCAGCCGTGTTCGGCTGCCAGCCGCCGCTTGCCGCGTATACCGGTAGGCGTGAGATCGGAATCCTCATCGACCCAGCCGCCTTGACGATCGCCATAGACGCCGGTGGTCGAGAGGTAGCCGAGCCAGGCGAGGTCCGGCCGCCGGGCGATGGCGGCGCCATAGAGGTCGAGCGCCGGGTCGCCCAACGCGTCCGGCGGTACCGAGATCAGGATATGGCTGACACCGGCGAGGTCGCGGTCGGCATCGGCGGGCGGCGCCTCGCGCGAGGCGATGGCGGTGGTGATGCCCTTGGCGGCGAGATCCGCCTGGCTATCGGCGCTGCGGCAGGTGCCGGTGACGGTCCAGCCTTGGGGCTTGAGCCGGCGGGCCAGCGCCTGGGCCGAAAACCCCAGGCCGATGCAGAAGAGATGGCTCACGTTTCGCCTTGGCCCGCCAGCATGTCGATGAATTCCTGCTCGCTCATGACGGTGACGCCGAGCGCCGCCGCCTTGGTCGCCTTGGAGCCGGCATCGGCCCCCGCCACCAGATAGTCGGTCTTGGCCGAGACGCTGCCGGTCACCTTGGCGCCGGCACTTTCGGCACGCGCCTTGGCCTCGTGCCGGGTCATCGCCGTCAGCGTGCCGGTGAAGACCAGCGTCTTGCCGTCGAGCGGCGTGCCGCTCTTCGCCTTGGGCGCAATGAAGTCCTGGACATCGAGCTCATGGGCCAGATCGTCGATGACCGTGGTGTTATGCGCCTCGGCCATGAACTTGACCAGGTCGAGCGCCATGCTCTCGCCGATGCCGTTGATGGCGACGAGATGTGCCCAGGCCTCGTGCTCCGGGTCCTGCGCGAGGGCCATCTCCTCGCGGAACTTGGCCAGGCTGCCATAATGGCGGGCAAGCAGCCGGGCGGTCTCGCGGCCGATCTGCGGAATGCCCAGCGCCAGGATGAAGCGGTCGAGGCCGATCCGGCGCCGGGCGTCGATACCATCGAGCAGCTTCTGCGTGCTCTGCGGGCCCCAGCCGTCGCGGGCCTGGATCGCGTGCGCATGGTCTTTCAGGCGGAAGATGTCGCCCGGCCCCTTGATCAGCCCCGCCTCGAAGAATTCCGCGATCGACTTGGCCCCCAACCCCTCGATGTCGAAGGCGTCGCGGGCGACGAAATGCTTCAGATGCTCGACCGCCTGGGCAGGGCAGACCAGCCCGCCGGTGCAGTACCAGGCGGCCTCGCCCTCGCGGCGCATGGTGGCGCTGCCGCAGATCGGGCATTTGTCCGGCATTTCGTACGCTTTGGTATCGGCCGGCCGCTCCCTGGCCACGATCTCGACCACCTGCGGGATGACGTCGCCGGCGCGCTGGATCACCACCATGTCGCCGATGCGGATGTCCTTGGCCTTGATGTAGTCCTCGTTGTGCAAGGTCGCGCGGCCGACCATGACGCCGCCGACATTGATCGGCTTGAGGTGCGCGACCGGCGTCAGCTTGCCGGTGCGGCCAACCTGGATGTCGATATCCTCCAGCCGGGTCATCGTCTGCTCGGGCGGGAATTTATGCGCGATGGCCCAGCGCGGCGCGCGCGCGACGAAGCCCAGACGCTGCTGCAGGTCGAGCCGGTCGACCTTGTAGACCAGGCCGTCGATGGAGAAGCCCAGATCCGGCCGCTTCACCTGGATGTCCTGGTAGAACGCCATCATCTCGTCCAGCGAACCGACCAGCGGGCTCGGCTCATTGAGCTTGAAGCCCCAGGATTTCAGCCGCTTGCGGCAGTCGGTCTGGGTCTTGCCCAAGGGCGCGGAGGTTTCGCCCCAGGCATAGCCGAAGAAGCGCAAGGGGCGCGAGGCGGTGATGGCGGGGTCGAGCTGGCGCAGGCTGCCGGCCGCGGCGTTGCGCGGATTGGCGAAGACCTTGCCCCCCATCTCCTGCTGGCGGGCGTTCATGGCCTGGAAATCGGCATCGGTCATGTAGACCTCGCCGCGGATCTCGATCACGTCCGGCGCGTCATCCGGCAATTGGTGCGGAATGTCCGTGATGGTGCGGACATTGGCGGTGACATCCTCACCGGTCTCGCCGTCGCCGCGCGTCGCCGCCTGCACCAGCTTGCGGTGTTCGTAGCGCAGGTTGCAGGACAGCCCGTCGATCTTGAGCTCGGCGACGAATTCCAGCCTGAGAGTCGGATCGCTGCGCCATTCATGCAGAAAGTTGCGCACGCCGGACAGGAAATCCTCGACATCCTCGCGGGTGAAGGCATTGCCCAGCGACAGCATCGGCACCGTGTGGCGCAGCTTGCGGAAGCCGCTGGACGGGGCCGAGCCCACCTTCTGACTGGGGCTATCCTCGGTCAGAAGCTCCGGGAAGCGCGTCTCCAGACCCTGCAGCCGGCGGAACAGTCCGTCGTATTCGGCGTCCGAGATTTCCGGCGCGTCGGCGCCGTGATAGCGCTCGTTATGATAGGCCACGGCCGTGCGCAACTCCGCGATCGCCTCGGGTGCCGTCTCGGCGTCGATCTGGTCTACGGGCGTGTCGATGAACTTCAACGTGGGTGCGGTCATAGCAGCAGATCCTGGGTCGGGTTCAGGCTCAGGAGTTGTTCGGCGGCGGCGCGCGCCTCGACGGTGACTTCGGCGCCGGCTAGCATGCGGGCGATCTCTTCGCGCCGTTGGGATGTGTCCAGGCGTTCGACGGTGGTCTCGACATGGCTGCCCTTGGCGCGCTTGGCGACCCGCCAGTGATGCCGGCCCCGTGCTGCCACCTGGGGCGAGTGGGTGACGACCAGCACCTGCACTTCCGCGCCCAGACGATGCAGCCGCTCGCCGACGGCCGCCGCGACCGCGCCGCCGATGCCGCTATCGACCTCGTCGAAGACCAGGGTCGGCACGGTCGAGACGCGGGCCAGCACCAGCTTCAAGGCCAGAAGGAAGCGTGACAGCTCGCCGCCCGAAGCGATCTTGCCCAAAGGTCCAGGCGCCGAACCCGGATTGGTCGCGACCTCGAAGGCGACGCGCTCGGCCCCATCCTCATTCCATTGCGCCTCGGGCAGCGGGATGAGGCTGGTGGCAAAGCGCGCGCGTTCCAGCTTCAGCGGCGGCAACTCGGCCGCCACGGCCTTGTCCAGCCTGGCCGCAGCAGCCTTGCGTTGGGCCGAGAGCGCCTGGGCCGCCTTGACGAAGCGGCCGCGCGCCGCCTGTTCCGCCTGGCGCAGCCTGGCGAGGCCGCTTTCACCGAGGTCGATGGCGGCCAGGCGCCGGGCGACCTCCTCATGCAGGGCCGGCAGTTCGTCCACTGTCACCTGGTGCTTGCGGGCGAGCGCGCGCAGCTCGAACAGCCTTTCTTCGACGTGGTCGAGATTGCCGTCGCCGCCATCGAAATCGCGCGCGGCGGCTTCCAACAATGCCGCTGCCTCGGTCGTCTCGATCAGGCTGCGTTCGACGGCGGATATCACGGTATCAAGCCGGCCGGCCGCCTTGTCGCGGATCTTCTCCAATTGCCGCGCGGTCGTGTTCAATTGGCGCAGCGCGCCGCGATCGCCCTCGATCTCCCCCAGCGCGGCCGACAGCGACTCGATGATCTGGGCGCGATGCATGAGCAGGGCGCGCGTCTCGGCGAGAGAGGTTTCTTCATCGGGTTTGGGCGATAGCGCGTCCAGCTCGGCCAACGCATGGCGCAGGAAATCCTCTTCCGCGCGCGCCTGCGCCAGCGTCGCCTCTGCCCGATCGAGTTCGGCGGCGGCCCCGCGCCATTGGCGATGGGCCTCGGCATTGGCGAAGGCAGGGGCCGGGTCGGCGGCGAAGGCATCGAGCAAGTCGCGATGGGTCGCCGGGTCGAGCAGTCCGTATTGCTCGAACTGGCCCTGGATCTCGACCAGCATGGCACCCAGCTGCTTGAGCAGCCCGACGCTGGCCGGCTGGTCGTTGACAAAGGCGCGGGAACGGCCCTCGGCAGTCACGATGCGGCGCAGCGTCAGCGTATCCTCCGCCTCGATACCCTGTTCGGCGAGCAGTTCGCGGGCGGGATGATCGGCGGCCAGATCGAAGGCGGCGGTGACGGCGGCCTGGGACGCACCCTGGCGCACCAACCCCGTTTCGGCGCGCATGCCGAGCGCCAGTCCCAGGGAGTCGAGCAGGATCGACTTGCCGGCGCCGGTCTCGCCGGTCAGCACCGAGAGATGTGGCGCCAGGTCGAGATCGAGCCGCTCGATCAACACGACATCACGAATCGTCAGGCTGAGCAGCATCGGCACGCGGGAAAGGTCAATGGGTACCCCGACCATACCGGGCTTCGCGCCGGATATGAAGTGCCGGTCTGACGATCGCCAGACCGGCCTCTGACACAGTCTTTTAGAAGATCGACGACCAGGTGCGGCTGAGCCAGCCCGGGCCGCTGGACGACGGCTGGCCCGGCTGCTTCAGCTCCGGCCCCTGGGACGGCTGGCCCTTCTGGGTCTTCTGGATCAGGTTGTAGCTGTCGCGGTACCAGGGATTGTAGGGGAAGTTGTAGCCCAGCACGGCGGCGGTCTGCTTCGCCTCGCGCGGCAAGCCGAGGGCGGTATAACTCTCGACCAGACGACCCAGCGCTTCTGGCACATGGCTGGTGTTCTGGTAGTTCGCGATCACATGGTCGTAGCGGTTGATCGCGGCGATGTAGAGATTCTTGCCCTCATAGAACCGCCCGATCTCCATCTCCTTGCCGGCCAGATGGTCATGGGTCAGGTCCAGCTTGATGCGGGCGTCGCGGGCATATTCGCTGTCCGGATAACGGTCGATCACCGCCTGCAGCGCGTTCTGCGCGTCGAGGGTGGTCTGCTGATCACGGCCGATATCGGTGATCTGCTCGTAATAGCAGATGGCCTTCAGGTAGTAGGCATAGGCCGTGTCGCGGTTGCCCGGATGCAGGGCGATGTAATGATTGGCCGCCGCGATGGCGTCGTCATACTTGTTCGCCTGGTACTGGGCGTAGATTTCCATCAGCTCGGCTTTGGTCGCCCAGACCGAATAGGGATAGAGCCGGTCGACCTCATCGAAATACTGCGCCGCCGTCACGTAATCGGTGATCGCCATCTTATCCATGGCGTCGTTGTAGATCACTTCGACCGGCTTGCTCGAATCATCGTCCTCGGGCTTGCCGGCGCATCCGGTGAGGGCGATCGCGGTCAGGGCCAGAAGGGCCAAAGCTGAAGGCAAGCGGGCCGAGTCGGAGCTTCGGCCGAACCAGAATCTGAGCATGCGAGTCGAACAATCCCTGCAAGAGGCCGGCGAACCCGGCGCCCGTCGAATGCCGTCTCTTAGCACAAGATTCGGGGCTTGGGGCAAGCGACGCGACGTGCCGCCGTCGGAAAGCGCAAGAAACTTGGCTTAAGCCGAAAGCGCCGCGACCGGCTCGACCCAGGAAAGCGGCTGATCGTCGGCCGATTCGCCGTCCAGCTCGACCGCCGGATGATAGCGCCAAGCCTCGGCATCGGCGAAGAGTTGGGTGAG
The DNA here is from genome assembly GCA_035491935.1 of Allostellaceae bacterium. Classification (GTDB taxonomy): domain Bacteria; phylum Pseudomonadota; class Alphaproteobacteria; order ATCC43930; family CGMCC-115725; genus DATJJW01. Next base: position 53,605 of record DATJJW010000187.1, on the reverse strand, counting down.
TAGCTTATAGGTCAGCGCGTGGCTCGGACGATGGGCGCGCACCCGGCCCAGCAGCGGTGCGCCGGCCAGATAGAGATCGCCGATGATGTCGAGCGTCTTGTGCCGGACGAACTCATCGTCGAAGCGCAGACCTTCCTCGTTCAGCACCGTGTCGCCGTCGACGACGATGGCGTTATCGAGCGAGCCGCCACGGGCGAGGCCCGCCGCGCGCATCTGCTCGACTTCGTGCAGGAAACCGAAGGTGCGGGCACGGGCGATCTCGTCGCGAAAACCCTGGGCCGCGACAACGATGTCGGTGCTTTGCCGGCCGATGGCATGGCTGGCGAAATCGATGTCGCACTGGATCGAGAGGCGGGCGTCCGGCGTGATCTCGGCCCAGGACTCACCTGCCTCGACGCGGATGGTCTTGCGGACCTCGATGCTGCGGCGCGTGCGCGTCTGGGCCATCGGGCCGGCGCAGTCGATCAAGAACAGAAACGGGTCGGCCGATCCGTCGAGGATCGGCACTTCGGCCGCGTCCAGCTCGACGACGATGTTGTCGATGCCGCCGGCATGCAGCGCTGCCATCAGATGCTCAATGGTCGAGACGGTCACGCCCTCGTCATTGCGCAGCGTCGTGCATAGCGGCGAGGCCATGGCGTTCGACCACAGCGCCGGCAAATCGACGACGGGATCGAGATCGACACGACGAAACACGATGCCGCTGTCGACCGCAGCCGGCCGCAGGGTCATGGTGACGACGCGGCCGGAATGCAGACCGATGCCCCGGCAATAGATCGGGGACTTGATCGTGTGCTGAACGGACGTGCCGGTTTTACGCATGAAACTCTCGAGAACCCGTGGACGCGATTTGATGGCCGTAAATTAGGGATTCGTTAGGCGCGAGGGAAATCACTCTTTATTACCGATTGTTGCAATTCGCGGCAGAGAATAGTGATTTTATATCAATGGCTTATGAGGATGGCTTCGCAGTTGCGGTATTGTGTTGCGACAACGAAAAAGGGCAGCCGTGCAGGCTGCCCTTCGCTTCGAATAATTAAGTTGTCAGCCTGGCCGTCAGTTCGCCTGGCGGCGCAGGAAGGCCGGGATGTCCAGGTAGTCGGCCTCGCTGGTCTGGCCCGTGCTGGCGGCATAGCCGGCGGACGGGTCGAGCCGGGGCTGCGCCACAGCACCGGGAGCCGTCGGCTGGGCCGGCGCCTGGGCCTGCTGCTGCGGCATGCCGGCCGAGAATGAAGGACCCTGCAGGGCGGGCTGTCCAGGATGTGCAGGCCCTTGATGGGCCGGTGTCTGATAGGCCTGGCCGTGATGGGCCGGCGCCTGCGGCTGGGCCGCCGTCGGGGCGATGGAACGGCCGGCGCCGATGATACGCTGGAGCAGGCTCGGGCCGCGCGCCTCGGCCGGACGTGCGGGACCGCGTGCCTCGGCAGGGCGCGCATCGGGCGAGGGCCGCAGGCCGGCATGCGCGGCGGGGGCGGCCCGCAGCGTGTTCAGGCTGTCGGTCTCGCCGCCGGCGCCCATATTGGGCTGCGGACGCGGCGGGATGAAAGTGCCGTTCTGCACTTCGCCGGCTAGTCGCGGCGCCTGCTGGGCGCTGATCGGCATGGCGAGCTGGCCGCGTTCCTCGGCCTTCGCCGCCTCGGCCGCGGCCACCGCCGCCGGAGACGCGGCCGGAGCCTGGCCCGGCGCCTGCTGCTGACGCGGGTTGATGAAGCTGGACAGTGCCGCCGGTTCGGCCGAGCGGGCAGCCGCCGACTGGACGGTCTCGACCACGGTCAGCACCGGCCGGGCAGGGCCGGAGCCGGCGACCTGGGACAGCGGCGGCGCCTTGGCGGCCAATTCGGCATCGATGCCGGTCGCGACCACCGAGATGCGGATGGCGCCGTCGAGACGCTCGTCGAAGGTCGAACCGAAGATGATGTTCGCCTCGGGATCGACTTCCTCGCGGATGCGGTTGGCGGCCTCGTCGACCTCGAACAGCGTCATGTCGCTGCCGCCCGAGATGTTGATCAGCACGCCCTTGGCGCCCTTCATCGACACGTCGTCGAGCAGCGGGTTGGAGATCGCCGCCTCGGCCGCCTCGATGGCGCGGCGCTCGCCGGTCGCCTCGCCGGTACCCATCATCGCCTTGCCCATCTCGCTCATCACCGAGCGGATGTCGGCGAAGTCGAGGTTGATCATGCCGGGCATGACCATGAGGTCGGTGACGCCGCGCACACCGGAATGCAGCACGTCGTCGGCCATCTTGAAGGCATCGACCAGAGTCGTGCGCTCATTGGCGACACGGAACAGGTTCTGGTTCGGGATGATCAGCAGCGTGTCGACGAATTTCTGCATCTCGTCGATGCCCGATTCCGCGAGGCGCATGCGGTTCATGCCCTCGAAATGGAACGGCTTGGTGACGACGCCGACGGTCAGGATGCCGTGCTCGCGCGCAGCCTTGGCGATGACCGGCGCGGCGCCGGTGCCGGTACCGCCGCCCATGCCGGCGGTGACGAACACCATATGGGCGCCCTGGATGTGCTCCATGATCTCATCCAGGACCTCCTCGGCAGCGGCCCGGCCGACATCGGGGCGGGAGCCGGCACCCAGGCCACGGGTGATGCCCTGGCCCAGCTGGATGCGGCGATCCGCGAGGGAATGCTGGAGCGCCTGCGCGTCGGTGTTGCAGGCGACGAACTCGCAGCCGACCAGATTGGCGCGAATCATGTTGTTGACCGCATTGCCGCCGGCGCCACCAACGCCGACCACCATGATGCGGGGCTTCAGATCGCTGAATTCCTTGGGGATGGAGAGGTTGATCGTCATGGGCGGGCTCCTTCTTGTGCGGCGTTGGCTGCTAGGGCGTTGGGTGTTCCCGGGGCTCTGTCAGGCAGAGGGGGGCCGGGTAGAGGGTAGAAAGACGGTTTCACAGATTTTCTCGTAACCAGTTGCCGACCCGGCCGAGCAGCCCCGAAGGCTGCTCGGCCGGACCGGCAAGGTTCTTCTGTTTTTCCGGCCGCTCGTGAGCGGCGAAATTCAGCAATCCCACGGCGGTGGCGAAGGCCGGACCGCCAGTCGCTTCGGCCAGGCCCGCCACATGCATCGGGCGGCCGAGCCGAACCTGCTTGTCGAGGATGGCACTGGCCATTTCGCGCACGCCCGGCAACTGGCTGGCGCCGCCGGTCAGCACGACCTGGCGGCCGGCCAGCTTGTCGAAGCCTGAGGCTTCGAGCCGGTCGCGAACCATCTCGAAGGTCTCCTCGACCCGGGGCGAGATGATCTGGATGAGGTGCGATTTCGGCACCTGCGAGACATGGCCCTCATCGGTGTCGCCGACCTGCGGCACGCTGATCGTCTCGCGCTCGTCCGAAAGCGAGGACATGGCGTTGCCATGCAGCGTCTTCATGCGCTCGGCATGGACGACGGGGGTCGAGAGGCCACGGGCGATGTCATGCGTGATGTGACCGCCGCCGAGCGGCACGGTATCGGCATAGACGATGGCGCCGTCGTAGAAGACGCCGATCGTCGTGGTGCCGCCGCCCATGTCGATGACGGTGGCGCCCAGATCCTTCTCGTCGTCGACCAGCGCGGACAGGCCCGCGGCATAGGGCGAGACGACGACGCCCTCGATCTCCAGGTGGCAGCGCCCGACGGCGGTCATCAGGTTGCGCACGGCGGCCGACGCTGCCGACACGACATGCATGTTGACGCCCAATTTGTCACCGGCCATGCCGCGCGGGTCGCGGATGCCGCGGCTGCCGTCGATCGAGAAGCCCACCGGGATCGAATGGACGATCTGCCGGTCGGGCGGCTCCTTATGGGCGTGGCCTTGGCTCAGCACCTTGCGCATGTCGCCGTCGGTGACCTCGCGGCCGCCGATGGTGATCTCGATCGGCACGATGCGCGAGGCAGGGAAGCCGCCGGACAGGTTGACCACCAGATGCGAGATGGTCGTGCCGGCCATCTGCTCCGCCGCATGGGTCGCCTTCAGGATCGAGGTCGCGACACCTTCGATGTCGACGATCTGGCCCTTGCGCACGCCGCGTGAGACCTGATGACCGATGCCCAGGATGCGCGGCCCCTTCTCCTCGTTGCGCGCGATGAAGCAGCACACCTTGGTGGTGCCGATGTCGAGCGCGGCGATGAGCGCGCCTATGGGACGAGCGCCGGGTTTCTTCATGTCGGCTTCGTCCCCGCTTTGGCGGTCTTCGCCTTGCCCTTCTTCGGGTCGGGCGGGGCCGGCTGTGGATTCTCCTGCACCACGACCCGGTCGCCCAGCCGCATGTCGATGCGCTGGATGTCGCGGCCCAGGATGTCATGGTTGCGCTGGATAGCGGCCAGCCGGAGACAGGCTTCGCGGGCGTGCTCCTCGGGCAGTTGTGCCACTACGCCATTGTCGAAATGCACGTCCCAGCGCCGGTCACCGACCCAGACGCCGGAGGTCACCCGCTTCATCAGGTCCGGTGCCGTCGCCAGCATGGAGAGGAAGGTCTGGGTATGCGCCGGGGCCTTCTCACCGACGACCAACAGCAGATTGGCGAAGCGGCCTAGATCCTCGGTCGTCACCACCACGCCCTCGCTGTCGATCAGCGACATCTTCTCGTGGTACTGCCACAGCGCCAGAGGGCGGCGTTCCTTCAGCGTGATGTGCAGCGTGTCGGGCAGTTCGCGCTCGACGGTGGCGGCACTGACCCAGGGCAGGGCTTCGAGTTGGTTGCGGGCCTCTTGCGGATTGATCGCCAGGATCGGCGTGCCGCGGCCGACGTCGAGCGCGCGCAGGATGTCCACTCCCGGCGTCATGCCGCGCCCATCGACCAGGACGTTATGCACCGACATGCCCATCTTGCCGGACATGGCGAGTAGCACGCGGCCGATGCGCGAGTGCCGGCCGGACAGGTCGGCCACGACCAGGGTCACCACCAGTACCGTCAGCGCGGCGAAGGCACCGATGAGGATACGGCGCGGATGACGCGGCAGCCAGCGGGCGATGCGCCGCTTCAGCAGCAGGAAATCGGCGCTCGGCATCGGCTTGCGCCGACGCTCGGTAGTCTTGCGCCGGGCAGGGGCGGAGCGGGTGCCCGCCGGCCGCTCGGCCGAGAAGCGGCCAGCCCCGGCCGCAGCCTTCGCGGGCGCGTCGGCGATCGCCTTGCCTTGTCTGTCGAAGCTGGGCGTCAGGCGTCCCATGCGGCGTTCTCCACGAGCCAGGTGACCAGGTCGACGTAGGAAATGCCGTGGGCACGGGCGAAATCCGGCACCAGCGATGTCGGCGTCATGCCAGGCTGGGTGTTGACCTCGAGCAGATAGAGCTTGCCGGGCTCGCCGCCTGTGTCGTCATAGCGCAGATCGGCGCGGCTCACGCCCCGGCAGCCCAGCGCCTGATGCGCCTTCAGCGCGATGGCGCAGGCCTCGTCATAGGCGGTCTTGTGAATCGGCGCCGGATAGATGTGCTCCGAGCCGCCGACGGCGTATTTCGATTCGTAATCGTACCAGCCGCCATGGGCGGCGCGGATCTCCAGCACACCGAGCGCCCGGTCGCCCATCACCGCGACGGTCAATTCGCGGCCTGGGATGAAGGGCTCGACCAGCACGGTCTCCGGCAGCTTGTCGGCGCCGAGCAACGGGCGGTTGTCACCCGCGCGCAGGATGAACACGCCGACGCTGGAGCCCTCATTCGGCGGCTTCACGACATAGGGCCGCGGCAACGGATCGCCGGCCAGCACCGCGTCGCGTGCGACGAGCTTGCCCTGGGGTACCGGCAGCCCGGCCTGGGCGAAGATCTGCTTCGCCATCGGCTTGTCCATGGCGACGGCCGACGCGGTCAGGCCCGAATGGGTGTAGGGGATGCCCAGCATGTTGAGCAGCGCCTGGATCGTGCCATCCTCGCCGCCGCGGCCGTGCAGCGCGTTGAACACGACGTCGGGCTTGGGCCCGGTAGCAGGAGCAAGGGCCGCCAGCAGCGCCTTGATGTCACGCGTGACATCGATGGTCGTGACCTCGTACCCCGCTTCCGCCAGCGCCTTGGCGCAGCCGCGCCCGCTGGACAGCGAGACCTCGCGCTCGGCCGACCAGCCGCCCATCAGCACGGCGACGCGCTTCGTCGTCTTCTCCGTCATCGGTGGGCCTCCTTGAGGCTGGCGACCGGCTGGCCGATGCGGCGGATCTCCCAGTGCAGCGTCACGCCGAACTGCTCGAACACCCGGCGACGCACCTCTTCACCCAGGCCTTCGAGATCGGCGGCGGTGGCTTCGCCCGTGTTGATGAGGAAATTGGTGTGCAGCTCCGAAACCATGGCGCCGCCTCGCTTGAGGCCGCGCCCGCCGACCCGGTCGATCAGCTCCCATGCCTTGGGGGCGGGCGAGCCGTCGGCCAGGGTCTGGCCCATCGGGTTGGCGAAGGTCGAGCCGCCGGTGCGCGACTTGACCGGTTGGGTCGTGCTGCGCTGCGACTGGATCTCGGCCATGCGGGTGGCGATGACGGCGCCGGCCTCGGGCCTTCCCTGCAGCACCGCATGCAGGAAGATCCAATCCTCCGGCGCCTCGCAATGACGGTAGCTCATGCCGAGATCGGCGCCGGTGATCTCGATGTGCCGGCCGCTTCCGTCGATGGCGGTGACCGCCAGCAGCGCGTCCTTGATCTCGGCACCGTAGGCGCCGGCATTCATGCGCAATGCGCCGCCGATCGTGCCGGGTATCCCTGAGAGGAATTCGAGGCCGCCGAGGCTGGCCGCCGCCGCGGTCAGCGCCACCGTGCCGTCGAGCGCGCCGGTGCCGGTGTATATCACGTCGTCCTTGATCGCGATGTCGGCGAAATGGGCGCCCAGGCGAATGACCACGCCCGGCACGCCACCATCGCGCATCAGGAGGTTCGAGCCCACGCCCAGCACGGTGACCGGCACGTCCGCGGGCTTCGCGGACAGGAAGTCGGTCAGATCCTGGGTATCGGCCGGACGGAACAGCACTTCGGCCGGGCCGCCGACGCGGAACCAGGTCAGATGCCCGATCGGCGCGTCCGCGGTGATGCGTCCGCGGACACGCGGCAGGCGATGGATCAGATGGTGCTTGGCAGGAGCGGCCATCATGCGCGGCCTCCCTGGTAAAGCTTGTCGAGGTTGCCCGGCAGCGCGTTGGCCCATTGGGTGATGGAGCCGGCGCCCAGGCATACGACCAGGTCGCCCGGCCGTGCCATGTCGCGCACGATCGCCGGCAGCGAGGCCGCATCCGGCAGTGCCTGGACATGGCGATGGCCATGGGTCTGCAGGCCCGCGACCAGCGCGTCCTTGCTGATGTTCTCGATCGGCGCCTCACCGGCGGCGTAGATGTCCGCGACCAGCACGGCGTCGGCATCGTTGAAGCAGCGGCAGAAATCCTCGAACAGCTGCGCCACGCGGCTGTAGCGGTGCGGCTGGACCACGGCGATGACATTGCCGCGCGTCGCCTGGCGTGCCGCCTTCAGGACGGCAGTGATCTCGACCGGGTGATGGCCGTAATCGTCGATCACGGTGATGCCGTTCGAGGTGCCGGTCTTGGTGAAGCGGCGCTTCACCCCGCCGAAATTGGCGAGTGCCGTGCGCAGCACCTCGTCCTCGACGCTCATCTCATTGCCGACGACGATGGCGGCCAGCGAGTTCTGCACATTGTGGTGCCCGAACATCGGCAGGCGGACGTCGCGGATGGTGCGCGAATTGTTGCCGACACGATCGGTGATGACGACGTCGTAGCGTGCCCCCTCCGGCCCGATCTCGACATTGACCGCGCGGATATCGGCCTGAGGGCTGAAGCCATAGGTGATGATGCGCCGGTCGAGCACGCGCGGGATCATGCCCTGGACCACCGGATGGTCGATGCACATCGCCGCGAAGCCATAGAACGGGATATTGGCGATGAAGCTCTCGAACGCCTCCTGCACCGCGTCGAAATCGCCATAGAAATCGAGATGCTCGGGGTCGATGTTGGTGACGATGCCGATGGTCGCCGGCAACTTGACGAAGGTGCCGTCGCTCTCATCGGCTTCGGCGACCAGCCATTCGCCCGCGCCCAGGCGCGCGTTGGTGCCATAGGCGTTGATGATGCCGCCATTGATCACGGTGGGATCGAAATGCGCGGCGTCCAGCATGGCGCCGATCATCGAGGTGGTCGTGGTCTTGCCGTGGGTGCCGGCGACCGCGATCGACCACTTCAACCGCATCAGCTCGCCCAGCATCTCGGCCCGGCGCACCACCGGCAGCATGCGCTGGCGCGCCGCGATCAGCTCCGGATTTTCGGATTTGATCGCCGAGGAGACGACGACGACCTGCGCCGTGTCGATGTTCTCGGCCTTGTGGCCGATATGGACCGGGATGCCGAGCCCGCGCAGGCGCTGGGTGTTGGCGCTGTCCGCCACGTCGCTGCCCTGCACGCCATAGCCCAGATTATGCAGGATCTCGGCGATGCCGCTCATGCCGATGCCGCCGATGCCGACGAAGTGGATCGTGCCGATGGAAAGTGGGAGCGCCCTCATGCCCGACCCTCCTGCTCGATCGCTTCGACGAGGTCGGCCAGATGCTTGGCAGCCTCGGGCTCGCCCAGGCTGCGGGCGGCATTGGCGGCACGGGAGAGGGTGTCAGGCGTGGTCAGCAATTCGCACAGCAATGTCGTCAGGGCTTCCGATGTGAATTCGCGTTCGGGCATGAGCCAGGCGCCGCCAGCCTGGACCAGGTGGCGGGCATTCGCCGTCTGCTCGTCGGCGATGGCGGCGGCGTAGGGGATGAGGATCGCCGGGCGGCCGGAGACCGCCAGCTCGGCCGTGGTCGAGCCGCCGGCGCGCGCAATCACCAGATGGGCCGCGGCCAGGCGCTCCGGCATATCGGTGAAGAATCGCTGCGTCTCGACCTCGAGGCCGCTGCCGGCATATGTCGCCGCGACCTTGTCCATGTCCTCGGCCCTGACCTGCTGGCTGACAGTAAGACGGCCGCGCAGCTCGGGCGGCAACGCCAGCAGTGCCGCCGGCACCACGCGTGACAGAATGGCCGCTCCCAGGCTGCCGCCGATGACCAGCAGACGGATCGGGCCGTTTGGTTCCAGGGCCACATAGTCGCGGGTGCGCAGCGCCACGATGGCCGGCCGCACCGGGTTGCCGGTATGGGCGATCTTGCCGCGATCGTTGGCCTGCAGCCCCTCGACGGTTGCGAAATGCGTCGCCACCCGGTTGACGCGCGGTGCCAGCATCCTGTTGGCGCGGCCCAGCACGGCGTTCTGCTCGTGAATCATGGTCGGCAGGCCCAGCCGGCTCGCCGCCAGCATGGCGGGCATCGAGGGGTAGCCGCCGAAGCCCACCACCGCACCGGCTTTGAGGCGCTTCAGCAGCCGCCGGGCGCTGAACACGCCCACGCCCAGGTCGAGCACGCCTTTGAGCTTCGCGGCGACGCCACGGCCGAAACGGCCGGCCGGCACGCGATAGGTCGGCACGCCTTCGACCGGGAAGGCGGCGGCGCGGCTATCGGTGACCAGCGCCACGGACCGGCCGCGCCCGATCAGCTCGCGCGCCAACGCCTCGGCCGGGAAGAGATGGCCGCCGGTGCCGCCCGCGGTCAGGATGACGGGCTTGACGGGTGTAGGGCGTGCTGTGGCGAGATTGCCGGTCATAGGCCCTCGCTCGCGCCGTATCGCTTGCGGGTCAGCGCCAGCAGCATGCCCGTGCCCACGCCCAGCGCCAGCAACGACGAACCGCCATAGGACAGGAAGGGCAGGGTCATGCCCTTGGTCGGGATCATGTGCAGGGTCGAGGCCATGTTGATCACTGCCTGCAACCCGAACTGGACCAGCAGCCCGGTGCCGGCCAGCACGACATAGAGGTTCTGCTCCGATAGCAGGCGGGACAGGCCGCGCAGCACCACGAAGGCGAAGACCACCACCACGGCCAGGCAGACGACGAGGCCGAATTCCTCGCCGGCGACGGCAAAGACGAAATCCGCATGGGCGTCGGGCAGGTAATTCTTCACCGTGCCCTCGCCGGGGCCGGTGCCCCACAGCCCGCCATTGGCGAAGGCCTCCAGCGATCGGGTGACCTGATAGGAATCGCCGTTCTGCGGGTTGAGGAAGCGGTCGATGCGGCTATGGACGTGCGGGAACAGGAAATAGGCCCCGACCAGCCCGCCGGCGCCTGCCATCATCACCAGTCCCACCAGGATGATCGGCAAACCGGCCAGAAAGAACTCCACGAACCAGATCGTCGATATGACGACCGTCTGACCGAGATCCGGCTGCTTCAGCAGCATGGCGGCGATCAGAAGATAGAGGCCGATGGCGATGGCGTTGCCCGGAAGACGACGATTCGGGTTCTTCTGCTCGGCGAACAGCCAGGCGCAGATCACCGCGAAGGCCGGCTTCACGAATTCCGAGGGCTGGATCGAGATGCCGGCCAGCGACACCCAGCGCCGGGCGCCCTTGATCTCGGTGCCGACGACAAAGGTCGCGGCCAGCAGGACCAGGGATAGGAGCAGCGTGATCGCCGCGGTGCGCCGGACCATGCGCGGGCTCTGCAGCGAGATGCCGAATATCACCAGCATGGTCAGCGGCAGCAGCAGCAGCTGGTGCTTGACGAAATAGAAGCTGGAGGCGCCGATGCGGGTCGCGACCGCTGGGCTGGCCGCGAAGATCATGATCGAGCCGAAGCCGCACAGGATGATGATCGCGACCACGGTCCAGCGGTCGACTGTCCACCACCACCGTCCGATGATCGATTGATCGATACGCGCGATCGCCATCACGCCGCCCCCATGTCCAGATCGCCTTTGGTCAGCATCTCGCCGACCAGATGGCGGAAGGTGTCACCCCGCACCTCGAAATTCGGGAATTGGTCGTAGGAGGCGCAGGCCGGCGACAGCAGCACCACCGCGCCCTTGCCCCCACCATGGCAGGTGGTGTCATGGCTGGCCGCATCGGCCGCCTGGGTCAGCGCCGTCGCCAGGTCGCCGCTCATCGCGACCTCGACCTTGCCCTTCAGCGTACGGGCGAAATCCAGCGCCGCCTCGCCGATCAGATAGGCGCGACGGATACGGCCGAACCAGGGCGCCAGCGCTTCGATGCCGCCGGCCTTGGCCTTGCCGCCGAGAATCCAGTGGATATTGTCGTAGCAATCGAGCGCCTTGGCCGTGGCGTCGGCGTTGGTAGCCTTTGAATCATTGATGAAGCGCACCGCGCCCGACTGGCCGACCAGTTCCTGCCGGTGGGGCAGGCCCGGATAGGTCGCGATGCCCTGGGCGATGGTCTGGGCATCGAGCCCCATGGCCTTGGCCGCGGCACAGGCCATGGCGGCGTTCTGCCAATTGTGCCGGCCCGGCAATGTCGGGATGTCGGTGAGGTCGAGCACCAGCTTCTCACCGTCGAACAGCCGACCGTCCTCGACCCGGATCTGCGCGGTGCCGCCGCCGACGGAGACGCGCACCAGCGTGGCGGGCCGCTCGGCGAGGCCATCGGCCACCTCATGGCAATAATCATCGTCGACGCCGACGATCGCGGTGTCGCCCTGGGCCTGGCGAGCGAAGATGCGCAGCTTCGCCTTGACGTAGCCTGCCATGTCGCCGTGGCGGTCGAGATGGTCGGGGGTCACGTTCAGCAGCAGCGCCACCGCGAAGCGGGTCTCGTCGATGAGGTCGAGCTGGAAGGAGCTCATCTCGATGACATAGGTGCCGCCGGAGGCCAGCCGGGGCAGCTCCAGCACCGGCGTACCGAGGTTGCCGCCGACGGCAACCGGCTGCTTCGCTATCGACAGGATATGGCCGATGAGCGCCGTGGTCGTCGATTTGCCGTTGGTGCCGGTGATGCCGACGAAGCGGGCGCCGGTATTCGCCTGCCAGAGCAGTTCGATATCGCCGATGACCGGCACGCCCGCTGCCTGCGCGCGCAGCGCCACCGGATGCGGAACCGGATGGGTCAGCGGAATGCCCGGGCTCATGACCAGTGCCGCCCATTGCCCGGCATCCGCCCGCATCAGATCGGCGAGTTGAACACCGGGGATCGAGAAATTGTCCCGTGTCTTGGCCGAATCGTCCCAGGCGAGCACGCGCGCGCCGGCCGCCGCCAGCGCTTGCGCCGCTACCCGGCCCGACTTTGCCAGGCCCAGAACCGCAACGGTGCGGTCCTTATATCGGGACACCTGAATCATCGCAGCTTGAGTGATGAAAGGCCGATCATCGCCAGCACCGCGGCGATGATCCAGAAACGGATGACGATGGTCGGCTCGTGCCAGCCCTTGCGCTCGAAATGATGGTGTATCGGCGCCATGCGGAACACGCGCTTGCCCGTGGTCTTGAAGCTTACGACCTGAACGATCACGGAAACGGTCTCCAGCACGAAGACGCCGCCGATGATGGCGAGCACGAATTCGTTCTTGGTAATGACGCTGATCGTGCCGAGGGCCGCGCCGATGGCGAGCGAGCCGGTATCGCCCATGAAGACCATGGCCGGGGGCGCGTTGAACCATAGGAAGCCCAATCCGGCCCCCACAAGCGCACCACAGAATACAGCGAGCTCACCCGTTCCGGGGACATGATGAATCTGCAAATAGTTGGCAAAGACGAGGTTACCCGCAAGATATGCGATCAATCCGAAAGATGCAGCAGCAATCATCGCCGGAACGATCGCAAGCCCGTCGAGCCCGTCCGTTAAATTGACGGCATTGGATGCGCCGATCATCACGAACATGGCGAAGGGCACCATCAGCCAGCCCATATCGATCAGCACATTCTTGAGAAAAGGCAGGGCCAGCTTGGTTCCCAGGCCTTCGCCGGTCAGCGCGATAATCGCAATCGAAGCGACGAGCGTGATGGCGCACTCGACCAGCAGCCGTTTGCGGCCGGACAACCCTTTCGAGCTGCGCTTGGTCAATTTCGCGTAATCGTCGACGAATCCGACGAGTCCGAAGCCGATCGTCACGAGAATCGTGATCCAGACGAAGCCGTTCGCGAGATCGGCCCAGAGCAGGGTCGAACTGATCAGCGCCAGCAGGATCAGGAAGCCGCCCATGGTGGGCGTGCCCTTCTTGGCGAGATGCTCGATCGGGCCGTCGGTGCGGATCGGCTGGCCTTCGCCCTGCTTCATCTTCAGCCATTTGATCAGGCGCGGGCCGACGATGAAGCTGATGATCAGCGCCGTCATGGCGGCGCAGCCGGTCCGGAACGAGATGTAGCGGAACAGGTTGAACACGGCGATATGGAAATGGGCGCCGATGGGCGCCAAAATGTTCAACATGTGCCGTCCTTAGCGACAGGTGAGGTGGCTGCGAGCAAGGGTTTGACGATGTCGGCCATGCGGGTGCCAAGCGAGCCCTTGACCGTGACGACGTCGCCGGCGCGCAGCGATGCCACGAGATCGGGCAGCAATGCTGCCGCGGTGTCGGCATGGCCGCCGCGCTTGGGCGTGGGCAGGGTCTCGGCCAGGCCCTTCATCAGGGGACCGACGGTGAAGACGAGGTCGATGCCGGCCTCGATAAGCGGTTCGGCCAGCTGGCGATGGAGCGCCGGGCTCTGCTCGCCCAGTTCGCGCATGTCGCCCAGCACGGCGATGCGGCGGCCCTGGCCGCTCACCGGCGTCAGGCCCAGCACGCGGATCGCCGCGCGCATGGCGGCGGGGCTGGCATTGTAGCTTTCGTCGATCAGCAGCGCCTGGCCGCCCGCCACATGGATCGGGCTGCGCTTGCCGCGGCCGGCCAGGCTGGCGAGGTCGCCCAGCGCCGAAGCCGCCAGCGCCACGTCGCCGCCGGCCGCCGCGACCGCGGCCAGTGCCGCTACGCTGTTCATCGCCATGTGCATGCCGGCGAGGCTGAGATGGTAGCGAATCGGCTTGCCGTCGATCTCGGCCGCGATTGCCATGCCGTCTCCGGCGGCATCGGCCGAGACAAGCCGGGCCTTGGCGCCGCTCGCCGTCCCGAAATCGATGATGGCGAGGTCGCGCGCTTCGGCAGCGCGGGCGAGGCGCGCGAACTGGCCATTGTCGCGATTGAGAATGGCGACGGCACCAGGCGCCTGGCCCAAGAAGATTTCCGCCTTGGCGTCGGCGATTGCCTCCAGCGAGGCGAAGAATTCCATATGTGCGGGTTCGATAGTCGTGATGATCGCGATGTTGGGCTTGGCTTGTGGCGAGAGCAGGGCAATCTCGCCCGCATGATTCATGCCGATCTCGAACACGCCATAGCGCGTCTCGCGCGGCATGCGCGCCAGCGTCAGCGGCACGCCCCATTGGTTGTTGAAGCTGCCGACCGAGGCGTGGGTGGGACCGAGCGCGCCGAAGCACGCGGCCAGCATTTCCTTGGTCGAGGTCTTGCCGACGCTGCCGGTGACGGCGATGGATGCCCCTTCGAGCCGCGCGCGGGATGCGGCGCCCAGATCCTCCAGCGCCACCTGCGTATCGGCAACCCGGACGATGGGGGCGGCGTCCTTTATATCTGTGGCGACGAGGGCTGCCGCGGCGCCTTGTTGCAGGGCCTGCACGACGAAATCATGGCCGTCGAAGCTCGGGCCCTTGAGCGCGATGAACAGATCGCCCGGCTTGACGCTGCGGCTGTCGATCGAGACGCCGGAGATGTCGGGGATGGTGCCGTCGGTCTTGCCCCCCATAACCTTACCACTGACGGCGGCAATGAGTTCGGGACCGGTCCAGAGCGCGCTCATATCCGCGCCCCCGTGTGGAGGCCCAGCGCCACGGACCGAGCGACCTCGGCATCGTCGAAGGGGTGGACGACCGAACCCACGATCTGGCCCTGCTCATGACCCTTGCCGGCGATGACCAGCAGGTCGCCGGCTTCGAGCCCGCCCATGGCCTCGGCGATGGCGTTGGAGCGATCGCCGATCTCGGTGGCATCGGGACATCCCACCAGGATCTCGGCGCGGATCGCCGCCGGATTCTCGCTGCGTGGATTGTCGTCGGTGACGATGACCTCGTCGGCGAGCTTGGCCGCGACCCGGCCCATCAGTGGCCGTTTGGTGCGGTCGCGGTCGCCGCCGGCGCCGAACACCACGACCAGGCGATTCTCCGCATGCGGGCGCAGCGCCATCAGTACTTTTTCCAGCCCGTCCGGCGTGTGGGCATAGTCGACGAAGACCGATGCGCCGTTATCCAGCGTCACGACCCGCTCGACCCGGCCGCGCACCCCGGAAAGATGGGCCAGCGCCGCCACGGCCGCATCGGCGGCGATGCCGGTGGCGACGGCCAGCCCCAGGGCCGCCAGCGCGTTCGATGCCTGGAAGGCGCCGACCAGCGGCAGGACGACGGTGTGCCGCTTGCCCAGCACCTCGAGATCCAGGGTCTGCCCGTCGGATGTCATATGACGGTCGGCAAGGGCGAGCGCCTTGCCCTTGAGGCCGAAGTCGATGATGGCGTGGCCGGCCTTGCGCGATGCCTCGGCGACCTGATCGAAAGCGGGGCTGTCGGCGTTGATCACGGCCTGGCCGCCCGGCGCCAGGAGATCGGTGAACAGGCGCAGCTTGGCCGCCAGGTACCGGTCCATGCTGCCGTGATAATCCAGGTGATCCTGGGTGATGTTGGTGAAGGCGGCGGCCGAGACGCGCACGCCGTCCAGCCGGTATTGGTCGAGGCCGTGGCTGGACGCCTCCATCACCGTATGGTTGATGCCCCGGGATGCCAGCGCCGCCAGCAGCACCTGCAACGACACCGGGTCCGGCGTGGTCATGGCCGGGGCGGTCATGCCAAACGCCTGGGACAGGTCGAATCCCGCCGGGCCTTCGAGGCCGAGCGTGCCGAGGCTGGCGGCGGCATGACCGGTGTGAGCCCAGATCTGTCGTAGGAAGGAGGCGGTCGAGGTCTTGCCATTGGTGCCGGTGACGGCGGCGACAATGCGCGGCTGCGGGCCGTGCAGCCGGGCCGCCATCAGGGCCAATGCCCGGCGGGGATTGTCGGCCGTCAGGATCGGCAGGCCGAGCCCGGCCATCCGGGCCGCACCCTCCGCATCGGTCAGGATCGCGGCGGCGCCGGCCTTCGCGGCAGCGGACGCAAATTGCCGGCCATCCTGCTTGACGCCGGGCAATGCGGCGAAGATCGAACCGGCGGTGACCGCGCGCGAATCCGCCGTCAACCCGGAGATTTCCGGGTCACGGTCGTCCGGAAGCCGGACGAGGTCGCGTGTGAGGTCAGTCAGCCGCAATCTTCTTTCCCATGTCTGGAATGGCGATGGCCAGCTCGCTCTGCATCGCCGCCGTCTCGACGATCGGATGCATGTCGACCAGCGGTCCCATGCGCGCGATCACGCGCTGGACGGTCGGTGCCGCGTTCCAGCCGGCGGTGGCGAAGCCATAGGTCT
The DNA here is from genome assembly GCA_035491935.1 of Allostellaceae bacterium. GTDB lineage: Bacteria > Pseudomonadota > Alphaproteobacteria > ATCC43930 > CGMCC-115725 > DATJJW01. The sequence goes on along the minus strand of DATJJW010000187.1, from coordinate 37,336 downwards.
TCTTGGTGCCATGCGGCTCGTCCAGCATGACCAGCACCAGGAATTGCGGGTCGTTCATCGGGAAGATACCAAGGAACGAGGACAGCAGCAGGTGGTGCTGATAGCCATGCAGGCCGGCCTTTTCGGCGGTGCCGGTCTTGCCGCCGACCATGTAGCCGGGGACATTGGCCATCTTGCCGGTGCCGTTGGTGACGACCAGGCGCAGGATCTTGCGCAGCTGCAGCGAGGTGTCCTCGGTGGCGACGCGGATGCCCTTCGGTACGGTGCCCGGCGCCGGCTTGATGAAGGTCGCCGGGACCATGACACCGTGATTGACCAGCCCGGCCGCGGCCACCGCATATTGCATGGGGCTGACCGAAATGCCGTGACCGAAGGCCACGGTCATGGTCGACAGGTCCGTCCACGGGTTCGGATAGTGGGGGATGCCGACCTCGGGCAGCTCGATGGTCGCCGGACGCAGCAGGCCCAGGCGGTCGAGGAAGGCCTTCTGTGCCGCGGGGCCGCTCTCCAGCGCCATCTTGGCCGAGCCGATATTCGACGACACCATGAAGATCTCGGCGACCGAGAGTGGATGGTGCATCGGTTCGTAGTCGTGGATCGTGAAGCCCGCATAATGGATCGGGTGCGTCACGTCGAACTCGGTCATCAGCGTCGCCTTGTGATTGTCCAAGGCCAGCGCCGTGTTAAACAGCTTGAAGACCGAGCCCATCTCGTAGACGCCGAGCGTGGCGCGGTTGAAGATCTGGGTCGGCTTCGCGGCGTCCATGTTGTTCGGGTCGAAATCCGGCAGCGAGACCATCGCCAGTACTTCGCCCGTCTTGATGTTCATGACGATGCCGGCGCCGCCCTGCGGCTGGAACTCGTCCATCGCCTTGCCCACCTCCTCGTGCAGGATCGCCTGCAGGCGGAGGTCGATGCTCAGCTGCAACGGCTGGCGGCTGTTGATGAGCGCCGCATCGAAGGAGCGCTCGATGCCGGCCAGGCCGTGATTGTCGATACCGGTATAGCCCACGACATGGGCGAGAAGATTGCCCTGCGGATAGACCCGCTGGTCCTCAGGCTGGAAATTGAGGCCGGGGATGCCGAGCTGGTTGACGGCATTGACCACGGTGGGCGGCAGGCGGCGACGCAGCCAGATGAAGCCCTTGCCGGATTTCAGCCGCGTCTCCAGGTCGCGCTCGTCGGAATCCGGCAGTATCTTGGCCAGCGCCACGGCGGTGGCATGCGGATCGGTGATATGCCGCGTATCGGCGAACAGCGATTCCGTCTCGATCGTCGTCGCCAGCACCTGACCGTTGCGGTCGACGATGTCGGCGCGGTTGAAGGCGAGGGGCTTGACCATCTCCGGATGGTTCAGCGCCACGTCGGGACGGGCGAAGACCGTCACCTCGACCAGACGTAGGCTGATTACGAAGAAAGCCGCCACGAAGGCGGCCCCGGTCGTCACCAGGCGGGCGCGGCTCAAATCCAGCGACCGCTTCATCGACCCGTCGGTTTGGGCCGTGGTGCCGATCGCCGGTTTGAAGTGGCGTGGCCGGCAGGGATTGATGTCGTCGTCGAGCGGTGGGGTCTTCACGGCGGATCGCCCTCCTTAAGGCTCGCTGCGGTTGCCCTGCATGGCGGCCAGCACGGCGTCGACGGCGCTGTCGCCGACACTCGCCACAACGGTACGCTCACGCGCCGGCTTCAAAGGCTTGATGCTGGCAGCACGGATCCGGCCGGCCGGTTTCGCGGCGCTGGACTTGGCCGTCGATTTCGCGGCCGGGGTGGCGACGGGGGCTGCCAGCGCCTGGATCGGATCGATCGAGGCCACGAGCGGGGCCGCGGCATTCGGTGCTGCCGGCGTGGTCGGTGCGTTCGGGCGCTTCGGCAGGCTGTCGAAGCTGGCAAGCTGCTGGCCGGTCACCGGTTTCAGGTTCAGGTGCCGTTCGGCCATCTCGCCCAGTTGTTGCGGCTGGGTCTCGGAACTCCATTCGGCGTGCAGCACATGCAGCGCGTTCTGGTCGTCGACCATCTGCTGCTGCAGGGCCACCAGCTTCTGTTCATCGGCTTGAACCGAATACTTCACCTTGAACATGCCGGTGCCGAGGGCAGCGGCGAGGCCGAAAGCGATGAAGGTGGTCGGGCGGATCATGGCCGGTTCCTTGTCGTCATGGCCAACGTCATTGGACGAAGGCCGCATGGACGGAAGATGCGGGGCCCCAGGCCGGGGCGGATGTACGTTCGGCGACGCGCAGCTTGGCGGAGCGGGCACGCGGGTTGCGCGCGGCCTCCGCGGCGCTCGGCACCACCGGCTTGCGGGCGATGAGGCGGAAGCTGGGCTCGCGGCGGTTGGCGCTGCTGCCCGGCTGATGGCGGGAACCTTGGGGCGCCGCGTCCGAGCGCTCGCGCAGGAAGGTCTTCACCACCCGGTCCTCCAGCGAATGGAAGGAGACGATGGCGAGCCGGCCGCCTTCGGGCAGCAGTTTCTCGGCGGCGGCGAGGCCGCGATCGAGCTCGCCCAGCTCGTCATTCACATAGATGCGCAGCGCCTGGAAGGTGCGGGTCGCGGGGTCGATGCCGTCGCGCGATGCCGGCACCACGCGGCGCACGATCTGGGCCAGTTCCGAGGTGCGCTCGATGAGGGCTTCGCGGCGTGCGGCGACGATGGCGCCGGCGACCCGGCGCGACATGCGCTCCTCGCCATAGCGCCAGATGATGTTGGCCAGCTCCGTTTCCGGCAGGGTGTTGACGACGCTGGCGGCGTCGGGGCCTTCGCTGCCCATGCGCATGTCCAGGGGACCGTCGAAACGGAAGGAGAAACCGCGCGCCGCGTCGTCGAGCTGCGGCGAGGAGACGCCGAGATCGAGCGTTACGCCATCGATCCGGCTGATGCCGGCCGAGGCCAAGAGGTCGATCATGTCGCCGAACCGGCCTTCGACCAGGGTCAGCCTGCCGCCGAATTGCGGTGCCAGCGTCCGGCCGGCGGCGATCGCCGTGGGGTCGCGGTCGATGCCGACCACCCTGCAGGGAGCGGCCTCCAGCAATGCCCGGGTATAGCCGCCGCGGCCGAAGGTACCGTCCAGCACGGTCTGTCCGGCGCGCGGCGCCAAGGCCAGCACGACATCGTCCAGGAGGACGGGGATATGGCGCTGCGTCTCGTTCACTTGGCGTTTCCTGGTACGCGCGGCGGCAGGGAATAGCCTTTTTCCCGCACCAGCTCGCGGGCCCGCGCCTTGTACTGCTTGTGCGCTTCCGGCTCCCAGATCTCGAAGGTCGCGCCTTGGCCGACGAAGGCAGCCGTGTCGTCGATGCCGATCTCGTCCAGCAGATCGCGTGGGATGACGATGCGGCCTTCGGGGTCGAAGGCCAGCTGCTGCACGTCCGCGAAGCTGCTGATCAGCGCCCGGTACTGCTCGGATTGCGGCTCCAGCGTGTCGAGCCGGGTCATGGTGTCTTCCATGCGGTCCATGCCGGAGCATTCCAGCGCATTCACGGTCAGCGAAGGGATGACGATGACGCCGTGGAAGCTCTGCCCCGCCAAGGTCTGACGGAAGGAAGCGGGCACGGAGACCCGTCCTTTCTTGTCGACCTTGTTCGTGAACGTGGACAGGAACAGTGCCACGGGATCCCCCAGCGGTATCCGGCCCCAGCGGCCGTTAGACGTTTGAATGCGAGTCGCCCATGGGAAATTACCCCGCGCCATGGGTTTTTATGGGATATCATGGGTAAACCTGGTTCGTCAATGATGATCGGGTGTAAAACCCTGCCGGCGATCAAAGCTAAATCCCTCAAATACAATGGATTTCAAGAACTCGGCCTTTGATGAGCCGATCTTGCCAAATAATTTGCATGTTCCATCAATGTTCATGGAACCGAAGAGCGAGCGAGGCGTTGTTGCCGCCTTTTGCGTGGCTATCGGCACCATTTCCCATATTTCCCCATGGGATGGTGCCCCGATATGCGGGCCATCCCATGGCCGGCCATGGTTTGTCGTGGCCTTGCCCCGAATTCGGGGGTGAAGGCGCTGAAGATGCGAATTTAGGGGCCAGATGGCCTGTAAGCCGGGTTCTGTCCTGGCCCAAGGGCCATGGATGACCATTCCTCTGGGACGCCTGTCGCCAGGCGCCTCGCGCGACCGACCCGGATGACGGCTCGAAAGATCCGCCTGCGGCATCGCATCCGAGGATGCGGCCGCTGCCATCCCTACTTGGTCTTGCTCCCGGTGGGGTTTACCGTGCCGTTCCCGTTACCGGGACCGCGGTGCGCTCTTACCGCACCCTTTCACCCTTACCTGCCGTTGCTGCCGGATCGAGATCCGGCCGGCGGGCGGTTTGCTTTCTGTGGCACTTTCCCTAGGGTCGCCCCCGCCGGGCGTTACCCGGCACCGTATCTTCCGTGGAGCCCGGACTTTCCTCTGCCGCCGCGAGGGACGGCAGCGGTCATCCGGCCATCTGGCCCGGCCCCAGGGTTAGGCCGGTCGCAAGGGCGCGTCAACACCGCAAGACAATGGTGTGACAGTTCGCGGCGTTCAGCGACCGGGGAAGGGGTCTTCCTCAGGCGGCTCGCCATCACTCAGCGGCTCCGGCTCTTCGACTCGCCCCATCATTGCGGCGTGCACCTGCGCAATACGCCGGCAGGTTTCCGTATCGAGCGTGCCGCTCAGCCGGTCGGCCAGGAAATGGCGCTGGAAGGCGATGATCGTCCCCGTGTCGGGGCCATTATGGCCGATCTCATAGCCGATCTCGGCCAGTGCCAGACCGGGCTCGATCTCCGGCGCGGATGCGGCGAAGGACGGGAAGACGCCGATGCCGCGCGCGGCCAGCCAAGCCCAGTCGAACAACTCGCCCGGATCCATCTTGCGCTGGGGGGCGACGTCGGAATGGCCGAGCACCCGCTGCCGCGGAATCTGGTGCCGCTCCATGATGTCCTTGGCCAGTTCGGCCAGGATGTTCATCTGCGCCGCCGGGAAGGAGCGGTAGCCGTATTCATGGCCGGGGTTGACCAGCTCGATGCCGATCGAACGGCTGTTGATGTCGCGTGACCCGGCCCAGAAGGCTTCGCCCGCATGCCAGGCGCGCCGGTTCTCGTCGACCAGGTTCCAGATCGTGCCATCCTCATCGATGAGGTAATGGCAGCTCACCTCCGCCGCCGGGTCGCATAGCCGGTCGAGGGCGGATTCCCTGTTCTTCATGCCGGTGTAGTGCAGCAGCAGGATGTCGATGGCATGGCCGCCGGTGCGGGGTCCGTGATTGGGCGAGGGGCGCTCGTGCCAGAGCGGGGCCAACCAGGGATGGTCGCGGAACAGCGTGTCGCGGATGATCGGAATGTCAGCCTTCGGCGGCTTCACGCAGCATCTCCAATTCGAGCCAGCGATCCTCCGCGGTGGCGATCTCGGTCGTCAGCGCCTCAAGCCGTTGGCTGGCGGTCTCGAACTTGGCACGGTCCTTGGCGTAGAGCGTGGGATCGGCGACCAATGTCTCGAGATGCGCCTTTTCGCTGCCGAGCTTGTCGAGCAGCGCCGGCAGCCGCTGCAGGTCATGCTGCTCGCGGAAGCCGAGGCGTTTGGTCCTGCTGGGCTCCTTGGCCGGCTCGGCCGTTTTGGCGGGCTTGAGCGCTGCCTTGGCCTCCGGCTTCGCGGGCCCGGCTTGTGGGCGCTGGCGGCGATAGTCGGTCCAGCCGCCGACATATTCCGCGACGACGCCATCGCCTTCGACGGCGATGACCGAGGTGACCAGCCGGTCGAGGAAGTCGCGGTCATGGCTGACCAGCAGCAACGTGCCGTCGTAATCGGCCAGTACTTCCTCGAGCAGATCCAGCGTGTCCATGTCCAGGTCGTTGGTCGGCTCGTCCAGGATCATGAGGTTCGAGGGCTGGGCCAGCACCTTGGCCAGCAGCAGCCGGTTGCGCTCGCCGCCCGAGAGCGCCTTGGCGGGGGTGAGCGCCTGTCGGTCCTCGAACAGGAAGTCGCGCATGTAGGAATTGACGTGCCGGGGCGTGCCGCGCACGAACACCATGTCGCTACGCCCCTCGGTCAGATTGTCCCGAACCGAGGCTTCGGCGTCGAGGCCGGCGCGATGCTGGTCGAAATAGGCCGGCTCGATATTCTGGCCGAACTTGATCGTGCCGCTGTCTGGCTTGAGAGCGCCGGTCATCAGCTTGAGCAGAGTCGATTTGCCGGCGCCGTTCGGGCCGACGATGCCGACCCGGTCGCCACGCATGATGCGGGTCGAGAAGCCATTGATGATCGGCTTTTCGGTACCATCCTCGGCGCGAAAGGCGAGCGACACGTTCTGCATCTCGACGACCCGCGCACCGCCGGTCTCGATGGCGCTGGCCTCCCCCAGATTGGCCGAGCGGATGCTGACGCGCTCGGCACGATCGCGGCGCAGCTGCTGGAGGGCGCGTACCCGGCCCATATTGCGCGTGCGTCGGGCCGAGATGCCCTGGCGCATCCATACGGTCTCGCTGGCCAGCTTCTTGTCGAGGCGGTTGGCCTCGGCGGCCTCGGCAGCCAGGATGCCTTCGGACCAGGTATCGAAGCCCTCATAGCTCTGGTTGGTGCTGTAGAGCCGGCCGCGGTCGAGCCACAGCGTGCGGCGCGACAGGCGCGTGAGGAAGGCGCGGTCATGGCTGATCATCAGCACGGCGCCGCGATAGGCCGCCAACCGCGCCTCCAGCCATTCGATCGCCGGGATGTCGAGATGGTTGGTTGGTTCGTCGAGCAGCAATATGTCCGGCTCGCCGACGAAGATGCGCGCCAGCGATACCCGGCGCCCTTCGCCGCCGGACAGGCCGGTGAGCAGCCGGTCGGGTTCGAGATCGACCTCCGCCAGCATGGCTTCGACTTTGTGCCGGCTGGTTTCCAGGCTCTCGCCAGGCGGCAGGCCCTCCGCGACATGGGCGGCGATGGTCTCGGTCGGATCGAAGACCGGATCCTGCGGCATATAGGCCAGCCGCGTGCCCGGCTGCACGAAGCGCTCGCCGGAATCGAGGTCGATGAAACCGGCCAGCACCTTGAGCAGGGTCGATTTGCCGCCGCCATTGCGACCGACCAGACAGATGCGTTCGCCCGGCGCCACCGCGACCGAGACATCGCGGAAGGTCGGCCGGCCGCCGAAGGTCAGCAGGGCGTCGCGCAGCGAGACGAGGGGAGGTGCCGCCATCCTCAACCCTTGGCGCGCGCCTGGGCGACGAGCTTGTGCAGGTCTTCCGGGCTCACCGCGCCGGGCAGCAGCGTGTCGCCCGCGACGAAGGCCGGCGTGCCCTCGACGCCCACAGCCTTGGCCAGCTCAAGATTGTCCTGGATCTGCTTTTCGATCGCGGGATCGTTCATCTCGGCCCGCGTCTTCTTCGGATCGAGCCCGACCGAATGGGCCACATCCATGATCTTGCTCTCGTCGATCTGGCCCTTGGCCGCGAACATGGCGTTGTGGAATTCGGCATATTTGCCGTGCTTGGCCGCGACCAGTGCTACCTTGGCGGCGAAGACGGAATCGGGCCCCAGGATCGGGAACTCCTTCATCACCACGCGCAGCTTCGGGTCGGCCTGGATCGCCGCCTGGACGTTGGGCGCGTCGATCTTGCAATAGGGGCAGCGGTAATCGAAGAACTCGACCAGGGTGACGTCACCCTTGGGATTGCCCATCACGGGCGAGGCGGGGTCGTTCAGCAATTGCTTCTGCTTCGCGTGCAAGGCCACCTGGGCGTCGCTTGCCTGCTGCGCCTCGGCCTGGGCCTGCGCCTTCTGCAGCGCTTCGACGATCACCTCCGGATGGGCGATGATGTAGTCGTGGATATGCTGGTCGAGCTTCGCATCGTCGGCGGCGCGCGCCTGCGGGGTGGTGCCAAGCGCGTATATCGCCAGGACGCCCAGGGCGAGAGCTGAACGCAAATGGTTATGGAGCGGCATCGGCTTGCCTCCTGCGGCGATCATCATGCGGCTGTTCTGAACTATGGTTTGTCGATTTTCAACGTGCTGCGAATGTCGTCGGCACGCAGCCAACCGGGCGAGCCGCGTTTCAGCAGCTTGATCGCAATCGCCGATTCCTGTGCGGCGGTATGTCGGTCGCCGGCGATCATCGCCTCCTGCGCCAAGGCTACGGAGGCGTTGCCGGTATCGCCCAGCCGGCCTTCGGCGATGCCCAGCGCGTGCCAGGCATCGGGGTCCTGGTCGTCGAGCTCGACCGCGCGCTTGGCTTCCGCCTCGGCCTCGTGGGCATTGGCCTGGCCCTCATTGGCTTCGATCAGCGCAGTCGCCAGCTCCATATGCAGCAGAGGCTGGTTCGGCGCCAGAGACACGGCCATGCGATAGGGCGCCACCGATTGCGCGATGCGGCCGCTCTCGAAATAGATCTGCGCCCTCAGCTCCCAGAAATAGGGGTCCTTCGGATAATCCTTGAGCAGGCTATCCATCTCGGCCAGTGCCTTATCGTCCTCCGGCATGCGGTGATATGCCGCTGCGCGGGCATAGCGGGCATAGAGGCTGTGGTCGCTCGGCGGATATTCCTGCAGCACCTTCGCGGGCGGCTCCAGGAAGCCTTTCAGCTTGGCGACCATGCGGTCGTGCTGCACCTGGTGCTCGGGCGTATCCTTGACGTTGGACCAGGGGCTGCTGTCGACATGGCGCTGGACGTATTCGATGCGTTCGGAGGTCAGCGGGTGGGTGCGCAGATAAGGGTCCTGGTTATCGGGCAGCAGCACCTCTTCTCCCTCCAGGATCTTGAAGAATTTCAGCAAGCCGCGGGCCGATTGGTGCGTCCGGTCGAGAAAGCTCAGCGCCGCCTCGTCCGCGCGTGCCTCCTGGTTGATCGAGTAGGCGAAGAGCGAGCGCTGCGCCATCGTCATGCCGGCGATGGCACCGCCGGCCAGCGGCTGGCCGTCGCGCGAGAACACGGCGGCGGCGGCACCCAGCAGGAACCCGGCGATGCTTTCGGCCGAGGCGGTCGACAGCGCCTCCTGCATGCGCAGCAAATGGCCGCCGGCGATGTGCCCCGTTTCATGCGCCAGCACGCCGATCACCATATTCGGCGTCTCGCTGCGCAACAGGGTACCGGTGTTGATGAAAATACGCTGTCCGCCTGCGACGAAGGAGTTGATCTGGTTGTCATTGACCAAATAAAGCTTCACGAAGCTGGCATCGAGGCCAGCGGCGGTGAAGACAGGCGAAATCCACCCGCGTATGTCGGATTCGATCTCGGCGTCGCGGATGAGGGCCTGGGTTTGCTGGGCATGGGCCGGCCAGGCGAGGAAGTTCGCCAAGGCCAGGATGACAACAGCGAGGATGCGGATATTCATGGTAACAGGCAGCAAACCTCTTCCTGAAGGCGGTTCCATGTTTCGCCCCTTCCGCGGCGAGCGTCAATGGCGCCTTCCGTCGGTCCTGGCGCTGGCGGCGCTGGTCGGCCTGGCCGGCTGCAGCTCGGCCGGCGGGCCGGGCGTCAAGACCGGGCCGGGACCCAAGACGACATATCTGGGCTCGATCGCTGCCGACGATCCGCAGGCCGTCGATATCGCGCGCCAGATCCTGATGCAGGGCGGCAGCGCGGCCGACGCCATGGTGGCGGCCGGGTTGACCCTGGGCGTGACCTCGCCTGCGCGTGCCGGCCTCGGCGGCGGCGGCATCTGCCTCATCCATAGGCCGGATCAGAGCGTCGCGGAGCTCGATTTCCTGCCGCAGACGGTGCCGGGTTCGGCCTATCCCGTGCCGGGCATGGTGCGCGGTCTGTCCGTGCTCAGGGCGACTTTCGGTCGGATGCGCTGGCAGCAGGATGCGGTGCCGGCCGAGCGGTTGGCGCTGGACGGCGTGCCGGCTTCGACCAACCTCACCGACGATCTCGCAACCGCCGGCCGGGTGCAGAATGCCGCCGACGGCACGCCGCTCAGGCCGGGCAGCGTCGTGCAATCGCGCGACCTCGCTTCCTTCTATTCGGCGCTGCGCCTGCGGGGCGACCTCGACTTCTATCAGGGCGTCATCGCCAACAGGCTGGCGGCGGCCGGTATTCCTGCGGCGGCCTTGGCTGCCTACAAGCCGGTTCTGACCGACAATCTCGTCCCGCTGCGGGCAGGGGATGACAAGATCGTCTTCACGCATAATGCCGGCGGCGCGATGGCGGCACGGGCCTGGAACGCGCTGGCAGCCCAGGATTCCGGCAATGCCGCGGCGCGTATGGCGCTGGCCGTCAAGTCCGTCGGCGGGGCCGATCAGCCGACGGGCGGCACGGCGGTCGTGATATCCGACGCCACCGGCCTCGGCATCGGTTGCGCCTTCACCATGGGCCGGTTGTGGGGCAGTGGTCAGACGATCGGCGATACCGGCGTCCTGGGTGCTGCACCGGTTGATGCCCATGAGGATGCCGGGTTGGTCGCGGCGGTCGAGTTCAACGGCTACACCAAGGCGCTGCGCGGTGTCGTCGCCGGTGCCGGCGGTACCCTGGCGCCGGCCGCCGTCGCTGCGACGACTTATGCCGCCATTCTCAAGGCCATGCCCTTGGACCAGGCCTTGGCCGCCCCTCGGGTGCCGACCGAAGCCCATGGCCAGCGCACCCCCAGCCGCGTGGAGGCGGCGATCTGTCCCGGCGGCTTGCCGAACAAGCCGGACACCTGCGCCGCAGCCTTCGACCCGCGCGGCTCGGGCTTCGCCACCATTGTGGTCGGCGGACTGTGAACCGGTGGTCGAGCCGGCGAAACTGAAGCAGTCGATGCCCAAACTCTCAATGAGGGGACGGATTCCGTCCTTCATCGTCATGGATGTCGTGCGTGAGGCCAACCGCCTGGCGGCTGGGGGCGCCGACATCCTGCATCTGGAGGTCGGCCAGCCCTCGACCGGCGCCCCTACGGGCGTGGTCGAGGCGGCACGGGCGGCGCTCGGCGCGTCGGCGCTCGGCTACACCGACGCGCTCGGCATCCGGCCGCTGCGCGAGCGCATCGCCCGGCATTATCGCGATTTCTACGGCGTCGAGGTGCCGGCCGAACGCATCGTGGCGACGGTCGGTGCCTCCGGCGGCTTCGTCCTGGCATTCCTGGCCGCCTTCGAGGCGGGCGACCGGGTGGCGCTGGCCAGCCCCGGATATCCGGCCTATCGCAACATCCTGAAGGCCCTGGATATCGAGGTGGTCGAGATCGAGGCCCGGATCGAGGACCGCTTCCAGCCGACCCCGGCCTTGCTCGACCAGGTCCAGGGGCGTCTCGACGGGCTGATCGTCGCCAGTCCTTCAAACCCGGCTGGCACCATGTTGGGCAGGACGGAGCTGGGCGACCTCGCCGCATATTGCCGGACGCGCGGCATCCGCCTCATCTCCGACGAGATCTATCACGGGTTGTCCTACGGTGCGGCGGCCGTGACCGCCGCCGCCATCGACAGCCAGGCGATCATTGTCAACAGCTTCTCGAAATACTTCTCCATGACCGGCTGGCGGCTCGGCTGGATGGTCGTACCTGAAGCGATGCTGCGCTCCATCGAATGCCTGGCGCAGAACCTGGTGATCTCGCCACCCAGCCTGTCGCAGGTGGCGGCGATTGCCGCTTTCGACTGCCATACGGAGCTGGAGACGAATATCCGCCGCTATGCCGAGAACCGCGCGCTGCTGCTGCATGAGCTGCCCAAGGCGGGATTCGAGAATTTCGCACCGGCCGATGGCGCCTTCTACCTCTATGCCGATGTCGGGCACATGACCGCCGACAGCATGGATTTCTGCCAGCGGATGCTGAAGGAGATCGGCGTCGCCATCACGCCCGGCATCGATTTCGACCCGGTACGCGGGCACCAGACGGTGCGCTTCTCCTTCGCCGGCTCGACCGCCGACATGGAGCAGGCCGCCAAGCGGCTGCAAGGCTGGCGCTACAAATAGCGCCGGAATTGGCCTTCGAAGACGATCATGGCCGGGACGAGCCCGGCCATGATGATGATTCAATGAAACTACAGGTGGCGAAACTACAGGTAGCGCTTCATCATTGACTGGTCCGCTGGATTGCTTCGTCCGAGCGACGAAACAATCCAGCGAATGCCTATTGCACCAGACGGCGCCACCAGCCGGTGCGGCGCGGCCCTTCGGATTTGGGCTCGACCTCGGGACCTGGGGCGGGTTCCACCGTTGCGGGTGCCGCGTCGGCATGGGCAGCGACCGGTTCAGGCGCCGGCACGGCAACTGAACCGGGCTCGAGCCTGGGTTCGGCTTCCGGCTTGGCCGTCGCTTCCCCCGTAGCGCTTTCCGGGGCTTCGGCGACAGAGACTTCAGCCATCGGTATGACCGTCTCGGCAGGCGTTTCCGGCTGGGCGACAGTCCGAGCGGCGACGGCCTCAGCAGCGGCGGCCTCAGCAGCGGCGGCCTCAGCAGCGACAGTCTCCACAGCGACGGCCTCGGGAACCGGTGCCTCAGTGGCAACTGCCTTCTTGCGGCGGCTGCGCGGCTTGGGGGCGGGTGCCTCTTCCGCAACGGGCTTGGGCGCTTCGGCCTCAGTCGTCTTGGCAGCGGATGTTTCGGCAGCAGGCGTTTCGGCCAGCTCATCCGTCGGCTTCTTGCGGCGCACGCGGCGGCGCTTCGGCGCCTCGGCGACCGCACCTTCGGCTTGGGCGGGCTCGGCCGGCGTGGCCTCACCTGTCATTGCATCGGCGGATGCCGGCGTTTCCGTAGCAGCCGCGACAGGGGAGGATGACGCCTCGACGGCGGCGGGTACGGCACTGCCATCCTCGCCGCTGGAATCGAATAGGTGCTCCCGGCCGTCCCGGGCGAAGTCGAGGGCAGCGGGATAGCCCTCGAAATCGTCGCCATCCTGCGGCGCGCGGGATTCCTGGCTGTGTTCGCCGCGCTCGCCGCGTTCGCCACGCTCGCGACCCCGGCGACGTCCACCCCGGCGGCCGCGGCGACGGCGCGGCTCGCCTTCGTCTTGGGCCCCGACTTCGGTGCCAGGCGCCTCGTCCACTTCCGCATCCTCGCCGATGCCACCGTCGCCGATACCACCTTCAGCGGCCTCAGCTGAGTCATGCTCGGCGCTCTCGTGCTCGTCATCATGGCCATGGGCCTGCTGACCGACGCCATTGCCACCGCGCCGGCGCCGCCGCCGACGCCGACGGCCACGCTTCTCATCGCTGCTCTCGCCGGCGGCATGCTCGGCATGGCCTTCGCCGTCATCCTCATCCTCGCCAAGGTCGACGGTCTCGTCGACGAAGGGAGCCTCCTCTTCCTCTTCATAGACCGGAGCCGCCTGCGGGCGCTCGGACAGCAAAGCCAGCTCGGCCGGGGTGAAGGGCCGGACGCGCTCGAGCCGGAAGGCCGGCGGCACCAGGCTGTCATCCTGCTGGATCAGCACGCGGAAGCCGTAGCGCTGCTCGATACGCATCAGCGTGTCGCGCTTCTGGTTGAGGATGTAGAGGGCGATGCCGGTCGGTACGTAGAGCGAGATCTCGGCGGTACGCTGGCGGATGCCTTCTTCCTCCAGCGCGCGCAGCACGACCAGCGCGGTCGATTCCGTCGAGCGGATCGTGCCGGTGCCGTTGCAATGCGGGCAGACCTGCGTCGAGGCTTCGATCAGCGATGAGCGCAGGCGCTGGCGCGACATCTCCAGGAGGCCGAACGGGCTGATGCGGCCGAGCTGGATGCGCGCCCGGTCGTTCTTCATCGCCTCCTTCAGGCGGCGTTCGACCGCACCGCGGTTGCGCGACTCCTCCATATCGATGAAGTCGATGACGATGAGGCCGGCTAAATCGCGCAGGCGCAGCTGGCGGGCGACTTCCTCGGCGGCTTCCAGATTGGTCTTGGTCGCCGTCTCCTCGATGTTGCGCTCCTTGGTCGAGCGGCCGGAGTTGACGTCGATGGCGACCAGCGCTTCCGTCGGGTTGATGACGATATAGCCGCCGGATTTGAGCTGGACCGTGGGATTGTGGATCTGGTCGATCTGCGCGTCGACCTGATAACGGTGCAGGAGCGGCACGACCGGGTCGCGATAGGGGCGCACGCGCGAGACATGGCCCGGCATCAGCATGCGCATGAATTCCTTGGCCGTGCGATAGCCGTCCTCGCCCTCGACCTGGATTTCCTCGATGTCGCGATTGTAGAGGTCGCGGATCGCGCGCTTGATCAGATTGCCTTCCTCATAGATGAAGGCAGGGGCCGAGGAACGCAGCGTCAGATCGCGTATGTCGTCCCATAGCCGCAGCAGGTATTCGTAGTCGCGATGGATCTCGGCCTTGGGCCGTTCGCTGCCGGCGGTACGGACGATCACGCCCATGCCCTCCGGCACGTTCAGCTCCTCCATCAGCTCCTTCAGGCGCCGACGGTCGGCCAGGCTGGTGATCTTGCGCGACACGCCGCCGCCGCGACCGGCATTCGGCATCAGCACGCAATAGCGGCCGGCCAGCGAGAGATAAGTCGTGAGCGCCGCCCCCTTGTTGCCGCGCTCCTCCTTGGTCACCTGCACCAGCAGGATCTGCCGACGCTTGATGACTTCCTGGATCTTGTAGTTGCGGTAATGGACGCGGGAGCGCTGCTGCGCCTCCTCAATATCGTCGCCGCCGACGACCTCGACGGTGCTGTCTTCCATCGTGCCGACGAAATCGTCGCCATGCGACCCGGTGGCGTGATCCGTGCCATTGGGCTCGTGGCCATGCTCGTCCCGGGACTCGTCATGGGCGCCGGTTTCATAATGGCTGTCGTAATGCCCGGCCTCGTGAGGTTCGAGTGCCGCCTGGACCTCCGCCGGGCTCGCCGTCTCATAGGCTACCTCGGCCGCCAGTCCTTCCGAGGCGGCAAGGGCCTCGATCGCCGGTGAGTCCTCGGCAGGGGTCGCTTCGACGGATGTCGCTTCCGCGGGGGTTCCGGCCCTGTCGTGTTCGGCGGCATCGTGTTCCACGGCATCGGGCGCGATCAGCGCGCCGGCATCGCCGGAGGCGGCGTGGGCCGGCAGATCGTCCAGCTCGTGCGCCGCGGCCGCCATCAGCGCCTCGCGGTCGCTGACGGGGATCTGATAGTAATCCGGATGGATTTCGCTGAAGGCCAGGAAGCCGTGGCGGTTGCCGCCATATTCGACGAAGGCCGCCTGGAGGGAGGGTTCCACCCGCGTAACCTTCGCGAGGTAGATGTTGCCCTTGATCTGTTTCTTGGTCGATGTCTCGAAGTCGAATTCTTCGAGACGGTTGCCGTTCAGGACGACGACCCGGGTCTCTTCGGGATGCGTCGCATCGATCAGCATGCGTTTTGCCATGCTTTACTACTCCGAGGCACGCCGGCTTCACGTCGCGCGAATTTCGACGCGGTGGCATGCTTCAGTTGAAGCGAGACCCACGGATTCGACGGCCCGCCCAGCCGAAGGGCGACCCGATAGTATGGATCGCCAAGGCTGAGGCCTGTCGAAACCGCACCCTGCGGGGACGCTGGGCTGGTCTCGGGGTTTCTCAATAATTCACGTGGTAACGCCTGACCGGAACAGACGAGCGCATGGATCTTGCTATTGCCAAGGCGCCCCTGCCGGATCCGGTCCGACGATGCCTCGCCGCACGGGGCGTGCGCAAAGGCGACCACGACTGAATCTTTCGCAACGTTAAGGATAATGAGCCGAAGCGGTTACGACAATGGCTTATTGCATCGCCGCGTCAATTAATTGGCGGCTCGGGGTCTCTTCGCTTGTTTTGGGCTTGCCGGGTACGCGTTTCGCCTCAGCGTGGCGGCCGAGTCACCGAGGATGCCATCCGATCCAGATACCGCCCCTGGTAGAGGGCGATGCCCAGCGCGCGGCCGAAATTGATCGCTTCCTCCTGGTCGACGCGGCACAGGATGGTGCAGACGCGGCCGGATCTTTCGACCCAATCCGCCAGTTCCTTGCGCGACTCGCCGGTGTTGCCGTCGAGCAGCGGCGACCATTGCAGCTTGACGAAATCCGCCTCGAGCCGCTTGCGGTCGATATAGGGATATGTCCGCGCGGTGATGCCGTCCAGGCAGATGCGGTAGCCGCGATCGGCCAGCAGCACCTTGGCCGTGTTGTAGGCGTTCATGTCGGCGATGATGTCGACCGCCTGCAACTCGATGACGATGGCGCCGCGCATGCCGACGGTGAGCCCGGCGTCGAAGGCCAGGAACTCCGGCGCCAGCACGGTCGAGACGTTGAGGTTGAGGCTGAACGCGCCGGTTATCTCGGTCGCCGCATTGCGCAGCAGGAAATGCAGCATGCGCTTGTCCAGACTCTCCGTCATGTACTGGAACAGCCAGCGATTGGCGGCGAGGTTGTAGCTTGGCAGCAGCTGCCGGCGCAGATCCTCGATCGAAATGAACTTCTCGGCGAAGAGCGGCACGGAGGGCTTGCCGGAAAGCAGCGCATAGACCGTCTGCTTGCGGATGAAGTTCGACAGATCCGCGCGGGCCAGCGCGTCGATCAGCTCCTTCAGGCTCTTCAGGTCGAGCGGAGTGGTCGCCTCCGGCTCCTGCATGACCGGGACCACCGGGGGGCGCTGGTGCCGTTCGATGATCTGCTGAACCGCCTGAATCGCCTGGTTGTAGGTGGTGCCCAGTTCGTAGACGACGAAGAACCCGTTCTCCTCGTCCTCCGACAGGCTGATCTCGTCGTCGAGCAGATAATGCAGCCGCTGCAGAACCGGGGAGATATCCTGCGTCTTGCGATAGATGAAGAACAGGTCGCCGTTGGTCAGCTTGTACAGCTGGCCTTCCAGGGCGTTGACCGCCGTCTCGAAAGTATTGGCGGCGATACGGATCTGATAGTCGAGCTTGTTGTTGCTGCGCATGCGCGACAGGAAAACCTGGACGGCATTCCAATGCGCACGATGCATCTCCAACCGCTGCAACGCCTGCAACAGAGCCGCATCATGGGTGGGTGTCGTGCCGTCACTACGCCGGGGCGTAACGCCGCGATTCAACTCAATCCCCCACAATGGCTACGGTTGGTATGGGAAGCGGGCATACGGGAAGACATATTTCGTGTCCTCCCGAGGCACCGTATACCGGACTATGGCAAGCACTCTTTAAACGTTAATTAACAGCGGCTTGGGCAGGTGGTGTTCTCAGGGGTTTCTACGACTTCGTCTTATGTCAGAGCGCATGATCCCGAGCTGGGTGCGCGCCGATGTGACTGTAGCCGACCCCGCGAATGCAGGTCGTCACTGGAGCTGGCTACGCCGACTACTGCTTAAAAACGCAAGCATTTGGCTATAGATGGCGTCCGTTGACATGTTTAGTTTGCTTCTATAAATACAAAAGCAGATTTTTATTACCCTCAGGAAGGGCCTTTCCATATGATCAAGCTTGAAGACAAGACCAGAGAAAACGGCTTGATGCGTATGACGGCTAATGTCGTGGCCGCCTATGTAAAAAATAATAACTTGCCGCATGGTCGCCTTAATGAGGTGATCGCCAGCGTCTTCAAAGCTCTGAAATCTCTCGAATCTGCCGTGATCGAGGTGAAGGCCGAAGTAGCGAAACCGGCGATTTCCATCAAGAAGTCTATCACGCCGGACTATTTGATTTGTTTGGAGGACGGAAAGAAACTGAAGACGCTGAAGCGTCACCTTCGTTCGACCTACAACATGACCCCCGACGAGTATCGGGCGAAATGGGGGCTGGCGGCCGATTATCCGATGGTCGCGCCCAACTACGCCGCTCAGCGTTCGGCCTTCGCCAAGCAGATCGGCCTTGGCAAGGGGGCTGGCCGCTGAGGCCGATCTCGGAGTGCCGCTCCAGAGGCGACGGCCTGGATGACGAAAAAAGCCCGATGGCATGGCCCACCGGGCTTTTTCTTTGTGCGGCGCGATTCCTCACAGGGGCTCGGCCAGACATCGCCATTCCGGCCGAAAGGCCGCCCGGAGAACAGGGCAGCCTCGCGGGCCAGGTTCCGCTGTTTTAAATCGGATCGGGAGTCGGGCTTCAGGCCGTATCGGCCTGAAGCCGTCCCGATCCGCCGCTGTCAGCCCTGCTTGGGCAACATCGCGTAGCTGCCGTTCCCCCATTCCCAGACGACGTAGCCGCTGCCCATCGGGTCGCCCTTCTTGTCGAACTTGATGTCGCCCAGCACGGTGTGGAACGTCATGCTGTGCATCTTCTTCGCGACATCGGTGAGCTTGGTCGACTTCGCGGCCGTCGCGGCCTGGGCGAAGATCTGCACGGTCGCGTAGCTGTAGAGCGTGTAGCCCTCCGGCTTGAAGCCGCCGGCCGAGAACTCGTCGACGATCTTCTTCGCCGAGGGGCTGGCCATCGGATCCGGATTGAAGGTGAACAGCGTGCCGCTGCCGGCGGAGCCGGTGATCTGCCAGAAATCCTGGGTCGGCATGGAATCGCCCGACATCAGGACCGCCTTCAGGCCCTGCTCATTCGCCTGGCGAGTGATCAGGCCGGCCTCGGTGACATAGCCGCCGAAATAGATCGCGGCGATGTGCTTCGCTTTCATCTTGGAGATCAGCGCGCTGAAATCCTTGTCGCCGGCGGTGATCTGCTCGTCCATCGCCTCTTTGACGCCGGCCTTGTTCAAGGTCTTGCGGGTCTCGTCCGCCAAGCCTTTGCCGTAGGTCGACTTGTCGTCGATGATGGCGATCGGCTTGCTCTTGAAATGGGCCGCCAGATATGCCCCGGCGACGCCACCCTGCTGGTCGTCGCGGCCGCAGACGCGATAGACGTTGTTCCAGCCCTTCTTGGCGGCGTCATCGGTCAGGGCCGGATTGGTCGAGGCCGGCGAAATCTGCAGGATACCGGCATCGGCATAGACGGCCGAGGCCGGGATCGAGGAGCCGGAGCAGAAGCCGCCATCGACGAAGACGACATTGGCGGAAGCCAGCTTGTTGGCCGCCGCGACCGCCTGTTTCGGATCGCAGGCGTCGTCCTGCGCGTTCGGCGACAATTTCTGGCCGAGGACGCCGCCGGCGGCGTTGATGTCCTTGACCGCCTGATCGAAGCCACGCTTCATCTGATCGCCGAACGCGGCGTTGGAGCCGGTCAGCGGTCCTTGGAAGCCGATCAGGATGTCGGCCTTGGCGGCGCCGCTGGCGATCATCATGGCGCCGGCGGCGGCCATGATCATTGTTTTCCTTTTCATCGTGCCACACTCCCGTTCGTCAAGTTGACCATCCCCCGTTTGGGGGTCACGACACCGGTCCGATATTCTGGGCCGGTACAGAACCGAAGCATCGGCCGAAGGCGGCCGGTCAAACGGCAATCCTCACGCTTGGGCGTTCGCGCCAGGCGAAGGGCCCCGCTCGCTCGTAGAGCCACGGATATTGCAACACCATCTTGCGTGTTAGCGCCATGCGGTATGACGCTATCGAGAACAGGAAAATGACGATTGCCGACAAAACGTAGCCGAGCGGCGACAGCAGATCGTTCTGGAACAGGGCGTAATCGAAGAAACGGTCGCCGGCCGCGAGCAGCAACCCGTAGGGCAGGAGCTGCCACATCGGCCGCCAGGTGATGGCCAGCGCATTGCCGGTCGACCAGCCGGCCCAGCCGAACAGGACGACCGTGAGGCCGATGAAGACCGGCCAGGTGGTGCCGAACATGTCCATCGTCAGTGGCCTCCCTCGAGATAGGCCGACCGCACTTCCTTGTTGGCCAGCAACTCGGCGCCGGTGCCGGACAGGGTGATCTTACCAGTCTGCATGACATAGCCGCGATGGGCGAGTTTCAGCGCATGGAAGGCGTTCTGCTCGACCAGCAGCACGGTGGTGCCTTCCTCCTTGTTGACCTTGGCGATGGCGTCGAAGATCTGGCGCACCACGATCGGTGCCAGGCCCAGCGACGGCTCGTCCAGCATCAACAATTTCGGCCGGCTCATCAGCGCGCGGGCGATGGCCAGCATCTGCTGCTCGCCGCCCGACATGGTACCGGCGCGCTGGCTCTGACGCTCTTTCAGCCGCGGAAACAGATCATAGACCCGCTCGAGGTCGGTGTCGAAATATTGCGGATCGGCGACGATGCCGCCCATCTGCAGGTTCTCAATTACCGTCATGCGCGAGAAGATCCGTCTGCCTTCGGGCGATTGGGCTATGCCCAGCCGCACGATGTCATAGGTCTCCATGCGGGTGATATCCCGGCCTTCATAGACGATGCGGCCGGCGGATGCCCGGGGCCGCCCGCACACGGTCATCAGCAAAGTGGATTTGCCGGCGCCGTTGGCGCCGATCAGGGAGACGATCTCGCCCTGCTCGACGATGATATCGACACCCTTCAGCGCCTCGATGCGACCGTAATGGGTGTGCAGGCCGGTGACTTCGAGCATCGCCATGGGATCAGGGCTCCATGCCGACGTCTCGGGCCACGACCTTCGGCAGGGCCTCATGCTCCTCTTCGCCGAGATAGGCCTTGATGACCGCGGGATCGTTGCGGACATCCTCGGGCGTGCCGTCGGAGATCTTCTTGCCGTAATCCAGCACGACGATGTGGTCGGAGATGTTCATGACGACGCTCATATCGTGCTCGATCAGCAGGATGCCGACCCGCTGCTCGTCGCGGATCATGCGCAGCAGCATGTTGAGTTCGAGCGATTCCGCCGGGTTGAGGCCGGCAGCCGGCTCGTCCAGGCAAAGCAGCGCCGGCTTGGTGCACATGGCGCGAGCGATCTCCAACCGGCGTTGCGCGCCGTAGGGCAGGCTGCCCGCCGGCTCATCGGCACGGTCGAGCAGCTTCATCTTGCCCAGCCAGAAGCGGGCGAGCTCGATCGCCTCCTTCTCGGCCTTGGTATAGCGGGGCAGGTGCAGCAAGCCCGCGATGGAGAAGGCCGACGCCTTCATCAGCACGTTGTGCTGGGCAACGATCAAATTCTCCAGCAGCGTCATGCCGGCGAAGAGGCGGATGTTCTGGAAGGTGCGGGCGATCTTGGCGACACGGCAGATACGGAACCCTTCCATCCGCTCCAGGAGATGCGTCTTGCCGTCCGGCGTATGCATGGTCAGCCGGCCGATGGTCGGCTTGTAGAAGCCGGTCAGGCAGTTAAACACCGTGGTCTTGCCGGCGCCGTTCGGGCCGATGATCGCGGTGATGTCGCTCTGATAGGCGGTGAAGTTGAGATCGTTGATCGCGAGCAGGCCGCCGAAGCGCATGGTCAGATGCTCGATCTCCAGGAGCGGCGGCCGGCCCTGCTGGTCGTAGCGGTCGAGGGTCATGGGGCCGCCTCCCGCGAGATCTCGATGCCCTCGTCGGCTTTACGCCTGAGCAGGAGCGTCGGCTTGCGGAACGCCAGCAGCCCACGGGGCCGCACGACCATGATCGTCACCATCGCCGCGCCGAACAGCAGCATGCGGTAATCGGCGAAGGGGCGGAAGATCTCGGGGAAGGTCACCAGGATGACGGCGGCCAGCACCACGCCCAGCTGGCTGCCCATGCCGCCCAGCACGACGATGGCGAGAATGGTTGCCGATTCCGCGAAGGTGAAGCTTTCCGGGCTGATGAAGCCCAGCCGCGTTGCGAAGAAGGCGCCGGCGAAGCCGCCGAACATCGCGCCCATGGCGAAGGCCGAAAGCTTGATGTTGGTAGCGTTGATGCCCATGGCGCGGCAGGCGATTTCGTCCTCGCGCAAGGCCTCCCAGGCGCGCCCGACCGGCAGGCGGCGCATGCGCAGGGTGAAGAAATTAGTGATCAGCGCCAGCACCAGGATGACGAAATATAGAAAGATCAGGCGTTGCGACGGGCTGAAGTCGATATGGAAGAAATCGGCGAAGGTCG
Source organism: Allostellaceae bacterium (assembly GCA_035491935.1). Lineage (GTDB taxonomy): Bacteria > Pseudomonadota > Alphaproteobacteria > ATCC43930 > CGMCC-115725 > DATJJW01. The sequence continues at coordinate 15,710 of DATJJW010000187.1, read as the reverse complement.
TCTGGCCTTCCGGCGCGGAAGCCTGGAAGACCAGGCCGAACAGGGTCGGGCGCGGGATGTCGTTGATGCCGTTCGGGCCGTTGGTCACGACCTGCCAGTTGAGCAGGATGATCCGGATGATCTCGCCGAAGCCCAGCGTCACGATGGCGAGGTAGTCGCCGCGCAGCCGCAGCACGGGGAAGCCCAGCACGATGCCGAAGAAGGCGGCGATGATGCCGGCCAGCGGCAGGCATTCCCAGAAGGTGAAGTTGAAATCGGTCGACAGCAGGCCCACCGTGTAGGCGCCGACGCCGTAGAAGGCGACATATCCGAGATCGAGCAGGCCCGCCAGCCCAACCACGATGTTGAGGCCCCAGCCGAGCATGACGTAGATCAGCACGGAAGTGCCGAGATCGATGATGTAGTTGCTCGACACGAAGGGCAGGATCACCGCGACGGCGAACCCGGCGATGCCGAACCAGGTGGCGTATTTGGCAAGCCAGGAGACCCGCTTGGGATTGCCTTTGTGCTGTTCGCGCTGCGCCACCTCGCGGGCTTGGCGGTAGCTCCTGGCCGCCAGCACGGCCAGCCGGACCAGGAAGGTGCCGATCACGACATAGGCGACATGGTCCCAATGTGTCACCAGCCCGAGATGGAACTGGCCCTGCCTGGTCTCGATGCCGACGATGGGCAGCGCCAGGACCAGCGCCACGAAGGCGCTCAAGCCGGCATCGATCAGGATCTCGGCGGCCAATGACCGCGATTGGGCGCGCGGCTGGGACGATTGCGCGGATTTCGGCTCGGTCGTCATCAGACCTTCTCGATTTCCGGCCGGCCCAATAGCCCGGTCGGGCGGAAGATCAGCACCAGGACCAGGATCACGAAGACCGCGACATCCTTGTATTCGGTGGTGAAGTAACCGCCCCAGAACACCTCGATCAGGCCGATCAGCATGCCGCCCAGCATGGCGCCGGGCAGCGAGCCGATGCCGCCTAGCACGGCGGCGGTGAAGGCCTTCGTGCCAATGGCGAAGCCGATGAAGAAATCGATCACGCCGTAATAGAGGTTGAACATCAGGCCGGCGACCGCGGCGAGCGCCGCGCCGATGACGAAGGTCAGCGAAATGGTGCGGTCGACATTGACGCCGAGCAGCGAGGCCATGGTGCTGTCCTGCTCGCAGGCACGCTGGCTGCGGCCGAGCGAGGTATATTGAATCATGTAGGTGAAGATGAGCATCAGCGCCACGGTCATCACCCAGATCAGGATTTGCAGCACGGTGACCTGGACGTCGCCGCCATTGGCGTCATGCATCAGGATGAGGGGCTGCTGCGGCAGCACGGGCAGCAGGGGCTTCGGCCGCGCGCCCTGGGTCAGCTGGACGTAATTCTCGAGGAAGATCGACATGCCGATGGCGCTGATCAGCGGCGCCAGCTTGAAGGAACCGCGCAAGGGCCGGTAGGCGACATTCTCGACCGCCCAGCCATAGACTGCGGTGAAGACCATGGTGACCGCCAGTACGAGCAGGATGCCCAGCACGGCGGTCAGCGGGCCGCCCAGCGGCCCCAGCAGCAGGAAGCAGATCAGCGAGATGAAGGCGCCGACCATGAAAATATCGCCATGGGCGAAGTTGATCATGCCGACGATGCCGTAGACCATCGTGTAACCGATGGCGATCAGCCCGTATATCGCCCCGAGGGTCAGGCCATTGATGAGCTGTTGGAGGAAATATTCCATGGCACCTCGGAGAAGAAAGCTCGGAACGGCGTTCTAGGGCCAGGTCGGTCGGGCGGGGACGGGCATATATCCGCGGAGCCTCTCCGCGGCACGGCGGTCTCGAAGCAGATCGAGGCCTGGCAGAGGATAATGGGCGTGAATTGTTGCATCTGCTTTATGCAAATCGGATGCTACCTCAGGCTGCTCGAAGGAAAACCTGCCATGCGGGATCAAGGGAAGTAAAGAACTCTCGCATCTTATGACGTTTTTTTTGCGTCGGGCCGGGTGGTCACAGCCTCTCAAGGGGCGAAAAGAGCGGTTTTCTGCCGATTTTTGGGGCAGTCCGCCAGACTATCGGTCGCGACCGATCTACAGACCTGCGGGCCTCATGGGTGGGACTCCGCTTTTCCGCCCTGGGTGGCAAACCGAAGCTACGGGGAGGATCGTCAAACGCGCCTCGACATCCCAATTGGAATCCAGAGCCAGAAGCCTAAAGTCATAATGATTTGATATGACTTTTCTTAAACCTTGCAATGGAACGTATGGGCGAATGGCAAGAATGTGAATGCCAACAGGTAAGGCAAGGGAAGGGGGCAATATGTCCGATCAGATGGCGACTACGGTTCGGGATGCGACCATCGCATTGCTGCGCTCCTTCGGGATCGACACGATCTTCGGCAATCCCGGCTCAACCGAGTTGCCGATGTTCCGCGACTTCCCGGATGACCTGCGTTATGTGCTGGGCCTGCAGGAATCGGTCGTGCTCGGCATGGCCGACGGCTATGCCCAGGCGACGCGCAACGCCGCCTTCGTCAACCTGCATTCGGCGGCCGGCGTGGGGCATGCGCTGGGCAATCTCTTCACCGCCTACAAGAACCAGACGCCGCTGATCGTGACGGCCGGCCAGCAGGCGCGCTCCATCCTGCCTTACGAGCCGTTCCTGTTCGCCGAGCAGGCGGTCGATTTCCCGAAGCCCTATGTCAAATGGGCGAATGAGCCGGCGCGCGCCGAGGATGTGCCGGCGGCGATCGCCCGCGCCTATTACATCGCGATGCAGCCACCGCGCGGCCCCGTCTTCATCTCGGTACCGGTGGATGATTGGGATCGCCGCTGCCCGTTGCTGCCCGCCCGCCGCGTGTCCGCGTCGGTATCGGGCGATGCCGCACTCCTGGCTCAGGCGGCCGAGGCGTTGGCGCAAGCCAAGAACCCTGTCCTGGTCCTCGGTGCCGGCGTCGCGCGCGACGAGTCCTGGGATGAGGTCATCCAGTTGGCGGAGCGCCACCGCGCACGCGTCTGGGTGGCGCCGTTTTCGGCGCGCAGCAGCTTTCCGGAGGATCATCCGCTCTTTGCCGGCTTCCTCTTGCCGGTTCGCGAGAAGATCGTCGCGGCCCTGGCCGGACACGACTTGATCCTGGTACTGGGCGGTCCGCTATCCCTCTATCACGTCGAAGGCTTCGGCCCGCATACGCCGGAAGGCGCAGCCCTTTGGTATCTGGTCGACCATCCGGCGCAGGCCGCTTGGGCGCCGGGGGGTACGGCGATCGTCACCCATTTGAAGCGCGGCATCGAGGCGCTGCTCGACGGGCCGGAGCCGCACCGGCGCGAGGTGCCGGCGGTCAGGCCGAAGCCGGCGCATCTCGACGGCCGTGTCCTCAGCGACGCCTATCTCCTGCAGCAGATCGCGGCCCTTCGTCCCAGGAAATCCGTCATCGTCGAGGAGGCGCCGTCCTCGCGCGGGGCGATGCACGACTACCTGCCGGTCGTGGAGCGCGACGGTTTCTACACCTGTGCCAGCGGCGGCCTCGGCCATGGCCTGCCGGCGGCGATCGGCGTGGCGCTCGGCCGGCCGGACGAGAAGATCATTGCCCTGCTCGGCGACGGCTCGGCGATGTATGCTATCCAGGGCTTGTGGTCCGCGGCCCAGCTCGGCCTTTCGATCAGCTTCGTCATCGTCAAGAACGGGCGCTACGAGGCCTTGGTCAAATTCGGCCGGCAGTTCGGCTTGCAGCGCACGGTCGGCACCGATCTGCCCGAGATCGATTTCTGCGCCCTGGCCCGCGGCCAAGGCATCGAGGCGACCCGTGTCGAGAATGCCGCGACGCTCGATGCGGCGCTGGCGAAGTCTTTCGCCGCCAGCCATCCGACCTTGGTCGAGGTCGTCGTCGACTGACCGACGGCGAAAACGGGAGGTTTCCAGTGAAGCCCATGCTCCTGATCGACAATCGCGATGCGGCCGCTGCGGATGAGGCTCGGTTCCAGCGTCGCAACCCCATCAGCAACGCCGTCGTCAGCGAGGCCGCCGCCGCATCGCCCGACGATGCCCGCAAGGCCGCGGACAGTGCGGGGGCCGCCTTCGAGGCTTGGGGCGCGATGGGGCCGAACGCCCGCCGCGCCGTGTTGCTGAAGGCAGCCGAGCTGATGGAGGCGCGGGCCTCCGAATTCGTGGCCGCGATGACGGCGGAAACCGGCGCCACGCAGCCCTGGGCGGGATTCAACGTCCATCTGGGGGCGGCTGTGCTGCGCGAAGCGGCGGCGCTGACCACGCAGGTGACGGGCGAGATCATCCCGTCCGACCGTCCGGGCTCCATCGCCATGGCGGTGCGCCAGCCGGCCGGGGTGGTGCTGGGCATCGCGCCCTGGAATGCGCCGGTCATCCTGGGTGCGCGTGCCATCGCGACACCACTGGCCTGCGGCAATACGGTGGTTCTGAAGTCTTCCGAATTCTGTCCGATGACGCATTGGCTGATCGGCGATGTGTTGCGTCAGGCGGGGCTGCCGCCGGGCGTGTGCAATGTCGTCAGCACCGCGCCCGAGGGCGCACCGGCGGCGGTCGAGGCCTTGATCCGTCACCCCGCCGTGCGGCGCGTCAACTTCACCGGCTCGACTCGCACGGGCAAGGTCATCGCAAAGATCTGTGCCGAGGAGCTGAAGCCCGTCCTGCTCGAACTGGGCGGCAAGGCGCCGTTCCTGGTGCTCGATGACGCCGATCTCGACCAGGCGGTGGCAGCCGCCGCCTTTGGCGCCTTCATGAATTCCGGCCAGATCTGCATGTCGACCGAGCGGATCGTCGTGGTCGAGAGCGTGGCGGACGCCTTCGTCGCCAAGCTGGCGCAAAAGGCCGCGACGATCCGCGCCGGCGACCCTGCCGCTGCCGGGACCATCCTGGGCGCGCTGGCTGATCCGAAAGCCGCGGCGCGGCTTGAGACGCTGATCGACGATGCGGTCGCCAAGGGCGCGATTCTGCATCAGGCGGCCAAGCCGGAGGGCGCCTTGGTCTCGGCGGCGATATTGGACCGGGTGACGCCCCGGATGGCGATCTATGACGAGGAAAGCTTCGGCCCGGTGACCACGATCGTCCGGGCGGCGGATGAGAACGACGCGATCCGGGTCGCCAACGACACCCTCTATGGCCTGACGTCCGCCGTCTTCACCCGCGACATGGCACGCGGGCTCAAGGTGGCCAAGCGGCTGGACACCGGCATGTGCCACATCAACGGTCCCACCGTTCATGACGAGGCCCAGATGCCTTTCGGCGGCGTCAAGGCGTCCGGGCATGGCCGGTTCGGCGGCAAGGCCGGCATCGACGCCTTCACGGAGCTGCGCTGGATCACGATGAACACCGAGCCCGTGCAGTATCCCTTCTGAGCGCGCGGCTTTCCGCGCCGCGTGGGGTTGTGTGGGAAGCGAAGAACAAGAACGGCATGGCCCTTGAAGCCGTGCCACCGGAGGAACGTCAAGAACAGGAGCGTGAAGGCCATGTCCCACAGCGTCGGGATCCAGGGATATATCGATGCCAACCCCTTCTCCAGCCGGCAATGGCTGATCTTCCTGCTGTGTCTCGCCGTCGTCCTGCTCGATGGCTTCGATACGGCGTCGATCGGCTATATCGCGCCGTCGCTGCTCAATGAATGGCATGTGCCGAAGCCCGCCCTGGCGCCGGTCCTGAGCGCTGCGCTGTTCGGCTTCGCGGGCGGTGCGATCTGCGCCGGGCCGCTGGCCGACAGATTCGGCCGCAAGAGCGTGCTGATCGCCACCATCCTGCTATTCGGCATCGCCTGCTTCGCCTCCGCCTCGGCATCGAGCCTCGATCAACTCGTGACCTGGCGCTTCATCACCGGCCTTGGCCTGGGTGCGGCCGGCCCCTGCGCGGTGACGATGATCGCCGAATGCAGCCCCAGTTCTCGACGTTCGCTCATCACCAATGCCATGTTCTGCGGCTTCCCGGTGGGAGCTGCCTGCGGCGGTTTCCTTGCCGCCTGGATGATACCTCATTGGGGCTGGCGCAGCGTGCTGGAGGCAGGGGGCACCGTCCCGGTGATCCTGGCTCTGATCATGCTGGTCGCCATGCCCGAATCGGCCCGCTATCTGGGGACGATGGGGCGGCCGGCGGGCGACATCGGTCGGGCGCTCGGCCGTATCACCGGCCGCATGCCCGATGCCGCGGCCTTCGTCGTGGATGAGGCGAAGCCGGCCGCATCCGGCGGCAGTATCGGGCTCATCCTGTCTCGCGACTACATCGTCGGCACGCTCATGCTGTGGGTGACATATTTCATGGGGTTGGTGATCTTCTACGGCACGATCAACTGGATGCCGATCCTGCTGCAGGGGGCGGGGTTGCCGCCGGGTGAGGCCGGTCTCATCACCGCGCTGTTCCCGCTCGGCGGCTTCGGCGCGATCCTGTCCGGCTGGCTCATGGATCGTTTCAATGGCAACAAGATCATCGCCATCTGCTTCGCGCTCACGGCGGTGACGGTGTTCTTCATCGGCCAATTGGTCAGTCAGCTCTGGCTGCTGGTCGCGATCGTGTTCATCGCCGGTGCGCTGATGAATACGGCGCAATCATCCCTGCCGGCGCTGGCCGCGACCTTCTATCCCACCCAGGGTCGCGCGACAGGCGTCGCCTGGATGCAGGGGGTGGGCCGCTTCGGCGGTATTGCCGGGTCATTTCTGGTTGCCGACTTGACGGCCCGGCATCTCGGTTTCGCATCGATATTCATAGCGCTGGCCGTGCCGGGTTTGATCGCTGCCGGTGCCCTGCTGGTGAAGCAGGCCATCCGAACACGGGCCAGCCAGGCGCGGGAGGCGGCGTGAGGCGCCGAAACTCCCTCATAGGGCTTTCGGGCTGGCGTCGAGCAGCGGCAATTCGCGCATCAGGCGCATGACCGGCTCCGACAACAGCCCCTGGCGTCGGCGGTAGATGAGGAAACTGCGGGCGAGCGAGAGTTCCGGTATGTCCAGGGTCTTGACCTTGCCTGCCTGTTCGCGGCCATGGAACAGAGGCTGCGGCAACCAGCCGAGGAGATGCGTCTGGGCCACGAAGGCGGCGATGGCGCTGGGCGAAGCGACTTCGACCGCGATCCGCGGCATCCGGATATTGCCGGCACGCAGGACCTCCTCGAACAGTTCCCGCGGCCGTGCGCCGCGGCCGGGCATGATCCAATTCTCGGCCAGGACCTGGTCCAGGGTGACCTTGGGTTCGGCGGTCAACGGATGATCCGCGGCGCAGAACACCAGGCAGCGATCCTGGAACTGGCACTCGGCGATCGGCACGATGTCGTCGTGCTTCTCCAGGATGCCGGTAATGGCGATGTCGACCTCGCGGCGACGAAGCGCCGTCGCCAGGGCATCGTCGGCCGCCTCCAGCAGCTGGATTTGCAATCCCGGCGCCGCCGTCAGCAGCCGGGAGACGGCGGCCGGCAGGATACTGCGCGCAACGGTGGCGACGGCGCCGATACGCGCAGTGCCGCGCCGCAAGCCCCGGACGGCATCCAGCGCCTCGACCGCCTGACCGGTCTCGAAGATCAGCAGCCGGGCATAGGGCAGCAGCGCCTCGCCATACTGCGTCAACGCCATGCCCTTGGTATGGCGCTCGAACAGCTTGGCACCGACACGGGCTTCCATGTCGTGGATGATGCGGGAAAGGGCAGGCTGGCTGAGGTTGATCGTCGCAGCGGCGCGGCCGAGGCTGCCGCTATCGGCGATGGCGAGAAATGCGCGGAGCTGACGGAGATCAAAAGTCATAAGGAATTAGTATGACTTTCCCCGCCGGGCGCAATGGGCTGCGGTGAGGAGCCGGTGGCGGAGAATCTCCCGATATCAGGGAAGAAGAGCGGAGATCGGCGTCCATGGGGCGGGACCCATGACGACCGATCTCCTCTGGGTCGGAGATCTACTCCGAATCCACGTTCGGCAGCATGCCGAGGGCGCGGAGATAGAGTTCGAGGATCGTCTCTTCCTCCTCGATCTCCTGCTGGTCGCGTTTGCGTATCGAGATGATCTTGCGGATGATCTTGACGTCGAAGCCGACGCCCTTGGCCTCGGAGTAGACATCCTTGATGTCTTCCGCCAGCGCCTTCTTCTCCTCTTCGAGCCGCTCGATGCGCTCGATGAAGGACTTCAGATGGCCGGCGGAGATACCACCGACATCGCCGGTGACCGGCGATGCGGCCTGAGGCGCGGTGGCGGCACCGCGCGCACCGTGCTCGAAATCGTCCATGGGAATGCCCCCTCACTGTCTTTCGGAGGCGCGACCATAGTTCCCGCGTCCCGCGCTCGCAAGGCAGTCTGGAAACAGTCCCCGAATTATGCGCGCGAGGCAGTTCCCGCGGTATCGCGCCTTGTCTCGGCCTCTCCCGGCTGTTATGACCGCCGCTGAACGGCCGGACGCCGGTCGAATGGATGTGAAGCGCGAGGAACCGAGAGTATGAGTTTCACGGATTACAAGGTCGCGGATATCGGGCTCGCCGGTTGGGGTCGCAAGGAGATCGCGATCGCCGAGACGGAAATGCCCGGCCTGATGGCGTTGCGCCGGGAATACGGCGCGTCGCAGCCGCTGAAGGATGCGCGCATCGTCGGCTGCCTGCACATGACGATCCAGACCGCGGTGCTGATCGAGACGCTGACGGCGCTGGGCGCCACGGTGCGCTGGTCGTCCTGCAACATCTTCTCGACCCAGGATCAGGCGGCGGCGGCGATCGCGGCGGCCGGCATCCCGGTCTTCGCCTGGAAGGGCGAGACGGAGGAGGAGTTCTGGTGGTGCATCGAGCAGACCCTGCGCGGTCCCGACGGCTGGGTTCCGAACATGGTGCTGGACGATGGCGGCGACGCCACGGTCATCCTGCACGAGAAGTATCCGGAGCTGCTCAAGGACGTGAAGGGCATCTCGGAAGAGACGACCACGGGCGTGCATCGTCTCTATGAGATGATGAAGGCCGGCAAGCTCATGGTGCCGGCGATCAACGTCAATGACAGTGTCACCAAGTCGAAGTTCGACAATCTCTATGGCTGCCGCGAGAGCCTGGTCGACGGCATCAAGCGCGCGACCGACGTGATGATGGCCGGCAAGATCGCCGTCGTCGCCGGTTTCGGCGATGTCGGCAAGGGTTCGGCCGCCTCGCTCCGTAGCCAGGGCGCCCGCGTCATGGTGACCGAGATCGATCCGATCTGCGCGCTGCAGGCGGCGATGGAAGGCTATCAGGTCGTGACCATGGACGAGGCGGCGCCGATCGGCGACATCTTCGTCACCGCCACCGGCAATATCGACGTCATCACCCTCGACCATATGCGGGCGATGAAGGACCGGGCGATCGTCTGCAACATCGGCCACTTCGACAGCGAGATCCAGATCGCCAGCTTGCGCAACTACGCCTGGGAAGAGGTCAAGCCGCAGGTCGACGAGGTCGTGTTCCCGGACGGCAAGCGCCTGATCGTCCTGGCCAAGGGCCGTCTGGTCAATCTCGGCTGCGCCACCGGCCATCCGAGCTTCGTCATGAGCGCGTCCTTCACCAACCAGGTACTGGCGCAGATCGAGCTCTACAACAACCACGCCAAGTACGAGAAGAAGGTCTATGTGCTGCCGAAGCACTTGGACGAGAAGGTGGCGGCGCTGCATCTCGCCAAGCTCGGTGCCAAGCTGACCAAGCTCTCGAAGGCCCAGGCCGACTATCTCAGCGTCGGCGAGGCCGGCCCGTTCAAGGCCGATCATTACCGGTATTAGGACTATGCCCGGTTGCGCTGGAAACGCCACGCAGCCGGGCAAGTCGTACCATCTCTTGTTTATATGGCGTCGTCACCGTAGCATGGCACGGTGACGACAATGCCTGAGTACGCCCCTTCCTTCGCCGTTTCGTCCGCACGGGCCTTGGCTGTGCCCTGCGCCAACGGCATTGGCGTGCCCGGAAGCTGAGCCATGCCCAACACGGCGTTCCTCACATCGATCGCAGCCTTCCTCGGTTCGATCGTGGCGCTGACGGTAGCGCTGGGCGGCGTGATGCTCTGGGCGGTGCATCTCCGGCGCAGGCTCACCCAAGCCAGGCTCGACACCACGGCCTTCGCGACGGTGCTGAGCAGCACCAACAACGCCTGCTATCGTATCGAAGGCGGCAACGGCACGCGGCTGGGTAACGACGCGCTGCCGTCATCCTGGCCACGCGACCTGTCGGCATTGCTTGCCAGCGCGCCGGGAGACGAACGCCAGGCCCTCGATAAGGATTTGGTACGGCTGAGTGCTTCCGGAACCGCTTTCATGCGCGCGGTGCATCTGCGCCTCGGCGAGGACCGGCTCGTGCAATTCTCCGGCTGCCGCATGTCGCCCGGCGCGGCCCATGGCGGGGCGGATGAGACGCTGGACCTCGTCTGGGTCAGCGACATCTCCGACCAAGTTTTGGCCGACCAGCGGCATAGCCGGCTGATGGAGCAGCTCGACCAGCAGAGCGAAACCATCGACATGCTGCCGATCGCGGTATGGTGGCGTGATTCGAGCGGCCGTGTCGTCGGCGGCAACCGTAAATATCAGGAACTGCCGCAAACGGCGATGCTGGCCGATCCGCTGGTCAACAGCGTGCTGGAGCATGGCGGGACCCAATCGCGCACCGGCACGGTGCGGCCACCGTCGGGTGTGCCGTTGCCGCTCTTGCTGATGGAGATGCCGTTGCGCGGCGGTACGCTGGGGCTGGCCTTCGACCGGCAGGAGGCGGAGGCCAGCCGCGCCGAGATCGGCCGGTTGATCCTCGGCCATCGCGAGGTGATGGAGGCGGTGTCGACCGGCATCGTGATCTATGGCCCCGAAGGCCACATGATCTTCTCGAACTCGGCCTTCAGCACGCTCTGGGGCCTCGATTACGATTTCCTGTTGAGCGAGCCGACGCTCAGTCAGGTGCTGGACACGTTGCGTGCCCAACGCATCCTGCCCGAATATGCCGATTACCGCGCCTTCAAGCAGGAGCAGTTGGCGCAGTTCCGCGACCTGGTCGACCCGGTCGAGAACCTCCTGCATCTGCCGGACGGCCGTACCATCCGCACCAAGACGGCGCGCCACCCCTTCGGCGGCCTGACCTTCGTCTATGACGACGTCACCGACGAGCTGGAGTTGGCCTCCTCGCTCAATACGCTGATGGAAGTGCAGCGTATGACGCTCGACAATCTGGTCGAAGGCGTCGCGGTGTTCGGCGCCGACGGAAGGCTGCGCCTGTGGAACAAGGCGTTCTCGCAGATGTGGGCGGTGCCGGTCGAGGATCTGTCGCGGCAACCGCATATCGCCTGGCTGATCGACGCGGCGCGGCCGCTGGCCGACCATGGCGCCGATTGGCCCGGCATCCGCGCCGGGCTGATCGAGCAGGTGACCGCCCATGCCCAGGCCCAGGCGCATTCACGCATGGAGCTGACCGACGGCAGGGTGCTGGAAGTGAACGCGCTGCCGCTGCCGGACGGTAATGTGCTGATGAGTTATCAGGACATCACCGACGGCATCAAGGTGCAACGCGCGCTGGAGGAGCGCAACGAGGCACTGGAGGCGTCGAGCCAGCTGAAGAGCGAGTTCATCGCCAATGTCTCGTACGAGCTGCGCACGCCGCTCAATGCCATCATCGGCTTCTCGGAGATCCTGACCCACGAATATTTCGGTGCGCTCAACCCGCGGCAGATCGAATACAGCCGTGGCATCCTCAACTCCTCGCACCGCCTGATGTCGCTGATCGACAACATCCTCGACCTTGCAACGATGCAGGCGGGACAGATGGTGCTGGAGTTGACCGCGGTCGACGTCTGCAAGCTCTTGGAGGATGTCGCATCACGGACCCGCGAATGGGCCGGGCGCTACGAGATCGGCGTGACCTTCGACTGTCCGTCGGGCTTCGGCTTCGTGCGCGGCGACGAGAAGCGGCTGCGCCAGGCTCTGATGAACCTCGTTTCCAACGCGATCAAATTCACCCGCGCCGGCGGCATGGTGACGATCGCCGGAGTAGCCGAGAATGGCTGGCTGGGCCTGCGCGTCGGCGACGATGGCATCGGCATCCCCAAGACGGACCAGGCCCGTGTCTTCGAGCGCTTCGAGCGCCTGAGCGGTCAACGCGGCGAGAATACCGGCGCCGGGCTGGGCCTTGCCTTGGTCAAAGGCTTCATCGAGATGCATGGCGGCCGGGTCGAGCTGTGGTCGGAGCCCAAGAAGGGCACGAAGGTCACCTGCTGGCTCAAGGGCCTGACCAATGAGACGCAGAAGATCGTGCCCTTCGACCCGGCGGCGCTCGACCGCAAGACGGCCGCGTCGCTGGGCTTCGGCGACGACCTGCGCGCCCGCTCTTGAGACTGCTCCATCAGTCTACTCCGGCGGTCGTCTAGTGGCGATTTCCTGCGCGCCGGTGCTCGGAAGTCACCGCTATGCGACTCACCGACGCGACTTCTGAAACAGTTTCCAAAAGTATGCTGACCTAAGTGCCCGGCACGCCGCGCGTCGTGGAATGCTCGAAATGCAGTGCCTGGCCGGGATGGACCAGGCCATAGGCGGTATGGGCGGCATGGGCGGCATCGGCAAAGCCGGTCAGGATCAGCTTGAGCTTGCCCGGATAGGAGGCCACGTCGCCGATGGCGAAGACGCCCGGCACGTTGGTGGCGCAGCTCGACGGCTCGACCGCGATCTGCTGTCGCTCCAGGTCGAACCCCCATGCCGCGAGAGGCCCGAGATCGGTCGAGAGACCGAAGAAGGGTAAGAGTGCATCGGCCTCCAGCGTACGGGTCTGGCCGTCGAGATCGGCGACCACGACGCCGGTGAGATTGCCGTTGCCGCCCTCCAGCCCGTGGAGCTGATAGGGCACGACCAGCTCGATACGGCCCTCATCGGCCAGGCGCTGGAGGCGTGCGGCACTTTCCGGCGCCGCGCGGAACTTCGCGCGCCGGTGCACGACCATGACCTTGGATGCCACCTCCGACAGCGAGATCGCCCAATCGACGGCGGAATCGCCGCCGCCGGCAATCACGACCTTCTCGTTGCGGAACGCTTCGCGGCGGGTCACGAGATAGAAGACGCTCTTGCCCTCATAGGCCTCGATGCCGGCGAGCGGCGGGCGGTTCGGGCCGAAGGCGCCGCAGCCGGCGGCGACCAGCACCGCCTTGGCCTTGAGGGTCGTGCCGGTCGAGGTGCCAAGCGTCAGGGTGCCTTCGGCATCCCGCGAGAGCTTCGTCACTTGCTGGCCCAGATGGAAATGGGGTCCGAAGGGCCGAGCCTGCTCCGCCAGCTTGTCGATCAGCGTCTGCGCCTCGATCGCCGGGTAGCCCGGCACATCGTAGATCGGCTTTTCGGGATAGAGGGCCGAGCACTGGCCGCCGACCAGGTCCAGCGTGTCGACGACGTGGCAGCGCATGCCGAGCATGCCGCATTGGAACACGGCGAAGAGACCGACCGGCCCGGCGCCGATCACCACCACATCCGTCTCGAAACCGCCCGTCATATTCCGTCCGTCCGTTACCGCGCATTAAGCCCGACACCATGACCAATCGGCCCTGCGACTTCAACCCGCAGCGCCGTCAGGGCCACTCTCCATTTGCGCAAGGCCACCAGCCTTTGCACCGGGCGCAGGCGATGCCCATGTCCGTAGCCATCGACGACACCAATACGAGCGAGCGCCATGAAGATCGAATTGAAGGGCAAGACCGCGCTGGTCACGGGCTCCACCGCCGGCATCGGCCTCGCCATCGCGCAAGGCCTGGCCGAAACGGGCGCCACGGTCATCATCAACGGCCGCACCAAGGAGCGGGTGGCCGAGGCCATGGCGGCGATCCGCAAGGCGGTACCGGACGCCTCATTGCGCGGCCAAGCGGCCGATCTCTCGACGGCGCAGGGGTGTGCGGCGCTGGTTGCGGCCGAGGGGGCGGTCGACATCCTGGTCAACAACACCGGCATCTTCGAGCCGAAGGATTTCTTCGAGATTCCCGATGCCGATTGGTCGCGCTTCTTTGAGACCAACGTCATGTCGGGCGTCCGCCTGTCACGCGCCTATATGCCGGGCATGCTGAAGCAGAATTGGGGCCGCATCGTCTTCATCTCCTCCGAATCCGCGATCAACATCCCGAAGGAGATGATCCATTACGGCTTCACCAAGACCGCGCAGCTTGCCGTCTCGCGCGGTCTGGCGGAATTGACGGCCGGCACTGGCGTCACGGTGAACGCGGTGCTGCCGGGGCCGACCAAATCGGAGGGGGTCGAGGAGTTCCTGAAACAGATGGCGGCCGAGGGTGGCGGCACGGAGGATGAGATCGCCGCCGCCTTCATCCGCGACCATCGCCCGACCTCGCTGATCCAGCGCCTGGCCAGTACCGAGGAGGTGGCGAACATGGTGGTCTATGCCTGCTCGACCCAGGCTTCGGCGACCAATGGTGCGGCTCTCAGGGTCGAAGGCGGGCTCTTGCGCTCGATTTCCTGACCGATACGCGCTCTTTCAAGGCGATGTGTGGCGTGTGCGCCGCCTGCCCGGTACCGAGCAGGCGGCGCACTGCCTTTGATCAATGGGAAGGTCGCGGGCTCGGCCTCGATCAGCATCGCTTGGCTAAAACCTTATCCTCGCGGCGGAGCCAGGTAGTGTGTGGGCGAAGGCGCGGAATTCCTCGACGGCCATGATGATTCCTTCACGTTTTCCGTTTAGACAAATAGCCATTGCCCAGGCATGGAAACTGGCGCAAAGGATGCAGCCATGTTGATGCCGATACCCCATGTGGCGCGCGCGCACGAGATCGTCGACACCTCCGTCCTCAATGAGACGCTTCTGAGGCTGGCCGAAGAGCCGGAGGCGAAGGCGCGCCCGGCGATCGTTGCCCATTTGAAGCAGGTCCTGGCCGAGGGCCGGGCCGTGGTCGAGCGCCGCTTCATGGAAAGCAAGCGCGGCGGCGGCGGCAAGGTCATGGTCGCCAACACCTATCTCATGGATTCGCTGATCCAGGCGATATACCGGGCCGCGACCGAGAAGATCTATCCGATCCACAACCCGACCAGCAGCGAACATATCAGCATCGTCGCGGTCGGCGGCTATGGCCGGGGCGAGCTCGCACCATTCTCGGATATCGACCTGCTGTTCCTGCTGCCCTACAAGCGCGCGGCTTCGACCGAACGGGTCATCGAATTCCTGCTTTACACGCTGTGGGATCTGGGGCTGAAGGTCGGCCACGCCACACGCTCGGTGGAGGATACGGTACGTCAGGCGAAGGCCGACACCACGATCCGTACCACGCTGTTGGAGACGCGGGTGATCTGCGGCCATCTAGGGCTGTTCCAGAACCTGCGACAGCGTTTCCAGAACAAGATCCTGTCCGGCAGCCCGCTCGAATTCGTCGACGCGAAGCTGGATGAACGCGAACAGCGCCACCTGCGCATGGGCGACAGCCGCTATGTGCTGGAACCCAACGTCAAGGAGGGCAAGGGCGGCCTGCGCGACCTGCACAGCCTGTTCTGGATCGCGAAATACCTGTTCCGCGTCGACACGCTGGACGAGCTGATCGATGCCGGTGTGCTGCAATCGGCGGAAGCGGCCCGCTTTCACCGGGCGCAGAACTTCCTCTGGACCGTGCGTTCGCATCTGCACTACCTGACAGGCCGGGCCGACGAGCGGTTGACCTTCGACGTGCAGGCCGAGATCGGCCGGCGCATGGGCTATACCGACCATGCCGGCGCCCGCGGCGTCGAGCGCTTCATGAAGCACTATTTCCTGGTCGCCAAGGATGTGGGCGATCTGACCCGCATTTTCATCGCGGCGCTG
>DATJJW010000186.1:0-5793 GCA_035491935.1 Allostellaceae bacterium | reverse complement strand
CAGGTGGAAGACCGTCCGGTAAAGCGTCGGCAGCCAGGTGCCAAGACTGTAGGTGATGAGGAATGTGGAGAACCAGATCAGCCACACCACCAGGCTGCGCTTGAGATATTGCGGGCCGACCACGTCGCGCCAGGACGGCCGGCGCGTATCGGCATAGACATGCTCGTTGGGCTTGGGCAGCGGCTGCCCGGTGGCACGCTCGACCTCGGCCTCGATGCGGGCGATGGCGTCGCGTGCATCGCCGATGCGGTTGCGCGCGGCCAGCCACCGCGGGCTCTCCGGCAGCGCCCAGCGCAGCGCCACGACGATCAGCGCCGGCACGGCACCGATGAAGAACATGGCCTGCCAGCCGAGATGCGGCACGACGAAGGACCCGACCCAGCCGGAAGCGAACAGGCCCACCGTGAAGATGCATTCATAGAGGATGACGAAGCGGCCACGGCCATGGGCCTTGGCGATCTCGCTGATATAGACCGCCGCGATCGGCACCTGTCCGCCCAGCCCCAGGCCCTGGATGGTGCGGAAGACCAGCAGCGCCTGATAGTTCCAGGCGAAACCGCAGGCCAAGCTCATCACGGCGAACAGGCCGATGGCGCCCATCAATGCCGGCAGGCGGCCCCAACGCTCGGCCAGGGTGCCGAACAACAGGGCGCCAACGAGCTGGCCTAGATACCCGGTCGAGATGAGCAGCCCCAGCTCCGGCCCGTTGAGATGCCAGAGCGGCCGGAGTACCGGCAGCACCTGGGCGATGGTCAGGGCGTCGAAAGCGTCGAAGAACGTGGCTGTGCCGACCAGCACGCGGGCCTTGACGTGCCAGGCGGAGAAGGGCAGCCGCTCGATGCGTGCGGCAACATCGCGGATCGCCGCGACTTGAATGTCGTCATAGGCGTGTCCGGGGGCACGGGCGGACGAATCGACGCTCATGTTCTGTGAAACTCCCTGGCCAGACTTGTCGTTATCGTCCGCCCCGGTCAGCCTGGCTCCATCCGGGAAGATCTCTTCCCTTCAGGAAAAGGCGATCAACCCGTTTCAGTCAAATGGAAACTCAAGGTAGAGGTTCACGCCCCCTGTCATGCATCCGGAAAGGCTCGGGCGAGTTCGGCCAGCGACGCGCGGGCGAGATCGCGCAGTGACGCGACGTCGGCGACCAGGCCCGGATAGGCTTCGTCCTCGATCAGGATGATCTCGAGCGCCATCGCCACCTCACCCAGCCTGGTCAGACCAACCGAAGCGCTCGATCCCGCCATCTGATGGGCGATCGCGCGCACCGCCTTGGCGTCGGGCGCGTGGACCAGCGCCTCCAGCTTGTCCGCCACCTGCGCGCCGAATTTCAGCTGCGCCTGGACCACGCGCAGCACGGCCTCGCGACCCAACCGGTCCTCCAGCATGTCCAGCGCCGCGATATCGATCAGACCCCCGTTGTCCTCTGCACCCATGGATTGAGACACGCGCTCTTGCCCTCTCGATAGTCTCCTGGCCATGCACGCCTCCCCTCGGCATGGCTGGATTGGTTTTATGGCCGAATCAGATTATTGCGTGCTGCGCTCTCGCAGCAGGAACTCCCGGCCGATCTTGACCGAAGGCACGCCGTCATAGGCGATGATGTCCGCCGTAGCATAGGTCTCGGTCCATTGCTCCGGCAGGTAGGAGCCGGTGCCGATGACGTCGACCGGCGCCTGGGCCACGGCCATCATCCGGCATTTCGCCGGGCCGAAGCCCGAGGACGCCACGATCTTCACCTTGGGAAAACCCGCGGCGTTGAGCGCCCGGCGCAAATGCCAGATCGCGGCTGCCGAAACACCGGTGCCGACGAGATAGCGCAGCTCCGCTTCCGAGCGGTAGCCATGGATCGCCGGCGGGGCCACCGCTTCGAGCAGGTCGTAGGAGCTGTTGAGGTCGAGCCCTTCGACATAACGGCCGCCATGGGTGTCGAGCCGCAATGAAAGCTCACCCGCCGCCGCCATTTCCGGGAAGCGCTGGGCCACAGCCAGCGAATCCGTGATTTCCTGGCCAAAATAATCGACCAGCACCGTCATCGGCTCGGCCGGGAAGCGCTGATGGAACATCTCGGCCGCGCGCACGGTCGAGCCGGCATAGCCGATCAGGGCATGCGGCATGGTGCCGAGCCCGTCCTCGCGGTAGAAATAGGGAGCGGTCGCCCGCGTCGCGTTGCCGATGAAACCGACCGCGCCCACCGCGCGCTGGGCGGCGACCGAACCGACGCTAGCAGCATAGGCCATCATCTCGGCCATCTCCGCCCCGGCGCAATGCCGCGCATCCATGGCGAGGAAGGCGATCTTGGGCAATTCCATGCACATGGCATGGGCGTTGTAGGCCGCGACGCAGGCCGGCCCTAGCCGCTGCAGATAAAGCGTCTCCAGATCGACCAGCGCCTTGAATGAACCGGTGATGTAGAGCATGGGCTGGCCGGCGCCGACCCATGAACCTTCCTCGTGCAGAATCTCGATGTCGAAATGTGTGCCGCGCTCGGCTGCGGCACTCTTGAGAAAGGCGATGGCGAAGCGTGGCGCCGAGATGACCGGTCGGCGCATGAACACCGCATAGGTGACGTTGCGGTCGCCGAACTCTTCGACCACCGCCTGCGTGCGCAGGAAATAATGGTCGGTGTAGTTGGGCACATCGGCCACCCGCGGCACGTCGATGCGCGGCACCGGCTTGCCGACCGACGACGGCACGCTCGACATCTTCCTACCCGGCATGGCGCGCTCTTGAGACCCCCACCGTTATTCGGCAACCGCCGCCTGGATGGAAGCCGCCTGGGCGCCGCGCCGCTGTTTCAGCTCCTCGGCGATGAGGAAGGCCAGCTCCAGCGACTGGCTGGCGTTGAGGCGCGGATCGCAATGGGTGTGGTAGCGATCGCTCAGCCCGCTCTCGGTAATCGCCTGGGCGCCGCCGGTGCATTCGGTGACATCCTGGCCGGTCATCTCGAAATGCACCCCGCCGGCCTTGGATCCCAGTGCCTCATGCACATCGAAGAAGCCTCTGACCTCGGTCAGGATGCGGTCGAAGGGCCGCGTCTTGTAGCCGGTGGACGAGGTGATGGTGTTGCCGTGCATCGGGTCGCACAGCCACACGACCTTGCGGCCCTCGCGCTCGACCGCCTGGACCAGCGGCGGCAGGGAATGCGTCACCTTCTCATGGCCCATGCGGCTGATGATCGACAGGCGGCCGGGCTCGTTTTCCGGGTTGAGCTTGTCGATCAGACGCAGGACGTCGTCGGCGCTGAGGCTGGGACCGGCCTTGAACGCCACCGGGTTCCTGACGCCGCGGGCGAACTCGACATGCGCGCCGTCCGGCTGGCGGGTGCGGTCGCCGATCCACAGCATATGGGCCGAGCAGTCGTACCAGTCGCCGGTCGTGGAATCGACGCGGGTCAGCGCCTGCTCGTATTGCAGCAGCAACGCTTCATGCGAGGTGAAGAACTCGGTCTCGCGGATCTGTGGCGAGGTCTCGGAGGTAAAGCCGCAAGCCGCCATGAATGCCAGCGTCTCGGTCAGGCGCTCGGCCAGCTCCTTGTAACGCTCGCCCTGCGGGCTGTTGGCGACGAAGCCCTGGTTCCACATATGGACCTTGTGCAGGTCGGCATAGCCGCCCTGGGCGAAGGCGCGCAGCAGGTTGAGCGTCGCCGCCGACTGGCTGTATGCCTTCATCATGCGGTCCGGGTCCGGCGCACGGGCAGCGTCGGTGAATTCCATGCCGTTGATGATGTCGCCGCGATACGACAGCAGCGTCTTGTCACCGACCGTTTCGACCGGCGAGGTGCGCGGCTTCGGGAACTGGCCGGCCATGCGGCCGATCTTCACCACCGGCAACGCCGCGCCGAAGATCAGCACCACGGCCATCTGCAGCATGACGCGGAACGTATCGCGGATGTTGTTGGCGCTGAACTCGGCAAAGCTTTCGGCGCAGTCGCCGCCCTGCAGCACGAAGGCCTTGCCCTCGACCGCATCGGCGAGCGACGCCTTCAGCCGCCGCGCCTCGCCGGCAAAAACCAGCGGCGGATAGGTCTTGAGCGTGCCTTCAACGGCCCGAAGCGCAGCCAGATCCGGATAATCCGGCACCTGGGCGATCGGGCGGTTGCGCCAACTATCGGGGGACCACATCTCAGCCATCTTTACCTGCCACTTCACCAACGGGGGTGCTAACGCGGCATCCCCGCAAGACCCTCTATCTCAACATTAAGACCATAGACCACTATGCGGGCGTATCGGGCACCTTATCCCGCATGGTGACGAATTCCTCGGCCGAACTCGGATGGATACCGACGGTCCGGTCGAATTGCTTCTTGGTGGCCCCGCATTTGAGCGCAATGGCCACGCCTTGCATGATCTCCGCCGAATCCGCGCCGACCATGTGACAGCCCAGCACGACATCGCTCTCGCGATCGACCACCAGCTTCATCAAGATCCGTTCCTGCCGGCCGCTCAGCGTGTGCTTCAGCGGGCGGAAGCGCGTGCGATAGATGTCGACCGCCCGGCCGCCCTTTCGGGCCTCTTCCTCGGTCAACCCCACCGTGCCCACCGGCGGCGTCGAGAACACCGCCGTCGGCACGCCCTGGGGATCGAAGGTCATCGGGTTGTCGTTGAACAGCGTCTCGGCCAGCGCCCGCGCCTCGGCGATCGCCACCGGCGTCAGGTTCAGCCGGTCGGTGACGTCGCCCACGGCATAGATGCCGGGCACGGTGGTGCGCGACCACTCATCGACCTTGATGGCGCCGAGGCCATGGCATTCGATGCCCAGCTCCTTCAGGCCCAAATCGCGGGTATTGGGCATGCGGCCGACCGCGTAGAGGATCTGGTCGCAACGCAGGGACCGATCCGAATTGTGGATATGGGCGGCAAGGCCGTCCGGTCCTTTCTCGATGCGGTCGATGAGGGCGCCGGTGACGATCTTGATGCCGCGGGTCGTCATCTCCTCGGTCAGATGCGTGCGGACGTCCTGGTCGAAACCGTTCAGGATCATGTCGCGGCGGATCACCATGGTGACCTCGGCGCCGAGCGACCGGAAGATGCCGGCGAACTCGACCGCGATGTAGCCACCACCGATGATGACGATGTGGCCGGGCAGTGCCGGCAGTTCCAGCGCCTCGTTCGAGGTGATGGCGTGCTCGATGCCGTGGGTCGGCGGCAGTACCGGCCGGCCACCGGTGGCGATCAGGATGCGTTCGGCCGTCACCTTGCGCTCGCCGATCTGCACCGTATGCGCGTCCAGCAAACGGCCGCGCCCCTCGAAGATCTCGACTCCGGCATTCTTCAGCATGTTGATGTAGATGCCGTTGAGCCGGTCGATCTCCTTGTTCTTGGCGGCGATCAGGTCCGGCCAGGAGAACCGGGCCTCGGGGATGGTCCAGCCATAGCCCCGCGCATCCTCGATATCGTCGGCGACATGTGCGCCATAGACGAGCAGCTTCTTCGGCACGCAGCCGCGGATGACGCAGGTGCCGCCGATCCGGCTATCCTCGCAGATGCCGACCCGGGCACCGTATGAAGCCGCACGGCGCGAGCCGGCGACGCCGCCGGAGCCGGCGCCAATCGTGAACAGGTCGAAATCATACTTGGCGGCCATGGCGCCCTCTTCACCCTCTTATAGGGAATATCTATACATTCCCATCGGCCCTGCCCATAGACGGGGCGGGATGCGTGGCCTGCCCCGTCATCATGGCAATTTGCCGGATAGGGGGCAGTGTATATCGCAATCCATAAGCCCATACGAGGAAAAGCCCGCATATGACGACTCGCCTCTCCTTCCTGGCCGCCCTGACCTTCTGCCTGC
>DATJJW010000185.1:0-16347 GCA_035491935.1 Allostellaceae bacterium | reverse complement strand
CACTCTGGATGTCGGCCAGGATCCGCAGCAGATACTCGCAGCGCGACAGCAGCAGATCGCCTGCCCTGGTCAGCTGCACGCCGCGCGGATGCCGGACGATGAGCGCCGTGCCGATCTCAGCCTCCAGCAATCCCAGTTGGCGGCTGATTGCCGGCTGGGTGATCGCCAGCTCCGCCGCAGCCTTGGTGATGCTGCCGTTGTGGGCGACCGCGGCGAAATAGCGGAGCTGGACGAGGTTCATATGCGCATTGGCACCAGGGTCAGGAGCTAAGGTTTCAAGAGTTTCTGGGCCTCCTGGCGTGGGCCCTCGTCGACGAAGGCGGTGACATCATGGCTCTTGGACAGCACATGCTGGCGGACCAGCATGTCCTCGATCCATTGCAGCTTCTTGACCGGGACGGCGAGCGTCGGATCGACGGCCTTCTCGGCTGCTGCCTCGTCATAGATGACGGCGGGCCCAGTATTGCCGACCGGCAGATGGGCAACCTTGTGGGCGAGCTCGATGGTTTCCTTGCGATGTGTGGTGACATAGCGCATGCCGTCCATATTGGCGGCCAGGAAATGCGCCAATCCTTGCCGCCGGTCGGCGATGGTCTGGTCGGCGACGACGAGGCAGTCGCGAAGGAAATTCGGCATCGTGTCATGGGCGCTGGCCAGGATGTGGTAGCCGTGCTTCTTCGCCTCGGGCGCGAATTCGCCGGTCGTCGCCGTCGCTTGCACGACACCGGCGACCAGCGCCTTATAGCGATCCGTGCCGCCGCCGGAATTGACGAAGTTCACTTCGTTCTCGGGGATGCCGTTCTGATGCAACACCTCGCGAGCATATAGATCCGGCATCGAGCCCGGCCCCGAGACCGCGATGTTCTTGCCCTTGAGCTGCGCCAGGCTGGTGATGTCCTTGGCGCTATAGAGCATGTAGCCCGGCCCTGGCAGCGTGCAGCCGACGAATTTGATCTTGGCGCCACGGCTCATGGCGATCAGCGCCACGGCCGGCGCGCTGGTGAAGACATCGAGATCGTTCGAGATCAGCGCCTTCACCGGCGTCGTGCTGCTGGCAAAGCTCATCATCTGGATGTCGATGCCGTATTTCGCGCCGAATTTGGTCGGCATGTAGAAGATGCCCGCCTCGCCCTTGGCATCGACGACGCCGAAACGCCAGGTATCGGCCGCTGCGGCCGGCTTGACGCAAGCACCTGCAAGAATGGCCGCCATAGCGGCGGAAGCCGCTACCAGACGTGGAAGACCCAAGCGCGAAAGGCGAAACACCATGTCGAATATCCCCCTGATGATGGCCGCCCCTTTCTCATTGCTTTGTTTGGGATGGGGTTTGGCCTGAAGATGCTGGTACAGGCCTAGATTGGGAAGAACTCCCGCAACCAGGCGGAGACCACTTCGTGCACGCGCTTGTTGCTTTCGGCAAACATGAAATGATCCGTGCCCGAAAACATATGCAACTCGGCGGGCGCCTCGGCGCGCTGGAACATGCGCACGGTCTGGTCGGGCGGCGTCACGGAATCGACGGCGCTGTGCAGGAACAGCACCGGCCTGGGCGCGATCCGGTCGACCACTTCCTCGGCGCGAAAATCGTACATGCTCTGCGCCGTCTCGACCGGCATCTCGATGATCGACTTGGCGACGACATGGGTGCGGAGGCTCTCCGGGATCGGCACGATGTCGTAGCGATTGACCATCATCGACTTGCCGGTCCTGGCCTTGTGCTCGCGGCCATCGGCCAGCATCCTCATGAATTTGTCGAAGGCGCCGGGCGCGTTGTGCTGTGCCTCGAATTTAAGTGCGCCATTGCCCCAGCCCGAGGCCGAGATGCAGGCGGCGAAGCGTTGATCCGTGGCGGTGGCGTAGACGGCGACGGCGGCGCCGAAGCTGCTACCGATCACCGCGACGCGGGCGCTGTCGACGACATACACGTCCTGGAGCAGCGTGAGCGCGTCCTGTGCCGCCACCACCTGGTCGGGGCAGAGCAGCAGGCCGCGCTCGCCCTCGCTGTCGCCGCAGCCGGGGAAGTCGAAGCGCATGGTGATGTAGCCCAGGCGGTTCAGCATGGTGCACGGCGTCAGCACATTGGCCGCGTTCTTGGTGCTGCCGAAGCCGTGCAGCACGATACAGGCGGGGCGCCTCTCACCGGGCTTGATGCCATCCGGTATGTTGACGATGCCCGAGAGCTTGAGCCCCTTGGATTCGAACATGACCTGCTGTTCCACTCTCACCACTCCCTCAGAGATACATGTTCTTCATATGCTCGGCCCGGTAGCGGCTTCCCGCCACGGCATCCGGCGGGATCGCCGCCGCCAGGAAATCGATCTCCTGCTGGTTGAGCACGATGTTGGCCGCACCGATATTCTCGGCCAGGCGATGCAGAGACTTGGTGCCGGGGATCGGGATGACGTCGCCGCCCTGGGCCAGAAGCCAGGCAAGCGCCACCTGCCCGGCCGTACATCCCTTTTGTGCTGCGACATGCTCGACGCTGTGCACCAGTTCCAGATTATGCGGCAGGTTCTCGGCCGAGAAGCGCGGGTGGCGCAGCCGCTCGTCATGCTCGCCCAAGGTGTCGGGCGCCACAGCACCGGTCAGCAAGCCGCGCCCGAGCGGAGCATACGCCACGAAGCTGATGCCGAGAGCCTTCGAGGTCCGCCGCACCTCCTCGGCCTCTGCACGGTAGAGGATCGAATACTCGCTCTGGATGGCGCTGATCGGATGGATGGCATGGGCACGTCTCAGCGTGCACGGATTGGCCTCGCACAGGCCCAGCGCCACCACCTTGCCCTGCTCGACCAGTTGCGACATGGCGCCCACCGTCTCCTCGACCGGCACTTCCGGGTCGATGCGATGCTGGTAATAGAGGTGGATCGTCTCGATCTTCAGCCGTTTGAGACTGGCTTCGCAGGAGGCGAAGACCGTCTCCGGCCGGCCATCGGCGAATTTGCCGTCGCGACCGGCCAGGTTGCCGAATTTGCTGGCGATGCGGATCGCCTCGCCTCTTCCCCTGATCGCCCTGGCGATCAATTCCTCATTATGCCCGGCACCGTATTTGTCCGAGGTGTCGAGCATAGTCACGCCCTGCTCGAAGGCGGCATGCAGAACGCGGATCGACATCGCCTCTTCCGCCGGTCCATAGGAACCGGACAGCGACGCGCAGCCAAGCCCTATGGGAAAGACGCGGAACGGGCTGTTGCCGATCGTCCTCGACGGATGGGCAGGCATCGCTGCACTCCGATTTGCCGCGATGGGTTCAGCGCCAACCCGCCTTGACGATGACCTCCGTCTCGATCTCGAAGCGGCTGTCGAAATGATGCTTGGCCACATCCGAGGGATAGGACCAGGGCAGCCCGCTATAGAAGTTCAGGCGCAGGAAATCCGGGCTGTCGATCGGCGTGGTCACGACGCTGTGGCCGATGCCGCGCGGGATGACCGTGACCGTGCCCGGGCTGGTATCGACATTGCCCACCTCGGACATGTCGAGGGCAGTCCCGCGGAACTGGATGCGCACCTCCTCGCTGCGCAGTGCCCGATGGAAGGCGAATTGCTCACCGATGATGTTGTAGACCTTGAGTTCCAGATGCTTCGAACGGAACACCGGCTTCGGCTCGCCGCTGGTGCCGGCGATCTCCTTGAACAGGTCGAAGGCGCGCAGCTTGACGATGCCGCTCTTCTTCTCGCGCGGGCTGGTACTGACGGTCGATACCAGATCGGCATAGTCGCGGGTGAAGATCGAACGGTCGTTCGGCCCGTCGTCCCAGCAGATCATACGCTCCGTCACCCGGTCCATCGGTGCGTTGCGCCGATCCGCGGGGATCTCCCAATTCGGGCCACCGATGCGGCGGACGCGGAACCTGGTGTGGCTGACCTCATCCTCGGGAGTCATGAGGCCGGTGAAGGGCGAATTGACGTGGGCGAACCAGCGCAAGGAGTCGGCGCTGCCGCTGGAGCGATGGGCGATACCCTCGGGGATCAGCATCAGGTCGCCGGCATCCATGGCGTATTCGCCGAATTCGGTCTCGACGACGGTCTGGCCGGCGAACTGGAACAGCACCGTGTCGAAATCGACGTGGCGGACGAATCCCTGCTCGGCGCCGCAGATGCTGGCGACACCGATGCGATGGTCGCTATTGGCCAGCAGCACCAGGCTGTCATTGGGCTTGGCCAAGAGGTCGAAGGCACGGAACATCGGCAGCGCCTTGGTGCTGGTGCCGGAATTCATCAGGCTCGACTTGTCGCGCATCGCCCATTGCGGCAGGTAGGACCGTTCCGAGCTGTGCCAGGTGGTCATGAACTCCTTGGTGGCGCGCCGTTCCGTCATTTCGCTCCTCCTCCTTGCCCTGCCCTTGCGCTATTGGCCTGCCCTTGCGCTATTGGCCTGCCCTTTCACGGGCGGATGACCATTTTCTGGCCGGATGGAACTGCCACCTCCCCCATAAGTCAAATCTAATATGATTATGTTTTCGATGCCGATTGCTTATATCGGCATCATTGGGCCGCCGCCCCCTCCTCGTCCGGTTTGTCGCCCTCGAACAGCGTAGCCAGCTCCGCGGTGAGTTCCTGGGCATTTTGGATCAGGCGCTGTTCGTCCTGGTAGAAGGCGTGGGCGTCCTCCAGCGCACGCTCATCGTGCCGGCGGAACAGCTCGACGGCCTTGACCGCCTCGGCCTCGGGTATGCCCATACCGATCAGCACCATCTCGCTCAGACGCAGGCTGGAATAGAAGGTATCGCGCACCAGGCCGTCGACGCCGCTATCGACCAGGAGATGCCAGTGCCGCCGGTTGCGGGCCCGGACGAAGATCTGCAGGTGGGGGAAATTGCGCCGCGCGATGCCGGCGACGACCAGCGTCTCCTCCATATCGTCCAGCGCCAGCACCAGGACCTTCGCAGTCTTGGCCCCGGCCGCGCGCAGCAAATCGGGCCGCGACGGGTTGCCGTAATAGATCTTGTAGCCGAAGGCGCGCACGCTTTCGACCTGGTTCACATCCTTCTCCAGCGCGGTGAAGCCGATGCCGCGCATGTTGAGGATACGGCCGACGACCTGGCCGACCCGGCCGAAACCACAGATGATCACCGGCGCTTCGGCATCCTTGATCTCATCATAGGGGCGCTCCTTGCGCTTGGCGAGACGCGGTGCCAGAAAGCGCTCGGATATGGCGAACAGCACCGGCGTCGCAACCATGGACAGAGCAATGACCAGCGTCGCGAGATCGGCGATGTGCCGGTCCAGCACGCCGACCGCGACCGCGGCGCCGAACAGCACGAAGCTGAACTCGCTGCCCTGGGGCAAGGCCAGCGCGAAACGCAGTGCATCCTGGTGGCCCCGGCCGCCCAGCTTCGCCAGCACGAAGGCAATCGCCACCTTGGCGCCCAGCAGCAACAGCACGCCCAAGGCGATATGCAACGGTTCTGAAACCACCAGGTTCAACGCCGCCGACATGCCGACCGACATGAAAAAGAAGCCCAGCAAAAGCCCCTCGAAGGGCTCGATATCGGCTTGCAGCTCGTGGCGATATTCGGAACTCGAAAGCAGCACGCCGGCGAGGAATGCGCCCAGCGACATCGACAAACCTGCGGTATTGGCAAGATAGGCGGTACCGGCGACCACCAGCAGTGCGGTCGCGGTGAAGACTTCCGGCGTACGCGCGCCACCGATGATGCGGAAGACCTGCGGCACCAGGAAACGACCGCCCAGCAGGATCGCGGCGACACCGATGAAAGCCGCGGCCACGCTGCGCCACGGCACCTCGGTCACCGCCTGTGAGTTCGATAGCAACGGCACCAATGCCACCAGCGGGATGAAGGCCAGGTCCTGGAACAACAGCACGGCAAAGGTATCGCGGCCGCCGCGCGTGCCCAGCAGGTTCCGCTCGCCCAGCAAGGGCAGCACGATCGCAGTCGAGGACATGGCAAGGCCCGCGCCCAAGACCGTCGCCCCCGTCCAGGCAACGCCGGCGGCATGGACCAGAACGGCCAGCACGAAACCCGTCGCCACGAGTTGGCCCAGCCCCAGTCCGAACACCGCCTTGCGCATGACCCAAAGCCGTTGTGGACGCACTTCGAGACCGATCAGGAACAGGAGCATGACGACGCCGAGTTCGGAGACCGCGGTGATCTGTTTCACGTCGCTGACCAGGCGCAGCCCAAAGGGACCGATTACGGCACCGGCGACGAGATAGCCCAGGACGCTGCCGAAGCCGGAGCGCCTGGACAAGGAGACGAACAGAACCGCCGCGGCCAGCAATGGCACCAGGACTTCGAGCATGGACGGACACCTTGATCAGACGGCAGCGGACGGATCAGAGCATGTCAGGTGTCCGTGACCGTCTCAACCATCGAACCTTCGGATGGCCTCACGATTTTGGCCACAAGATTGTGCCGGCAGGGATGCGCGAAAAGGATGCTCCTCTCGTTATATTCAAAAGGATATAACGTAACTCATTCACGTTTCCGCGACGATGCGCATGGGAGAACGGATATGAGCAACAACATGAAATTCTATATCGACGGCGCCTGGGTCGACCCGATCGCGGGCAAGCCCTGGGATGTCATCAACCCGGCCACCGAGACGGTGGCGGGCCAGGTGGCGCTCGGCACCGCCGCCGATATCGACCGTGCCGTGGCCGCCGCGCGCCACGCCTTCGCGACATATTCCGAGACCTCCAAGCAGGAACGGCTGGGCTATCTCCGCCGCATCGTCGAGATCTGCGAAGCGCGCCGGGAAGAGCTGTCGCACGCCATGACGCTGGAGATGGGCTCGCCGATCTCCTTCTCGCGCGACATCCAATCCGGCAACGCGATCGTCAATTTCAGGGAGATGATCGCGACCGTCGAAAAATACGAATTCGAGCAGTTCATGGGCGAGGCGATGATCCGGCGCGAAGCGATCGGCGTGTGCGGCCTGATTACGCCGTGGAACTGGCCTCTGAACCAGATCACCTCGAAACTGGCTTCGGCTTTCGCCGCCGGCTGCACCGTGGTCTGGAAGCCCTCGGAAATCGCCCCGCTCTCGGCCGTGCTGCTGGCCGAGATCATGCACGAGGCGGGCTTGCCCAAGGGCGTCTTCAACATGGTGCAGGGCGATGGCGCCACGGTTGGCGAAGCGATTTCCGGCCATCCGGACATCGACATGGTGTCCTTCACCGGTTCGACCCGCGCCGGCATCCTCATCGCCAAGGCGGCGGCCAACACGGTGAAGCGCGTGACGCAGGAATTGGGCGGCAAGTCGCCCAACATCATCCTGCCCACCGCCGACATCACTCACGCCGTGACGCAAGGCGTGCAGCGCTGCTTCGCCA
The DNA here is from genome assembly GCA_035491935.1 of Allostellaceae bacterium. GTDB lineage: Bacteria > Pseudomonadota > Alphaproteobacteria > ATCC43930 > CGMCC-115725 > DATJJW01. Next base: position 9,053 of record DATJJW010000185.1, on the reverse strand, counting down.
ATACCGGGCAGTCCTGCCAGGCACCCACACGCCTCCTGATCCATCGCGAGCAGCGCGACCAGGCGCTGGAGGTGGCGAAGAAAGCAGCCCGGACTTTCAAGCTTGGCGATCCGTCGGATCCCGCGACCACCATGGGGCCGGTGGTCAGCAAGACGCAGTTCGACAAGGTGCAGCGCCTGATCGAGAGCGGCATCGCCCAGGGTGCCACGCTCGTCTGCGGCGGCCCGGGCCGTCCCGAAGGGATATCCAAGGGCTATTATATCCGCCCGACCGTCTTCGCGGATGTGACGCGCGACATGGATATCGCCAGGGAGGAGATCTTCGGACCGGTCCTGTCGATCATCGTCTATGACAGCGAGGACGAGGCGGTCACCATCGCCAATGACACGCTCTACGGCTTGTCGGCCTATGTCTCGGCCGGCGACCTGACCGATGCCCAGCGGGTCGGCAAGCGCATCCGTGCCGGCCGCGTCTATCTCAACGGCGCGCCCGCCGACCGCAGCGCGCCCTTCGGCGGCTACAAGCAATCCGGCAATGGCCGCGAGAAAGGCCGGTTCGGGCTGGAGGAGTATCTGGAGGTCAAGGCGCTGCTGGGCTATCGCACGGCCTGAGCATTTTCCGACTCCGTGTCATGGCTGAGGACCGTCTCGACCATGACACGATTTCCCTTAGGCGTTCCTGCCCCGGCTTTTCATCGGCATGCCGGAACAGTATGCTGCGGATATTGTTCTTCGGTCTTTCCTCTCAGAGCCGGGCCTATTGCCACTTAAGGAAATCCTGTCTTTCGTCATCGTCCTGGCGATGCTCGGCATGTTCATCTGGGGCCGGGTGCGCTATGACCTCGTTGGCGCGCTGACCCTGGTGATCGCGGCACTCTGCGGCGTCGTGCCAATGAATCATGCCTTCAGCGGTTTCAGCAATTCGGTGATCATCACCATCGGCGCGGTCCAGGTCTTGAGCCGTGCCATTGCGATCTCCGGTGTCATCGAGGCCGGCGCACGCTGGATGATGAGACCGCTGCCGAGGGCCTGGCAGCAGATCGGCCTGCTCACCGGCGGCGTCACCGCGCTATCCGCCTTCATGAAGAATATCGGCGCGCTCGGCATCCTGGTGCCGGTCGCGATCCGCAGCGCCAAGAATATCGGCCGTTCGCCGTCGCTCTACCTGATGCCGTTGGCGTTCGGCTCGTTGATCGGCGGCACGATCACCCTCATCGGCACCTCGCCCAACCTGCTGATCTCGGCCGTGCGCCAGCAGGTCGTGGGTCACCGCTTCACCATGTTCGATTTCGCGCCGGTGGGACTGCCGCTCTCCATTCTGGCGGTGATCTATCTGATGAGCTGCTTCCGCCTGATCCCGATCAGGCGCGACAGTTCGGGGCCGGAAGGACCGTTCAAGCTCGACGACTATATCAGCGAGGCACGTCTGACCTCGCGCTCCAGGCTGGTAGGCTCAAGCATCGCCGAATTCGAGGCAGCCGCCAATCAGGAGGTCTCCGTCGTCGGCATCATCCGCGACAATGGCCTCCGTTACATCCCGGGCTCGAACTGGCAGCTTTTCGCTGATGACATCCTGGTCCTGCGCGCCGACCCGACCACCCTCGACAGCTTCGTCAAGCGCAACAACATCGAGCTGATCGGTTCGGAGGAACTGAAACGCGATCCGGCGCAATCGGGCGAGGTCGTCGCGGTCGAGGCCGTGATCACCGGCGAATCACCGCTGGTCGGCAGCTCCGCGGAAATCATTCGGCTGCGCCAGCACTATCAGCTCAATCTTCTGTCGCTGCGCCGCGGCGGGACCGAGATCAGCCAGAGCCTAGCCAAGGAATCCCTCTGTGCCGGCGACGTTCTCGTGCTGCAGGGCTGGGAAAGCGGCATGGCGCGCAATCTCGCCGATCTGTCCTTGCTGCCACTGGCCGACCGGGAATTGGCGCTTGGGCAATCCAAGCCGCGCTTCCTGGCGATCGGCATCCTGGTGGCCGCCACGGTGGCCATAACAGCCGGCGCCGTGCCGGTCGAGGTTGGGTTCTTTGCGGCGGCGGCCCTGTGCGTGCTGTTCCGCCTGGTCTCGGCCAAGGAGGCTTATAACGCGATCGATTGGCCGATCATCATCATGCTCGCCTGCCTGATTCCAGTCGGCGAGAGCCTCCAGCATACGGGTGGCAGCGCCACCATCGCCCATGCCTTGACTGGCATCGCCGGCCAGGTCCCGCCCGTCGTGGCGCTCGGCCTCATCATGGTCGTCTCCATGCTGGTGACGCCGCTCATGCATCATGCCGCCGCCGTCATCGTTCTGGGGCCGGTCGCGGCCGATATCGCGCATAATCTGCACCTGCCGGTCGATCCGTTCCTGATGGCGGTTGCCCTCGGCTGCTCCTCGGATTTCCTGACGCCCATCGGCCACCAGAACAACCTGCTGGTCATGGAGCCGGGCGGCTATGGCTTCCGTGACTATTGGCGTCTGGGCTTACCGCTCTCCATCATCATCCTCGTCGTCGGCACGCCACTCATCTGGTGGGTCTGGTCGGGTCGCTGACGGCTCCGTCCCAAGCTCTCACGCCAGTGGCAGCCCCCTTCACTATGTACATCCGGATATCACGCTTACGAAATGAGCGCCGACATGAAATAAAAATCGAGGCATGGTTGTCCCATACAGGGATCAAGCACAGGTATTAGGCCAAGCCCGGTATCAGAACCAAGCCCGGTATCAGAACCAAGCCCGGTATCAGAGCCAAGCACTGGCCTCCTTTGGGAAATGCCGCAGCCATAACGCGGCAAGCAGGGAGATGGACCATGCGCATCACGCGACGCTTCACGCTTTCACTGTCCCTCGCCGCGGCCATGCTGGCCCTGGTGCCGGGCGGCATCAAAGACGCCCAGGCGGCTTCGACCGATATCAAGAATATCGGCATCATCGGCGCGGGCCATGTCGGCAGCACGATCGGCACCCTGTGGGTGAAGGCCGGATACCATGTCATGTTCGCCACCCGCCATCCGGATGAGCTGAAATCGCTGGTGGAAGGCCTCGGCCCCTTGGCCAGCGCGGGCACGCCGGCAGAAGCCGCGTCCTTCGGCCAGGTCGTCATGCTGGCCGTGCCCTATAGCGCGCTGCCGGCGCTGGCCAAGGACGTCGGTCCCAAGGTCAACGGCAAGCTGATCATCAATGCCAGCAACCCCGTCGCCAGGCGCGACGGCGCCACGGCCCAGGAAGCGCTGAAGGAAGGTGCCGGCAAATACGACGCCGCCCTCTTCCCGGACGCCCAAGTGGTACGCACCTTCAACACGGTCGGTATGGGTAAAGTCGCCGCCGAGGCGCATAAGGCGAACCCGCCGATCGCCGTGCCGCTCGCCGGCGACGACAAGGCATCCGTCGCCCTGGCCTCCAGCCTGGTGCGCGATGCCGGGCTGGAGCCGGTCTATACAGGACCACTGTCATCGGCCACATTGTTCCAGCCGGGCGGCCCTGGTTGGGGCGTCACCACCACCGCTGCCGATCTGCGCCAGAAACTGGGTCTGTCCGCGGCGGCGGGGAAATGATCGATGGCGGAGACCAGCGTCCCCAATCCTAACGCCAAGCTCCGCCTGATCGAACGCCTGGCCCAGATCAGGCCCGAAGAGCTGGCACCGCTCATGTGGTGCTGGCTCTACATCTTCTCCCTGCTCTGCGCCTATTACGTGCTGCGGCCGATCCGCGACACCATGGGTATCGCGGGCGGGGTCGGCGGCCTGAAGTGGCTGTTCCTCGGCACGCTGATCGGCATGCTGCTGGTCAACCTGCCCTTCGCGGCCTTGACGCGTCGGTTGCCGCGCGCTCGTTTCGTCGCGATCACCTATCGCTTCTCGATCGTCAATCTACTGATCTTCATGGCGCTGCTCTGGGTCGCAACACCAGCAGAGACGATCTGGGTCGGCCGGATCTTCTTCATCTGGGTTTCGGTCTTCAACCTGTTCGTCGTCTCGGTGTTCTGGGCCGTCGTCGTTGACGTCTTCAACGACGAACAGGGCAAGCGCCTGTTCGGGCTGATCGCGGCGGCGGCCAGCGTCGGTGCGCTGGCCGGTTCGGCGATGGTCGCAAGCCTGGCCAAGGTGGTGCCCACCAGCCTGCTTCTGCTCATCGCCTGCGTGCTTCTGGAGGTCGCGGTCTTCAGCGTGAAGCGGCTGTCGCACAACCAGGCGGCGCTGCTGCACAGGCGGGCGGCGGACGAGACCCAGCCGATCGGCGGCAGCATCGTCGCCGGCATCGTCAGCACCGCCCGCTCGCCTTATCTCCTCAACATCTGCTTCTACATGCTGCTGTTCTCGACCACGGCGACGACGCTCTATTTTCAGCAGGCTGCGATGGTGCATGGCGCCTTCGCCACGAATGCCAGCCGCACGACCTTCTTCGCCACGGTCGATCTGATCGTGGACGCGCTGACCCTCGTCATCCAGCTTACCGCTACGGCGCGTTTCCTGCGTACCTTCGGCGTCGCCATCTGCCTCGCCATGCTGCCGGTACTCAATATCCTGGGCTTCGGCATCCTGTCGCTCTGGCCGCAGCTCACACTGCTCGTCGTATTCACCAGTTTCCGCCGCGCCGGCAATTTCGCCATCGCACGGCCGACGCGCGAAATCCTGTTCACCACCATCCCGCGCGAGGACAAATACAAGGCCAAGACCTTCATCGACACGGTGATCTACCGCCTGGGCGACCAGATCGGCGCCTGGTCCTATGCCGGTATCACCGCCCTCGGCGTCGCCGGCAGCGGCGTGGCGACCGTATCGATGGTCCTGTCCGGCCTATGGCTGGCGAACAGCCTATGGCTGGGCTTCCGCCAACAGCGCATGGTCCGCGAACGCGACGCGGCGGCACCTGCCGTCTAGACCGGAAATGCGCGGTCAAGCTGCTGGAGGTCCTCTTCGGTAAGCTCCAGCATCAAGGCTGCCGCATTCTCCCGTACATGCTCGACCGAGCCGGCTTCCGGGATGCTGATCGAATGACCGCTGCGCATGGTCCAGGCCAGCACCACCGCCGACGGCTTGACGTTGTGGCCGGCGGCGATGCGCTTGACCGTGGCATTGCCCATCAAATCTGCCCCGCTGCCGCCCAGCGGCGAATAGGCCATGATCGGCATCCCATGTTTGACGCACCAGGGCAGCACGCCGCGCTCGATATCGCGTGTCTGCAAACTGTATTCGACTTGGTTCGTGGCGCATTGGCCGCCTCTCGGCACCTTCATCAAATCTTCCATGTCCGAGACGTCGAAATTAGAGACGCCCCAATGATGGATCTTGCCCTGCCCGCGCAGCTCTTCGAAGGTCTCGACCACCGGCCCGAGGTCGGAGACATCGCCACGCCGATGCAGCAGGTAAAGGTCGAGATGGTCGGTCTGCAGCCGGCCGAGGCTGCCGGCGCAGGCTTCGCGGATACCGGCCGGGGTCGCGTGCTCGGGCGAGACCTTGGATACGATGAAGACCTGGTTGCGGCGCCCGGCAATGACATGCCCGATCATCTCCTCGGCCCTGCCGCCGCCATAGAGCTCGGCGGTATCGATCACGGTAAGGCCGAGACCGATTCCCGTCCGTATCGCATCTTCCTCGACTGCCGCCGAATAGCGCCCCCGCCCGAGATGCGAGGACCCTTGCCCCAGCGCCGACACCCGGGTGCCGTCAGGCAATCGAACCGTCCGATTCGGCGCCGTCTGGGCCGGGCTCGGGCAGCTGCCGACCATCGAGGCCGCCGCGAAGCCGGCGCCCAAGGTGGAAAAGGCGCGTCTGGTCATCGTCGCCGCCATGTCAACCTCCAAGCCAAAGAATGCCCTTGCCCTGTTGACGTCCCAGATGGGGAATCGGTCTCCGGCACGCCAAATCCGGAGCTAGGCCGGAAACGCCCGGTCGAGTTGCTGGAGATCCGCCTCGGTCAACGCCAGCGACAAGGCCGCCGCATTCTCCCGCACATGGTCGGCCGAGCCGGATTCCGGGATGCTGATCGAATGACCGCTGCGCATGGTCCAGGCCAGCACCACCGCCGACGGCTTGACGTTATGGCCGGAAGCGACGCGCCGGACCGCGGCGTCGCGCAGCAGGTCGGCGCCACTGCCGCCCAGCGGCGAATAGGCCATGATCGGGATCTTGTGCGCGATGCACCAGGGCAGTACGCCGCGCTCGATATCGCGCGACTGCAGATTGTATTCGACCTGATTGGCGGCGCACTGGTCGCCTCTCGGCACCTTCATCAAATCTTCCATATCCGCAACGCCGAAATTTGACACGCCCCAGCGGCGGATCTTGTTTTGTCCGCGCAGCTCCTCGAAAGTCTCGACCACCGGCCTGAGGTCGGAGATCCCGCCGCGCCAATGCAGCAGGTAAAGGTCGAGATGGTCGGTCTTGAGCCGGGCCAGGCTGCCAGCGCAAGCCTTGCGGATGCCGGCGGGCGTCGCGTGGTAAGGCAGGACCTTGGAGGTGACGAAGACCTGATCTCGGCGCCCGGCTATGACATGGGAAATCATCTCCTCGGCCTTGCCGCCGCCGTAGAGTTCGGCGGTATCGATCAGGGTGAGGCCGAGACCGATACCGGTCACCATCGCATCTTCCTCGACCGTCTGCGAATGACGTCCCTGCCCCAGATGCCAGGAACCCTGTCCCAGCGCCGATACCTGGGTGCCATCAGGCAACCGAACCGTCCGATTCGGTGTCGCCCGGGCCGGGCTCGGAAAGCTGCCGATCATCGACGCCGTCGCGAAGCCGGCGCCTAGGGCGGAAAAGGCGCGTCTGGTCATCGTCGCTGCCATGCCAACCTCCAAGCCAATGAATGCCCTTGCCCTGTTGACATCCCAAATGGGGAATCAGTCCCCGGAACACCAGATATTGCGGAATGCACTTGACGAACGGGCTGCACGATATCAACATCTAGAGGTTCACGGTCCCTGGGTCGTCAAGATTTGGGGCCAAGAGGGAATCCGGTGCGGTGCTGCTGCCCAAGGCCGGAGCTGCCCCCGCAACTGTTAGCGGCGAGCAACCGTCATGACGGGTCACTGGTGCCACGGGTACCGGGAAGGCCAGACGGAAGCCGGGACCCGCAAGCCAGGAGACCTGCCGTGAACATCGTACGTCCACGGGCGGGGTGTCCCGGAAGGTCGCTGGCGGCTTGTGGCTTTTCCTGCCCTGCCCGCCGACGCCCCGGCCATCTCCGTCCTCTTTTGCACCGGGGAAGCGCATGTCGATCTTGGCCTTGGATTTCGACCAGAATGGTCATTTGGTGACCCTGCAACCCAAATCCGCACCGGAACCGATCGTTCGCCGGGAAGCACCGCCGATGCCGTCGACCCGCGCGCCCCTGTCCGGCCCGCTGTTCAAGCGGCCACAGCCGGGCGACCTCAAGCTGGATCGCTCGCGCGATGCGCTGCTGACGCCTTTCGGCAAGGCGACGCTGGAAGATCGCTACCTGCTGGAAGGCGAGAGCTTCCAGGACATGTTCGCCCGGGTCTCCTGCGCCTATGCCGACGATGTCGACCACGCCCAGCGCCTCTACGACGCCATGTCCCGGCTATGGTTCATGCCGGCAACGCCCGTGCTCTCCAATGGCGGCACGACGCGCGGCCTGCCCATCTCCTGCTTTCTCAATGCCGTGCCGGATTCGCTGGACGGCATCGTCGACACCTGGAACGAGAATGTCTGGCTGGCCTCCAATGGCGGCGGCATCGGCACGTACTGGGGCAAGGTCCGCTCGATCGGCGAGGCGGTGAAGGGTGCCGGCGAGACCTCCGGCATCATCCCCTTCATCCATGTCATGGATGGCCTAACGCTCGCGATTAGCCAGGGTAGCCTGCGCCGAGGCTCAGCCGCCTGCTATCTCGACATCCACCACCCCGAGATCGAGGAGTTCCTGGAAATCCGCAAGGCCAGCGGTGACTTCAACCGCAAGGGCCTCAACCTCCATCACGGCATCAACATCACCGACGAGTTCATGGAGGCGGTGAAGGACGGACGCATGTTCGGCCTGAAGAGCCCCAAGAATGGCGAGGTGATGCGCGAGGTCGATGCCCGCCAGCTCTGGCAGCGTATCCTGGAGACGCGGCTGCAGACCGGCGAGCCCTATCTGCTCTTCATCGATGCAGTCAACCGCGCCCTGCCCAAGCACGCCCGCGATCTCGGCCTTCGGGTCGACAGCTCCAATCTTTGTAGCGAGATCGTGCTGCCGACGGGCAAGGACCATCGCGGTGAGGAACGCACCGCCGTTTGCTGCCTGTCCTCGCTCAACCTCGAGACTTGGGATGAGTGGCACGAGGAAGTGGGCTTCATCGAAGACGTGATGCGCATGCTCGACAACGTGCTGACCTCGTTCATCGAGACGGCGCCCGACAGCATGGCGCGCGCCAAGTATTCGGCGCTGCGCGAACGCTCGGTCGGCCTGGGCGTCATGGGCTTCCATTCCTTCCTGCAGGCGCGCGGCCTGCCCTTCGAGGGCCTGCTGGCGAAGTCCTGGAACATGCGCATCTTCCGCAAGATCCGTCGCGAATGCGATGCCGCCTCGGTGGCGCTGGCGGTGGAACGCGGCCCCTGCCCTGACGCTGCCGAGCGCAACATGATGGCGCGCTTCAGCCACAAGATCTCGATCGCGCCGACTGCGTCGATCAGCATCATCTGCGGCGGCGCCAGCGCCTGCATCGAGCCGATCCCGGCCAATGTCTATAATCACAAGACGCTGTCGGGTTCCTTTGTCGTGCGCAACCCGCATCTGGCCAAGGTGCTGGCGTCCCACGGCATGGACAATGCCGAGACCTGGCAGTCGATCGTCGAGCACGAGGGCTCGGTGCAGCATCTCGACTGCCTCTCCGAACAGGAAAAGATGGTGTACCGCACCGCCTTCGAGATCGACCAGCGCTGGGTGATCGAGCTGGCGGCCGACCGCACGCCCTTCATCTGCCAGAGCCAGTCGATCAACCTTTATCTGCCGGCCGACATCGATAAATGGGACCTGCACATGCTGCATTGGACGGCATGGGAGAAGGGCATGAAGAGCCTCTATTACTGCCGCTCGAAATCAATCAGCCGCGCCGCCGTCGCCGGCCGCCT
>DATJJW010000184.1:0-14732 GCA_035491935.1 Allostellaceae bacterium | reverse complement strand
CAGGGCCGGGTAGCCGCCGTCGCGGGTGGCGTCGGCGATGATGGCGCGCGCGAAGGGGAACAGCAGCCGCGGCGTCTCGACCACGATCAGCAGGCCCAGATAATCCTCAGGCGCGTTGCGGATGGTGACGACGGCGCCGTAATCGATCTCGACCACGAAAAGCGGACTGTCGGCACTGCTCGCCGTGACCTTCAGACCCAGCACCACCTCGTAAGCTTCCGGCCCGACCTGGCGTGCCTTGACGTCGACATCGACGCTGATGTCGGGCGGCGCGGCTTGCGGCTGCAACAGGCTTTCCGGCGCCCGCGGATTCTCGAAGGACAGGTCACGCAGATACTGTGCATTGATCGTCAGCGAGAAATTATTGTCCTGCAGGGCGGACGGGTTGAGGTTGGCGGCGTCGGCCGAAATATCGGACATGGAGTTTCCTGGCACGTGATGCGGGGATCGCGGGCGTTGGGCTACCATAGAAACGCCGACGCTCACAACCCGGCTTCGAGATGACGGACATCCGGCCGGATCAGCCCAGCGGCTCGGCCTCGCCCGGCTCCGACGGGTCGAATTCGACGACCATGCCGTTCTCCATCGCCCGGCCGGTCAGCGCCAGGATGAAGCCCCAATGGCTGATCACGGCAGTGCCCCGACTGTCAGGCATGGCCAGCGCCTTGGCCCGGAAAGCGGCGGCGCGGCGGCTGACCGAGGTCAGCGCTTCGGCGTCGGCTGTCCACCACACCTCCGGCAGATCGCCGAAATCGAGATGCGGCCAGTCTCGCTCCAGTGCCGAACGGGGCGTGCCGATATCGCAGATGAAGGCGCCGCGTTCGCGCACCAATGGCTCGACCGTGACCTTGAGGCCAAGGCGTTCGGCGATGATGCTGGCGGTCTGCAGCGAACGGGTGAACGGGCTGCTGAGCAGTGTATGGATGCGCGGCATGGTTTGTAGCACAGCCGCGGCTTGGCGTGCTTGTTCGCGTCCTTGATCGGTGATGCGCGGGTCAACGATGCCGGGATCGACCCGGGTGCGATTGAAGAATTCGTTGAACTCCGACTGCGCGTGACGCACCAGATACAAGACAGTATTCCTTCGGTCGAACCGGGAGCCGGCCGACATGACCCTCTGATTTATTCGTTCCTAGTGCAAATAAGGGCCTGGTGCAAATAAGGGCTCGAGTCCAAGACTGCTGTCGGCCTCGGCGCCCGATCCGTTCAGATTGATTTGGTCCGAATGGCGAACCAGCCTGGCCGCGTCACCGGTGGTTGTCCTGGGGCGGTCCGTTCTCGATCTCGCGCGTACCGACCTCGTGGAATTCGCCGTCGATGACCGGTGCATCGTGCGATTCCGGTGGCTTGCCGAAATTGCTGCCGAAGCCGCTCCTGAAGGTGAAACCGCCGCCCGCCATGCGCCCGGAACCCATGCGCATCGAGCCCATGATCATCGGCTTGCGGCCATTCCGTACCAGCCAACGCCTTACGGCGGGCATCAGCAGCAGCAATGCCACGACATCGCTGACGAAACCGGGGATGATGAGTAAGGCACCGGCCAGCGCCATCCAGCCATCCTCGGCCGCCTCATCCAATGCCTGGGGATCATTGCCCGCGGCGCCGCGCTGCAGGGCAGCCAGCGCACGCAGCCCCGAACGGCGCAGCACCGACATGCCGGCGGCCACGCCCAGGACGATCGCCAGCAGTACGCCGGCCAGGCCGATGACATGCCCAACCTCGACGAAGGCGATGATTTCGGCCAGGGGCCACAGGAAAACGGTGATCAGCCTGCCCATCTTACGCTTGTCCTTTACTCCCGCGACCCTTATGTGACAGAGACCGGGAATTCAAGAAGCTTAGAGGTAACCCGGTGTGGGATCGGCCCTTGGATGGACCCCGCCCGACAATGTTTCCGGAACCTCTTTTCAGGATAGAAGCGGTACGCCGATGGGCAACCCATATTTCGCCATTATCATTCTTGCCCTGATCGTGCTCGTTCTGATCTTCAAGCTGCGCAGCGTGCTCGGCCGCCGCACCGGAACGGAAAAGCCGCCGGGCACCTATAACCAGCGCGCACCGTACAGCCAGCGTCCCGTCGGCGGCAATGGGGGCACGCCATCCCAGGACCAGGGTCAGAACCAGGGCCAAGCTCCGATCATCGATCTCAAGGCCAACCCGTCGGGGGGCGCCTATAACGGCGACCCGATCGCCGCCGGCCTCGCCCAGATCCGCACGGCCGATCCGCGCTTTAATCCGGACAGCTTCCTCCAGGGTGCCGCGCAAGCCTTCCCCATGATCGTCAAGGCCTTCGCCGATGGCGATACCGCCGCCTTGCGCCGGCTGACCAGCGATGAGGTTTACGACACTTTCGCCGAGATCATCCGTCATCGGCTGAGTGCGCGGGAAAGTGCCCAGTCGCAGATCGTACGCCTCGACCGGCCGACCATCCTTGGCGCCGGCCTCGATGGCCGCACCGCGCGCGTCGACGTCAAATTCGTCTCCTCGCAAATCTTCGCGTTGCGCGACCAGGCGGGCCAGGTCGTCGAGGGCGATCCGGATCATCCGGCCGATCGCACCGATATTTGGACCTTCGCCCGGAACACCCGCTCCTCCGATCCCAATTGGATGCTGGCCGCAACGGCACCCGGCGAATAGGACATCCACATTGATCCGGCATCTGGCGAGAGGCTGTCTCGTGGCGGCCGTCCTGGCACTCGCGGCCTGCTCCTCGGCCATGGCACCGCCGGCGCCCGTGTCAGGCCCCGCCTTGCCCGCCACCGCGCCCGGCTCGCTCTCGCTTGTCCCCAGCAGCTTCGCGCGCCTGCCCGGCTGGCCGCAGGACGATCTGGCGACGAGCCTCACGGCCTTTCGGGCCAGTTGTCCGAAGCTGCTCGCCCGCACCGATGCCCGCGACGGTTTCGGTACCAGGGTGGATTGGCGTCCGGCCTGCATGGCGGCGGCAAATGTGCCGCCCGGCGACCAGGCGGCCGCTCGCGCCTTCTTCGAAAGCCAATTGGTGCCGTTCAGCGCCATGGATGGCGTCACGGGCAATCCCTCCGGCCTGTTCACCGGCTATTATCAGCCGCTGCTCCATGGTTCGTACCACCGGGGCGGACGTTACACCGTGCCCCTCTATCGCCGTCCGGCCGATCTGGTCTCGGTCGATCTCGGCCAGTTCCGGCCGGCGCTCAAAGGCCAGCGCATCGCCGGCCGCGTCGCCGGCGGCCGTCTCATGCCCTATGCCACGCGCGAACAGATCGAGGATGGCGCGCTGGCCGGCCATGGGCTGGAACTCGTCTGGGTCGATAGCGCCATCGATGCCTTCTTCCTCTCGGTGCAGGGCTCGGGGCTGATCCAGCTCGACGATGGCAGCATCATCGGCGTCGCCTATGACGGCGACAACGGCCAGGCCTATCGGTCGATCGGCCGGGTGCTGGCGGCGAAGGGTGTCCCGGCCTCCGAAATCACCCTGCCCTTCCTCAAATCCTGGCTGGCCAGCCATCCGGACCAAGCGCGCCAGCTGATGGACCAGGACCCGGCCTTCATCTTCTTCCGCCCCGTCGCCGGCAATGCCAGGGCCACCGGCGCTTCCGGCGTCGGCCTCACCCCCGGCCACAGCCTGGCGGTCGATCCGGCCTTCGTGCCCTATGGCGTGCCTGCCTGGATCGATGCCGAGGATACGGCGGAACCGGACGGCCGCTTCCGCCACTTGGCGGTGGCGCAGGATACCGGCAGTGCCATCAAGGGCCCCGTGCGTGCGGACATCTTCTTCGGTATCGGCGCTGCCGCCGAGGCGCATGCCGGCCAGCTCAAGGGCAGGGGCATGTGGTGGCTGCTGCTGCCCCGCGGACTTGCAAACACGCTGGCCACGCGGCAAGGCGGACCGAGCCAGGGCTAAGCCAAGGATTCACCTCGGGCCGCTCTTGCTTTAGATTGGCCTCGGATACCCCTCGACCCCGAATATGAGCATCGTTGTTGCCATGGACCGCCGCCGCAGGCTGAGCAAGACGGAGCTTGCCCTCTGGCACCACGCCATGCGCGACGCCACGCCCCTGCCCGGCCGCGCGCTCCGGCCGCCGGCCCCCGCTGAATCTGCTGCGGCCGAGCCCGATCCGCCGCCGGTGCGACCCGAGCCATCGCGGCGCCTGACGCGTATTGCGCCCACCGCCATTCCCGCGCCCTTGCCGCTGGTGCTGAAACCCGGTGCCTTGGCCCCCGGCCTCGACAAGCGGACACGCGCGAAGCTGGCAGGCGGCGAGATGGCGATCGAGGCGCGGCTCGACCTCCACGGCATGACCCAGGACCAGGCACGCTCGGCTCTCGATGCATTCATCACGCGGGCCTGGGACCATGGGTTGCGGACCTTGCTGGTCATCACCGGCAAGGGCGGTGGCGCGCCAAGGAGCGAGGGGGGGTCTGTGGAGGAGCATTGGAGCCTCTGGTCGCAGAAGGGCGTGCTGCGCGCCAATGTGCCGCGTTGGCTGGCGGAGCCGCCGAACCGCGGGCGTATTCTGGCCGTGACCCCGGCCCAGGCGCGCCATGGCGGTTCGGGTGCGCTTTACATTCTCATCCGCCGGAACCGGACGTAAGGATATTCGCGATGAGAACCCGGCCATGAGAGACCTGGCATGACCCCCTTCGGCGCCCATATCCGCAACCTGCGCGAGGCGCGCGGCATCACGCTGGTGCGCATGGCCGAGGATCTCGGCATCTCGGCCGCATATCTCTCGGCCATGGAGCATGGCAAGCGACCTCGGCCGCGGCCCAATCTGGTGCGGCAGATCTGCGGCTATCTCAACATCATCTGGGACGAGGCCGATGCGCTGCAGGCGCTGGCCGAAAGCTATCGCCCGGTCGTGCGCCTCGACACGGGCGGCTTGAGTCCCAAGATGACGGAACTCGCCAACATGCTGGCCGAACGCCTCGCCGTGCTGCCGGAGGCCACCGCCGACGAGATCATGGCGATCCTGGCATCCATCCCGACCCCACCGACCAAGAAGCGCCGCCGCGCCCGGCGGGCGTGACCTAATTCCGCTTAACCCTCAAGGGCTCCTGACGTAAAATCTGGCTTTGCCAAGCCTTGTCAGCCCCTTGGGATTCGTTGAGGATGACGCGATGAGCGGTGAAGACGAAGAATTGCGCCAGGCAGATCTGTCGCATCTGAACGTGAAGGACATGACCCCGGCTCAGCGGCGCGAGTTGAAACGACGCTTCGAGGTCTTCGTCGAGGATATCGCCGGCCGTGAGCTTCCCAAGCCCGCCGGACCCAAGCCGCGCATCCGCAAATGGGTGCCGGGAATGAAGTCCTAGAGACCGCCGCCTGAGCGGCTTTCGAACAGTCTCTTAACCTCGGAAATCCGTGACGATTTTGCGATGGCGCTCAAAAAGCGCGACGCCGTCGAATCCGCTTTGACGCAACGCATCGGAACGGTTACCCAGACACCGTAGCTCACCCTCTCGTTGAAAGGGCCTTCGATGTCGAGCCGTGCGTCGCGTGCCAGAAACTTCCTGTTCCTTCTGGCGTCGATCGCGACGCTGGGCTTGGCGCCGATCGCCACGCCGGCCTCGGCAGCATCGAATGCCACGCCGGCCAATACCGCACCGTCAAGCACCGCCCCGGCCGTCACCAGGCTGACGGTCGACACCAGCGGCGACACGCCCCAGGCCTGCATCCGCTTCAGCCAGCCGCTCGACAGCCGGCCGGAGGCGCATTATGGCGACTATCTCAAGATCACCCCGGCGCTGACGCCGGCGCTGCGGGTCGACCAGAACAGCCTGTGCCTGGGCGGCCTCGACTACGCCACGACCTATAACGTCACCCTGCTCAAGGGCATGACCATGGCGTCGGGCGCCAAGCTCGCCAAGGATACGCCGGTCGAGGTGGCGCTGACCGACCGGCCGCCGCGGGTCGCGATCGCGGGCGAAGGCTTCGTGCTGTCGCGCGACACCGCCAATGGATTGGTGATCCAGACGGTCAATGTCGACCAGGTGCGCATCCATGTGCTGCGCATGAGCGACAAGCTGGCGCCCCGGCAGCTGGCCGGCACCAAGCTCGGCACGCAGCAGATGAATCGCTATCAGATCTATAGCCTGCTCAGTGACTCGGCGAGCGTGGTGTGGTCGGGCACCATGGATATCGCGTCCGACCACAACCGCACCGTCTCGACCGCGTTCCCGAGCTCCAGCTTCATGAAGCCTGGCCGCGACGGGCTCTATCTCGTCATTGCCGAGGATGCGCGCCACGCCACGCCCGAGGCGCTGTTCAATGGCGGCGACCGGACCGAGCTGGAGAATGATTCCTCATATTGGAGTCCGGTGCCGGCACATTGGGTGATGTCGACCGATATCGGCCTCTCGGCCTACAAGGGCGCCGACGGGCTGCATGTCTTCGCCCGCTCGCTGGCCCATGCCGACCTCAAGCCCAAGGTCGATATCCGCCTGATCGCGGCAGGCCAGGACGTACTGGGCCGGCTGATCACCGACAAGAACGGCCAGGTCGTGTTCCCGGCCGGGCTGTTGCGCGGCGTGCGCGCCAATGCGCCGACCACGCTCCTGGCCTATGGTCCGGGCGGCGATTTCGCCATGCTCGACATCAGCGGCCCCGCCTTCGACCTCTCCGACCGCGGCGTCTCCGGCCGGCCGATGCCCGGGCCGTTCGAGGCCTTCCTTTATGCCGATCGCGGCATCTTCCGCCCGGGCGAGACGGCGAACGTCACGACGCTGTTGCGCGACCGCGCCGGCAATGCCGCCGGCAATACGGCGCTGACCTTCCTGCTGCGCCGGCCAAACGGCACGATCTCCAACCGCTTTACGCAAATGGCCCAGCCCCAGGGCGGCTTCGAGCTGCCGGTGCATCTCAGCCCCTCGGCGGTGCGCGGCACCTGGTCGGTCGAGGCCTATGTCGATCCGGCGGGCGCGCCGGTCGGGCGCGTGCAGTTCGACGTGCAGGATTTCGTGCCGCAACAGCTCAAGGTGACTCTCACCCCGGCGCCGGACCAGCCCTATCTACAGGCCGGCAAGCCGATCTCGGCGGCGCTCGACGGCCAGTTCCTCTATGGCGCACCGGCGGCGGGCCTCAGCGCCGAGGCCAATCTGCGCATCATCCGCGATCCGAATCCCGTGGCCAATGCCAAGGGCTACAGCTTCGGCCTGGTCGACGACAAGGTGAGCGACGCCGAGCAGAAGATCGAGCTGGATGACGCCGACGACAAGGGCCATGTCGACATCTCGGCGCCGCTCAAGGACGTGCCGAAGACCACCGCCCCCTTGAAGGGCGTGCTGTCGGCCGGGCTGTTCGAGCCGAGCGGCCGGCTGGTCGAGGATGAGGTGACCTTGCCGATCCGGACGTTACCCTTGCTGATCGGCATCCGCCAGCCACGCTTCAGCGGCGACAGCTACGACACGCGCAGCGCCAATTTCGACGTCCAGGCGTTCGATCCGTCCGGCAAGCCGGTCGCGGTCAAGGGGCTGCAATGGACCCTGATCGAGGAACAACATGTCTATGACTGGTTCGAGAGCGGCAGCAGCTGGACCTGGCATTACCATGTCGTCGACCATCCGGTGGCGTCGGGCAGCCTCGACGTCACGGCGGCGAAGCCCGTCACCATCAACCGCGCCATCGATTGGGGCTATTACCGCCTGGTGGTGACCGACCCGGCAACCCAGACGGCCAGCAGCATCCGTTTCGAATCCGGCTGGCCCGAGGGCAGCCAGAGTGCCGACACGCCGGACAAGGCGACGATTTCGATCGCCAAGCCCCAGCTCGCCGACGGGCAGTCGACCGACGTCCGCATTCAGGCGCCCTTCGCCGGCAAGGCCGAGGTGGTGATCGCCAATGACCGGGTGCTGGAAACGCGTGCCATCAACCTGCCGGCGGGCGGTACCACGATCAAGGTGACCGCATCGCAAGATTGGGGCGCGGGCGCCTATGTCGTGGTCTCGGCCTACCGCCCGCTCGATACCGGCCGGCCGCATGACCCGGTGCGCGCCGTCGGCGTCGGCTGGATCGCCCTCGACACCAAGCCGCATCGCCTGGACCTCGCCATCGGCACGCCGGACAAGGTGACGCCGCGCCAGACCGTCACCGTGCCGATCAAGGTGGCTGAAGCCGATGGCATGCCGGCCACCGGCCAGGTCTATATGACGCTGGCCGCGGTCGATGAGGGCATCCTGCAGCTCACCCGCTTCCAGACGCCGGACCCGCTGGCGTATTTCTTCGGCAAACGCGGCCTCGGCCTCGACATCCACGATATCTACGGACGGCTGCTCGACGGCACTGCCGCAGTCGGCGCCGTGCATCAGGGCGGCGACGAGGATGTCGGCGGGCCGGGCCTGCCGGTGCAGAGCACGCGCACCGTCTCGCTGTTCTCAGGACCGGTGACTATCGGCGTCGACGGCACGGCCAACATCAAGATCGACGTGCCGGATTTCGAGGGGCAGCTGCGCCTGATGGCGGTCGCCTATGACGGCAGCCGTCTCGGTCATGCCGATAAGCAGCTGATCGTCCGCGACCCGGTGATCGCCGATGTCGGACTGCCCCGCTTCCTGGCGCCCGGCGACACGGCCAGGCTGGCGCTTTCGCTGCACAATACCGACGGCGCGGCCGGCAAATACCATCTGGCGCTGACGGTCGGCGGGCCGCTCAAGCTCCAGGACGCCGGCCACCCGCTCGATTATGACCTGACACCGGGCAAGCGCCTGGCCGATGCGGTCGAGGTCGCGGCCTCCGATGCCGGCATCGGCACCATCGCCGCCGATCTCACCGGCCCCAATGGCTACAAGGTGCATCGCGACTGGCAGATCGCCATCCGCGCGCCGCATCTGCCGATTTCCCTGCAGCAGACCGCCTTGCAGCAGCCGGGCACGCCGTTCCGCATCGATCCCTCGACGGCGACGGCCTTCGTGCCGGGCAGTTTGACGGTCAGCCTCGGCTATGCCGCCTATGCCGGGCTCGACGTGCCTAGCCTGCTGCAATCGCTCTATCTCTACCCCTATGGCTGCACGGAGCAGCTGTCCTCGACGGCGTTCCCGCTGATCTATTACAGCGATCCCAGCCTGCTCGGCCATGTGCCGCTGGATGGCCCCTTGGCCGCAGGCGACAGCAAGCAAGGTCCGGCGGCGGTCAAGGCGCGGGTGCAGACCGCCATCGACACCATTCTCGACCGCCAGAGCGACGATGGCTCCTTCGGCCTGTGGCGGGCGGAGGACAACGAGGCCTCGCCCTGGCTCAACGTCTATGCCATCGACTTCCTGATGCATGCCAAGGATGCCGGCTTCATCGTACCGGATATCGCGCTGAACCGCGCCTATGCGTGGCTGCAATCGGCGGTGTCGACGATCCCGGGCAGCAGCTCGGATTCGGGCTATTACGCCCAGGCCTCCGGGCCGACGCTCGCCTATGCCGAATATGTCCTGGCGCGTACCGGCCGGGCCGATATCGGCCTGCTGCGTCGGCTGCACGATGCGATCACCGGGCAGGAGACCACACGCGGCATGGTCAATGGCGTCGTACTGGCCAATGGCAAGACGATCAAATCCTATAACTGGGGTGAGGGCACCGGCGGTGATTCCGCGGGCGAGCTGGCCGAGCCGCTGGCGCTCGGCCATCTGGCCGGGGCCTTGGCGCTCATGGGCGATCACGCGCGCGCCGGGCACGCCTTCGCCATGGCCGAGGCCAATCTCGACGTCACCGACATCCCCCGCTGGTGGTTCTACTACGCCTATTATACCCACCGGCGCGACCTGGCCGGACTGATCGCCATCTCAGCCGAAGCCGGCGACAGCGCCGTCAATACCGCGTTGGTCGCCCGCTTCAAAGACGAGAAATGGGCACTCGACGATCTCAATACCCAGGACAAGGCCTGGCTGCTCCTGGCCGCCCACGCGCTCAACAAGGATGCCAAATCGGTACGGTTGATTGCCGGCGGCAAGGAGATGCCGAATTTGGCCCTGCCGGTCGAGCTTTCGCCTGATCTCTCGGCGATCAAGGCCGGTTACACCGTGCAGAATGGCAGCGACCGGCCGCTTTGGGCGACGCTGACGCTGACCGGTGCGCCCAGCTCCGCACCACCGGCGATCGAGCAGGGCTATTCGATCGACAAGACCTATCTCACCACCGACGGCAAGCCGCTCGACCCGGCGCATCTCAAGCAGAACGACCGCTTCATCGTGTCCCTGTCCGGCGAGGTCAAGGACGATGACGACCATCGCAGCGTGCTGGTCGACATGCTGCCGGCCAGCTGGGAGATCGAGGCGGTGATCCGCGACAATGACGATTACGACTTCCTCGGGCCGATGTCGAAGGCCAGGGTTGAAGAGGCGCGTGACGACCGCTTCGTCGCGGCGTTCGACCTCGGCAAGCAACAGGACCGCGACCAGAGCGTCGATGACGACAAGGATCACCTGGGCTCGAACCAGTTCCATGTGGCCTATCTGGTCCGGGTCGTGACCCCTGGCCATTTCGCGCTGCCGGAGGCGGTCGTCTCCGACATGTACCGGCCGACGGTCATGGGCCGGACCAAATCCGCCGCGACCGTGGCCGATCCGCGTTAGGGACGGTATTCGTGACGGGCCGCTGCTACTGGGTCTGGGGCCGATGGGGCCAGGGTCGATGGGTCTGGGGAGGTGCGGTGCTGGGCGCTGGCGCCTTCCTCGCCCTTGGCCTGGCGATCCTCGACCGGACGCTGCCGCCCGATCTTCGCCGCTTCGAGAACGCCTCGCTGGCGCTGACCGCGCGGGACGGCAATCTCATCGCCGTGCGCACCACGTCCGACGGCTATTGGCGCATCCGCACCGCGCCCAAGGATGTGGCGCCAGGGTATCTCGACAAGCTGCTGGCGATCGAGGACAAGCGTTTCTGGCACCATGCCGGTGTCGATCCGCTGGCCATGGCCCGCGCCGTCGGCCAGCTCGTCACCCATGGCCATGTCGTTTCCGGCGGCTCGACGCTGACCATGCAGACCGCCCGCCTGCTGATGCCGCATCGCCACGACGTGCTGGGCAAGCTGCTCGACATCGCCCGCGCGCTGCAGCTCGAGGCGCGCTACGACAAGCGCACCATCCTGTCGATGTATCTGACGTTGGCGCCCTTTGGTGGCAATATCGAAGGGGTGCGCGCGGCGTCGCTCGCCTATTTCGGCCATGAGCCGGCGCAGTTGAGCGATGACGAGGCGGCGCTGCTGGTGGCTCTGCCGCAGGCGCCGGAGCATCTCCGCCCCGACCGGCACGGTGCCGCGGCGGCGAAGGCGCGCGACCGCATCCTGGCGCGGCTGGGGCTGCCGAAGGCCGTGACGCCCGTCCCGTCCCGGCGGTTGCCCATGCCGGATCTGGCGCCGCATCTGGCCGACCGGCTGCGGCTGGCCGGCCAGCGTGGCAACGTGACGGTGACCCTGGATGGCCGGCTGCAAACCCGGCTGGTCGAGCTGGTCGGCCGCGAGCGGCAGTGGCTGGGCGACCACGCCAATATCGCGATGCTGGCGGTGGACAACCGCTCACGCGGGATCCTGGCCTATGTCGGCGGCGCGGATTACTGGGGCCGGGCGGGCATGGTCGACATGGTGCGTGCACGCCGTTCGCCGGGCTCCACGCTCAAGCCCTTCTTCTACGGTATGGCGCTGGATGACGCGCTGATCCGGCCGGATACGCTGATCGACGACACGGCATTGCGACTGGGCAACTACGCGCCTCAGGATTTCGACCGCAGCTTCCACGGCACAGTCACGGTGCGCCAGGCGCTGCAGCAATCCTATAACCTGCCGGCGGTGAAGGTGCTGCAGGGTGTCGGGCCGACCCGTTTCCTGGCGGCTTTGCACGAGGCCGGCGCCAATCCGGTACTGCCGCGCGGGGTCGACACCCCGGCGTCGCTGCCGATTGCGCTGGGTGGGCTCGGCATCAGCATGGCAGATCTCGCCATGCTCTATACGGGCCTGGCCGATGAGGGCAAGGTCGCGCCGCTCAGGCTGCTGGCCGCGGACCCGGCACCCAACCCCCATGCCTTTCTCACCGCCGCCGCGGCCTGGGAGATCGGCGATATCTTGCGTGGCAGCCCGACGCCCGATGGCGTGGCGCCGACGCGCCGTCGAGCGATCGCCTACAAGACCGGCACCTCCTATGGTTTCCGCGATGCGTGGTCTGCCGGGTATTCGCCAGCCTATACGGTCGTCGTCTGGGTCGGCCGGACCGAGGGCACGCCCAGGCCCGGTGCCTATGGCCGCAATACGGCGGCACCCCTGCTTTACCAGGTCTTCGACATGCTGCCGCCCGAGCCGCCGGGGCCGCCGCCGGCACCGCCCGGTGCCGTCCGCATGGCGTCACGCGCCAAGCTGGCACCCGGCCTCAAACGTTTCGCCGGCCGGCATCCCGGGCTGGGCGGGGTGACGGGGCAGCCGCCGCGCATCATCTTCCCGCCGGCCAACGCGACCATGGAAGTGGTGGCGGCCGATGGCCAGCTCAGCCCCGTGGCATTGGAAGCGGCCGGCGGCACGCCGCCCTATCGCTGGGTGATCAATGGCGTGCCGGTGATCCAGCCGCCGCTCGGCATGACGCTCAATTGGCAGCCGGACGGGCCGGGCTTCGTCCATATCTCGCTGACCGATGGCCGCGACCACACGGTCAGCGAGGAGATCAGGCTGCAGTAAGCCGCTCTGGCGGCCGTCCAGCTGTCGATTTCCTGTGCTTCGGTGCCCACGTATTTCAGTACGCTCCGCGCCGATGCTCGAAAATCACTCCCTATACGACTCACCGGAACAGCTTACGAAACGGCGCATATCTTCCCTATTTCTTGGCGTGCCTTTCGATCCAGCCTTCGATGAAGCCGGCGACCTGGTCGCTGTTCTTCTCGATCATCATGAAATGGCCGTTGCCATGGATGCCGACCGAGGGCAGGCGGATGAAGTCGTGCTTCACCCCAGCCTGGGTCAGATACTCCGAGGTGCAGTGGTCATAGGGCACGTGGTAGGAGGCGGCGCTGCCGACCATCAGGATCGGCACCTTGGCCATGTCCGGCAGCTTATGTACCGGCGCGCCTTGCAGATAGCATTGGACGAGGTCGGGGCCGTCGGCCTTGGCCTGCAGGGTCGGCTTGAGGTCGGCTGGCGTATTCACCGGCGGATCGTAGCTGAGGTTGGTCTGGGTCGGGCCCCAGGGCCGGGCCAGCTTGGTCGAGTATTTGAACCAGTTGGGCGCGCCGATCTCGTCGACATTGTAGAAGGGCGGCCCGCTCGATTCGACCGCGACCAGGGCCTTGATCTTGTCCGGCCGGTCATTGGCGAGCGTCCAGCCGATCGGTCCCGATTGCGAATGGACCAGCAGGATGATCGGCCCGATCTTGTCGATCAGCGCGTCGCCCGCCGCCCGGTTCATCGCCTCCAGCCGGGTGAGGTCGGTCATATCCTCGACATTGCCGGCATAGAACTGGTCGAAGACCGGGTCGCCGACCTTGCCCGTCGTGCCCGGCCATTGCGTGTGCAGCTTGGCCTGCGGGTACTCCATCGTCTCCTGCGGCACCGAGAAGCGCTGCATCATCGCCTTGGTGTTGGGCGCGCGCGTCGGGCCATAGGCCTCGGTGAAGTAGCCGGACCGGCCACGATCGACCTGATCGACGACATAGACGGCATAGCCGCGGCGCAGGAACCAGGTTGCCCAGCCTTCGCGCCCGTCCGGCGTCTCGTAATAGCCCTCGCCGGTCTGGCCGCCGCCATGGATCATGACGATGGGATAGGGATGCTTCCTATGCGCCGGGATCTGATATTCGACATACATCTGGCCGATCATGATCTGATGGTCATTCTTGGTCTGCACGTAATGGCCGCCGACGAAGAAATTGCCCTGGGTCGCCAGCACCAGAGGCGGCTTGGCGCCCTTGGCCGGCGCTGCCTCCTTGGCGATGGCGGTCCCGGCCAGCAGGCCGATCGCGGCGATGGCGCCCAAGAGGCAGGCTTTCAGAGATCTGGTTCCGAGTGTCATGGCGCTCCCCGCATTATTATTGTCGCATTTCGGACCCTGGTTTCACTTTATCAGGAAGCGTTATGGCTGAACATACGCATGATTCGCAGGACAAGAAAAAACCGCCGAAGTGCCGGATGCACTTGGCGGTCTCTCGGGTGTGATCGCGGGACGTCCCTCAACAGGTGGCGTCGCCGATCACGGACTTGATCGTTATGTCAGAACAATTAGAGAACAGCAAGCCTAAAGAACGTAGAGGGAACATTTTTGTTTAGGTCCCATCCGTTTTCAGATGCGGCACCAATGGAAGGATCAGATCGGCAGCGATCAGCACGACCAGGACCACCAGCGCAATGCGCAGCACGCCGCCCAAAAACCGGAAGGCCAGCAGCAGCAGGGCCACGGCGACGACAATCATGATCATGTTCTGCGAGTTTTGGCTGACGCCGGCGGCGGCTAATTGCTGCCGGACGAAGCCATCGACCAATTCAATCGCATGCCCGACCAAATAGAGTAGATAGACGATGAAGCCGAAGACGGCATCGATCGCATGTTCGATTTGAGCCATTTCGTCCTCTCTTGTCTCGAGAATCGACGCATATTGTTTGCGTCCGCATGTTCAATCAAGATAAGGAGCCGCGGAAAGGTTCCGTTTCTAGTCCGCTGCGTTTCGCTTACAACGTCTTCTGCATGAAGACGAGGTCGAGCCAACGACCGAATTTGGTGCCGACCTCGGGCATATGGGCAGTCTTGACGAAGCCCAGCTTCTCATGAAGCCGGATCGAGCCGGCATTGGCGGCGTCGATGCC
>DATJJW010000183.1:0-29150 GCA_035491935.1 Allostellaceae bacterium | reverse complement strand
CCTCCCGGGTCGCCACTCCTTCCAGCGTCATGCCGTGCAGCCGTAGCCCGACAGTCAGCCCGTCGAGCAGCACGGCATCATCCTCAACTACTAAGATACGCATGGATTACTGCCTCTTTTGCGCAAGACCTCGCACCCGCGCCTTAAGCGTCCCTTAAGCTTTAAAATGTTTGGTACAAGTCCGTGCCGACAGGCACAAAAGAATAACAACGACCTCAGGAAAACCAGAGGTAGTTACGGCAGGGATGCCGAGGGGACTTACGTCGTACATTGGCTTTGACAGGTATGGTATCTACCGAATTTCTTGGGGACGGTGGCGGCTCAGCCGGATCACCGAGTGCTTGGTTATTCGGCAGGAAGAGCCCACCGAATTTGCGCATGATACGACGCTGACACGGGAACGGATAGGCATCGGAACGCAGATGGCGGGGCGCTTGATATCCATTCGATCGATACATGTCGATCAGGCGGCGCCCGCGCCTCCTGATTTGTCATACAGTATGGCTAAGCTCGGCCAGCGGGAGGAACGTACGACATGATCGCCATCGTCAGGATCGCTCTGCAGCGACCCTATACTTTCATCGTGATGGCGCTCCTCATCCTGATCTACGGCACGTTGGCGGCGTTGAAGACGCCGACCGACATCTTCCCGAATATCGGCGTGCCCGTCGTCAGTACCGTCTTCTCCTATAACGGCCTGCAGCCCGACGCCATGGCCGGCCGCATCGTCGCGGCCTATGAACGTACGCTGACCACCACGGTCAACGACATCGAACACATCGAATCCCAGTCGGTGCCGGGCTTCGGCGTCATCAAGATCTTCTTCCAACCGAATGTCGACATCCGGATGGCGATGTCGCAGGTGACGTCCGTCTCGCAGACGGTGCTGAAGCAGATGCCGCCGGGCCTGACCCCGCCGCTGATCCTGAATTACAACGCCTCGACCGTGCCGATCCTGCAGCTGGCGCTGTCCAGCAGCACGGTCTCGCAAGGGCGCCTCAACGACATCGCGCTCAACATCGTCCGCCCGCAGCTGATCACGGTCCCCGGCGCGTCCATCCCCTACCCCTATGGCGGCCGGCAGCGCCAGCTTGAGATCGACCTCAACCAGTCGGCGCTGCGCTCCTACGGCCTCTCGGCCAATGACGTCGTCAACGCGCTGGCGGCGCAGAACCTGATCACGCCGGTCGGCACGCAGAAGATCGGCAGCTTCGAATACACGGTCGTCCTCAACGATGCGCCGCAGCAGATCGACACCTTCAACAGCTTGCCGATCAAGACGGTGAACGGTTCGGTGATATATCTGCGCGACGTGGCCTACGCCCATATCGGCGGTCCGCCGCAGACCAACGTCGTGCATGTCAACGGCGCCAACGCCGTCCTGCTGACCATCCAGAAGAACGGCTCGGCCTCGACCCTCGACGTCATCGCCGGCATCAAGGCGCTGCTGCCCAGCATCCAGTCGCAGCTGCCCGCGGGCATCAGCATCACGCCGGTCGGCGATCAGTCGGCCTTCGTGAAGGGCGCGGTCTCCAGCGTGATCTTCGAAGGCGTGCTGGCCGCGGCGCTCACCGGCTTCATGATCCTCTTGTTCCTGGGCTCATGGCGCTCGACGCTCATCATCACGATCTCGATCCCGCTGGCGGTCCTGACCTCGCTCACCATCATGTCGCTGCTGGGCGAGACCATCAACGTCATGACCCTGGGCGGCCTGGCGCTGGCCGTCGGTATCCTGGTTGACGACGCGACGGTCACGATCGAGAACATCAACTGGCATCTGGAGCACGGCAAGCGCATCGAGCCCGCGATCATGGACGGCGCGCGCCAGATCGTCGTGCCCGCCACCGTGTCGCTCATGTGCATCTGCATCGCCTTCGTGCCGATGTTCAGCCTGAACGGCATTCCGGGCTACCTGTTCCGGCCGCTGGCCGAAGCGGTCGTCTTTGCGATGATGGGCTCCTACGTGCTGTCGCGTACATTGGTGCCGACGCTCGCCAACTACCTGCTGCGCGTTCAGGAGATCGAGGCAGGCCATGGTCATGGCCATCACGAGAAACCGCCGACGCGCAACCCGTTCGCCCTGTTCCAGCGCGGCTTCGAGCGGCGCTTCGAATATGTCCGCTCGGTCTATCGCGGCCTGCTCGGACTGTGCATGAAGGGGCGCGGCTGGGTGATCGTGGGCTTCCTCGGCGTCACCGTCCTCTCCATGGGGCTCACGCCCTGGCTCGGCGAGAATTTCTTCCCCGATGTCGATGGCGGCCAGATCAAGATGCATATCCGCGGACCGATCGGCACACGGCTCGAGGACACGGTGCGCATCAACGACCACATCTCGGACGCCATCAAGACGATTATCCCGCCGAATGAGATCGATGGCATAGTGGCCAACATCGGCCTGCCGGTGAGCGGCATCAACCTGGCCTATTCCAACTCCGGCACGATCGGGCCCGAGGATGCCGACATCCTGATCAATCTGAAGCCGGACCACTCCAAGCCGACCGCGACATATGTCGATGCGCTGCGCGCCCAGCTGCCACGCATGTTCCCCGGCCAGACCTTCGCCTTCCTGCCAGCCGATATCGCGTCCCAGGTGCTGAATTTCGGCGCGCCGGCGCCCATCGACGTGCAGGTCGTCGGCTCCGACCTCGAGGCCAACCGGAAATATGCCGATATGCTGCTGACGCGTATCGGACAGATCCCCGGCATCGCCGATCCGCGTATCCAGCAGGCGAACCGGGCGCCGACCTTCGATGTCGATGTCAACCGCACGCTGGCGGGCTTCGTCGGCCTGACCGAGCGCGACGCCTCGACCAGCATGGTGGAATCGATGAGCGGTTCCAGCCAGACGGCCTCCAGCTATTGGCTGAACCCGCGCAACGGCATCTCCTATTCGGTCTCGGTGCAGACGCCGCAGCGCGACCTGGATACGATGAACCAGCTGACCAACCTGCCCTTGAGCAGCCCGAACGGCTCGCAGCAACTATTGGGCGGCCTCGCCACGGTCCATCGCAGCACCGGCAACGCATTGGTCACTCATTACAACATCCGGCCAGTGCTCGAAATCTACGCCACGACGCATGGCCGTGACCTCGGCGCCGTCGCCGCCGACATCCAGAAGCTCCTCGACGACACCCGCACCCAGTTGCCGCACGGCTCCTACGCCGCGATCCGCGGCCAGGTGACGACCATGGCCAGCGCCTATCAGCAGCTGGAACTCGGCCTCGCCTTCTCGATCGTGCTGATCTACTTCGTCATCGTCGTGAACTTCCAATCCTGGCTCGACCCATTCGTGATCGTGATGGCGCTGCCGACCGCGATCGCCGGCATCGTCTGGATGCTGTTCGCAACCCACACGACACTGTCGGTCCCGGCGCTCACCGGCGCCATCATGTGCATGGGCGTCGCCACGGCCAATTCGATCCTGGTCATCAGCTTCGCCCGCGAACGCCTGGCCGCTGGGCTCGACGCGATCAGCGCGGCCATGGAGGCCGGCGCCGTCCGCTTCCGTCCGGTGCTCATGACCGCGCTCGCCATGATCATCGGCATGGCGCCGATGGCGCTGGAAGGCGGCCAGAACGCGCCGCTCGGCCGCGCGGTCATCGGTGGCCTGATCTTCGCCACCTGCGCCACGCTGTTCCTGGTCCCGACCGTGTTCAGCATGGTGCATGCCCGCGAGAGCCAGCGCCGGCAGGCTGCCCATGCCCATGGCCATGGCGGCCACCCCGCCCACGGTCATGCCATTACCCACACGCCGGCGGCCGCCGCCCCGGCGGTCACCCAACTTCCCAATCGCGATTGAGCCGGAGCCGTAATGTCCGACGCCCCCGTCAGAACCCCGAAACGCCGCAGCCTGGTGCTGTTCGGCACGACAGCCTTGGTCGTGGCCGGGGTGGTCGCCGTCAGTGGCATCATAGGCCGCGCCCATAGCGAGCAGGAACTCACGAAGTGGACGCAGGAACAGGCGATCCCGACCGTGACCCTGGCCGAACATCTCAAGGGCGGGGCCAGCGAGGTCATTACCCTTCCGGGCACGATCCAGCCTTACTACAAGGCGTCGATCTTCTCCCGCGTGCCTGGCTATCTGAAGAGCTGGAATGTCGATATCGGCGCCCATGTAAAGACGGGCCAGGTGCTGGCGATCATCGACACGCCGGACCTTGACCAGCAGCTCGACCAGGCCAAGGCCAACCTGGCCAGCGCCGAGGCCAATGCCAAGCTGGCCCAGCTGACCGCCCATCGCTGGGCAGCGCTGGTCAGCTCGCAATCGGTCTCGCAACAGGACGCCGACCAGCGCACCGGCGACGCTGCGGTCAAGCAGGCCCAGGTGCTGGCGGCCCAGGCCGCCGTCCATCGCATCCAGGTGCTGGAAGGCTTCAAGACCATCACCGCGCCCTTCGACGGCGTGGTCACCAGCCGCGACACCGACATCGGTGCGCTGATCAATGCCGGCGGCAACGGGCGCGAGCTGTTCACCGTCTCCGACATGCATCGCATGCGCATCTATGTCAGCGTGCCCCAGGCCTTCGTCTCGCGCCTGAAGCCGGGCGAGCAGGCGACCTTCGACATGCCGCAATTCCCCGGCCGCACCTTCCATGCGACGCTGGTCACCACCGCCAACGCGGTCAGCGACGCGACCCGCAGCATGCTGTTCGAATTGCAGACCGACAATCCGGATGGGCTGCTGCCGGCCGGCGTCTATTGCGAGGTCCACTTCACCGTGCCGACCAGTCCGGATGTCGTGCGGCTGCCGGCGACGGCACTGATCGTGACCAACCACGCCACCGAGGTCGCGGTGCTGGGTCCGAACAACACCGTCCATCTGCAGCCGATCCAGATCGGCCGCGACGAGGGCGATTCGGTCGAGATCGCGTCTGGCCTCGCGCCCGAGGACAAGGTCATCGACAATCCGCCGGAAACCATCGAATCCGGCATGACGGTGCGTCTCGCCACGACACCGTCCCAGGTTGCCGCCGGGGGTAAAGCAGACTGATCATGTCGAGACGTACGTTACTGGCCTTGGGCACGCTGATGTGCCTGCAAGGCTGCGACCTTGCGCCCCCGTATCATCCGCCCACCGTCGCCGTGCCGACAGCGTTCAAGGAGGACGCCAACGGCCCGTGGCGTCTGGCCAAACCCGCCGACGACACACTGCGCGGCCCCTGGTGGAGTCAGTTCGGCGATCCGGAGCTCAACCGGCTCGAAGGCATGATCGACACCTCCAACCCCGGCCTCGCGGCGGCCGTCGCCCGTTATGACGAGGCGCGGGCGCTGGCGGCAGAGGCGAATGCCGGCCTGCTGCCGAGCCTGAATTTCAACGGCTCCTATAACAAGAACCGGCAGTCGGAGCACAAACCGCTGCGCAGCTCGACGCAGCCCAACTACTTCAATACCGAGCAGGTGGGCCTGAGCGCCGGGTACGAACTCGATTTCTGGGGCAAGCTGCGCAACACCGCGACCAGCGGTGAAGCCTCCGCCCAGGCCAGCGCCGCCGACCTCGCCACGGCCAGGCTGGGGCTGCATACCGAGCTGCTGCTCGACTTCATGACGCTCCGCAGCCTCGACCAGCGCGCCAAGGTCTTGAGCGACACGGTGGCCAATTACGGCCGGGCGTTGGACCTGACCCAGTCGCGTTTCGAAGGCCACATTGCCTCCGGCATCGATGTCGCGCGCGCCCAGACCCAGCTCGACACCGCCAAGGCCGCCGTCTCCGACACGGCCGCGCGCCGCGCCCAGATCGAGCATGCCATCGCCGCGCTGGTCGGGCAGCCAGCCTCCAGCTTCTCGCTGCCGGCCTCGACTACGGATATGGCCATGCCGGTGATCCCGGCCGGCCTGCCCTCGACCCTGCTGCAACGCCGGCCCGACGTCGCCGCCGCCGAACGCCGCGTCTTCGCGGCTAACGCCAATATCGGTGTCGCCAGGGCCGCCTTCTACCCATCCTTCACCATCACCGGCAACGCCGGACTGCAGAGCACGCGGATGGACCAGCTGCTGATGCTGCCGTCCAGCGTTTGGACCATCGGCCCCAACGTCAACCTGCCGCTGTTCGAGGGCGGTCGCCTCAACGCCGAGGAAGCTCGGACCTATGCCCGTCAACGCGAGGTCGGCGCCGATTACCGCCAGACAGTGCTGACCGCGTTCCGCGAGGTCGAGGACAATCTCTCGACCATCCATTGGCTGGGCATCGAGGCAAAGGACGAGACCTCAGCCGAAGATGCCGCGCAGCGCACCGTCGACATGGCAACCAACCTCTACCAGGCGGGCGCCGACTCATATCTCGATGTGGTGACGGCGCAGACCGCGCTGCTGGAGGTCGAACTGACCGTGATCGACATCAAGACCCGCCGCCTTCAGGCGGATGGCTCGCTGGTCAAGGCGCTGGGCGGCGGCTGGCAGCCCGGCGACCTGCCGCAGGGCGACGCGCTCACCGCATTGCCGCCCCTCAAGACGGATTCCTGAACGCGGACGACAGTCCGCGCGCCGGGAAGCCGCAGCCTAATGCTGTTTTCCGCATCTCGCTTTTCCATAAGAAAGGCGCGCCAAAGTCGCGCGCCGACGATGCGTCGATCCGTGCCGATCCGGCCTGCGGACGGCCAGGCTTTCGTGGCGAAAACGACCGGCAGCCTTACAGGGTCATTACACACCGCCGCAATTGCACCGCTTTTTAGGCTTTTTTAGAGCTTTCCTCTATAAATCGATCCGGTCGCCATCAGCAGGCTTTCGGCTTTTACCCTTGGGAAAATCTGGTCATGACGACCTATTCATTGGAGACCGCCACCAGGGATCGGGTATTCGGCTTCAAGATCAGCGCGTGGTCCGCGCGTCAGATTGCCGATCATCTCGTCAGCACCAGGCGATCGAAGGAGGATGGCGTCGGCCTCGTCGTCACGCCGAACATCCACCATATCGCGATGCTGCGCTCCGATGAGGCTTTCGTTAAAGCCTATAACAGCGCCGAGATCATCACCTGCGACGGCTTTCCGGTCTATTACTACGCCCGGCTGCGCGACACCTTCGCCCCGGGCCGCGTCACCGGCTGCGATATCGTCACCGATATCATGCACCAGCCCCAACTGCCCGAATGGCAGAGGCTGTTCTTCGTGCTGGACCGCGACGTGACCGAGTTGGCGGTGCGCAAATGGGCCGCCAAGCATGGCCTTGCCGAGCGTATCGACACCTATATCCCGCCCATGGGGTTCGAACGCGATCCCGAGCAATGCCAGGAGATCGCCCGGCGTATCCACGATCATGGCACGACCCTGCTGTTCATGGCCGTGGGCGCGCCCAAGAGCGAGATCTTCGTCGACACCTACCGCTCATTGCTGCCGCCCTGCTGGGCGCTGTGCATCGGCCAGGCGGTGAAGGTCGAGCTGGGCGTGCTGCCCAAGCCGTCCAAGATCGTCCAGAAGCTCAACATCGAGTGGTTGTGGCGCACGATATTGGAGCCGCGCCGCATCGGCCCGCGCTATGTCGGCGCCCTTTCCGGCTTCGTGGCCGCCATTGTCGACGATCTGCGCGGGCACCCGATCGCGCTGCCGCCCAACCTGCGTTCGGCTGCCGCCTCCGGTCAGCTCCAGCCGGCGACCACCGACATGTCGGGCCAAGCCGCGCCCAGCTTCGCGCCCTATTCCGGCCGCGTCTCTTCGACCCTGCTGGCGGTCGTCGAGGGCGTCTGCAAGCTGCTCGACCTGGGCTTCATCTTCCTGGGGGCGGAAGTCGCGCGCGCGATCTGCCAAATCCTCGACATCGGCATTGGCACGCTGGGGCAGCGCTATTCGCCATTGGGGGTGATCTCCGCCCTGCTCTTCGTCGGCATCTTCCACGTCACGGGCGGCTACAAGACCGCCAATCTGCCACAGTTGAGCAGCCAGCTGTCCAAGCTGATCATGACCTGGTTCGGCGTGCAGTGCTTCACCTTCCTGGAAATCGCCACCCTGCTCGGGCAGACGACGGCGTCCAACTTCTTCCTCCTGTGCTGGACCGCCTGTTCGCTGGTGCCGCTCTGGATGATCCGCACAGTGTCCGGCCGCCTGATCGAGCGCTGGCGCAAACGCGGTGCCTTGCGCAAATTCATCGTGGTGGTCGGCGCCGAGGAGACCGGTTCCGATATCGTCGGCACGCTGCATGACCAGCCGCATAACTTCCAGGTGCTGGGCGTGTTCGACGATCGTCTGGACCGCGTGCCGACCCAGTTGCACGGCGTCAAGGTGTTGGGCCGCATCAACGACCTGATCGAGTTCGCGCGCAGGCAATTGCCGGACGAGGTCATCGTGACCTTGCCGGTCGGCCATTCCAACCGCCTGAGCAATATCCTGCGCACGCTGACCGCGCTGCCGGTCGACCTGCGCCTGGTCTATCAGCTCGCCCCCGGCTTCCGGCTGCGCAACGTCACCTATATCGGCGAGCATCCGATAATGGACATCTTCCACCGCCCGATCAGGGGTTGGAACGCGATCTACAAATGGATCGAAGACAAGACGCTGTCGGGCCTCGGATTGCTGGTGATCTCGCCGCTGCTGCTGCTCACCGCCATTGCGATCAAGCTGGAGAGCCGCGGGCCGGTGTTCTTCACCCAGGATCGCTTCGGCTTCAACAACCGGGTCATCAAGGTGTTGAAGTTCCGCTCGATGTATGTCGACCGGGGCGACAAATCCGGCATGCAGCAGACGATGCGCAACGATCCGCGCGTCACCCGCGTCGGCCGGATCATCCGCAAATTGTCGATCGACGAGCTGCCGCAGCTGTTCAACGTGCTGCGCGGTGACATGTCCCTGGTCGGTCCCCGCGCCCATGCGGTCGCGATGCGTATCGGCGAGCAGCTCTACAACGACACGGTCGAGGAATATTTCGCCCGCCACAAGGTACGCCCCGGCATCACCGGCTGGGCCCAGGTCAACGGGATGCGCGGCCAGGTGACCGAGATAACGATGGCCAAGAGACGCGTCGATTACGATCTGGAATACATCGAGAAATGGTCGATCTGGCTCGACATCGCGATCATCTTCCGCAGCGTCAGCATCGTCCTGTTCCAGAACGAAAACGCGTTCTGACGATCTACTGCGGCATCTCCGCCTGCAGCGGATCGTTCTCGCGCCGGCACATATCGGTCAGCTTTTCACACATGGCCTGCGAGCCGTTCGGTCCGCAGATGCTGTCCAGGCGCTGCGTGTTGACGTTCAGGAAGCCATAGAATTTCCGCGAGGTATCGACCAGACGCGGCGGCTTCGTCGCATTCGGATCGCAGGCCGAATATTGGCCATGGGCCCGGCGATAGACCTCGAAATGGCTGAAGCTGGCATAGATGTCGTCCCAGCCATTGGCCGAATAGCCGTTCCAAACCGAATTCACGTCGTATTGATCGCAATTGAGGCAGCCAAGATACTCCCGATTGAGCGGCCCGGCATAGATCAGCATGCGGGGCTGCGTGATCGCGCCCTGGGCATGCGCCTTGGTCGGCATGCCCATGAACGCTGCCAGCGCCAGGAACGCACCCAGCAGGATCGATTTGCTCTTCCTCATGCCGTCCTCCATCCCTGCATACGGTGCAGGGGGTCTCGCCTATCTCACACCCAGCTTATGCAGCGCCTTCAGGCCGCGCCGGACGATCGCGGAATAGATCTCCGCGCTGCGCAGCTTCACATCGATATGACGCTGATAGGGCTGGATGGTGATCGGGAAATATTTCCCGAGCTTGTGGACGACCTGCTCGGGGGAGATATGGGTGTTGCTCTGGACGACCGCGAACATGCCGTCGGTGTCCGGCGAGAAATAATGGTCGGCGCTCCATCCCTGCATCTTGTCCGCGAACCAGACGCTCTTGTCGGCGTGAAGCGCGCGCGCGCCGGGCCTGGGGCCGGTGTGGTAAGTGTCGATCAGGCCCTCACGCTCGGCATTCAGCCAATAGAGCGTATATTCGGTCCAATCGGTCATGTAGTGGCTGAGCAGGACGCGCCGCCATTCCATGCCGTTCACCTCCTCCAGCCGCCGCTGCACGCCGAGGCACAAGGTGCGCGACAGAATGGTCGGCGTCCACCACACCCC
Source organism: Allostellaceae bacterium (assembly GCA_035491935.1). Lineage (GTDB taxonomy): Bacteria > Pseudomonadota > Alphaproteobacteria > ATCC43930 > CGMCC-115725 > DATJJW01. The sequence continues at coordinate 19,109 of DATJJW010000183.1, read as the reverse complement.
GTCGCGCTCCACATGCGGATCGACGCCGAGCAGCTTCGCTGAGGCACGCCAGTAATAAGGTTCGGTCATGCGCGGCAGGCGATAGGTCAGCGCCTTGCCGTCGATGATCAGGGAATCCGCGGTGAAGGGGTGGGTCGCGAAGCAATCGGGGTCGAACACCATGAAATATTCGGTGTCGATCAGCGCCGGCGTATAGAGCTTGATGATCTGCTGGCGGTGCCAGCCGCGGATCTGGTGGCGCTGGTTGAACTCGCCGAACACCGCCATGTGCTGGGCTTCGTCGATGATCTCGATCGGAAAGTCGGACCAGGCCTTGGCGTAGCCCTTCATGTCCTCATACTCGTCATGCGGGACGATGATGAGGAAGCGATCGAAGGTCTTCGGCGTCGTGAAGTGGCGCAGTGACGAGAACAGGATGTCGCAGCGCCCGATATTATCCGCGTAATGCCGACCCTTGGTCTTGATCGGCAAGATGGCGCTGATCTGGGTCATGGCCGCTCGCGCTCCTTGGATCGCCCCTGCTAGAGGAAGCGATAGATGAAAGCCGGAATGTAGCTGCTGCGGTGGGTCATCGCGATGCCGACCACCTTGCCGCCGGCATCGAGTATCTGGGACCGCAAGGTCACGGCAACCGGCTTGCGCGTCGCCTCCGCCCGGATTGCCAGCACCGTGGCATCAGCCAGGATGGCGTTCTCGATGCCGGTGAAGGCCTGGCTGGCCGGCGCGGCATGGATCAGGATGTAGTCATGGGCCTGGCGCAGCTCGTCGAAAAGCGCGGCGCTCTGCCGGCCCGCCGGCAGGAAGGCGTCCGGCTTCGGCCGGGCGACGACGATGTGGTGGTGACCGACGGGCTGGAAGGTGAGGACCTCCTGGCTGGCCACCGTCTCCGGCATCGACCCGACATTGAATCCGTTCGGCGCGATATCCTCGCCACTCGGCCAGGACAGCCGGCCATGCTCGTCCGGCCGACCATAAAGCGCATTGTCGCCGGCCGAGGCCATGTCGACGACCAGTATCGGCTTGTTCGACCGGCGCTCCAGCTCCATCGCCAGGCCTTGCACGATCGGCAGCAGCCCGTCATCGCCGCGGAAGGACAGCATCAGCACGACCTTGCTCGCACCATCGCTGCTGTTGTCGATGGCGGAAATCATGCGGCCATATTCGGTCCGCGCGCGCTTGCCGGTGCCGCCGGTGCCGAGCTGAAGCGCCGTCTGGAATATGGCCGGTTGCCGCGGCTTCAGCCAAGGCAGATAGCGCGCCAGATTGTCGCGCAGATTGCCCCAGGAGCCAGGACGGCGGCCACGGAACCGGTCCATCGGCGATGGCGGCGTCATCCGCGAGATCGGCGCGCTCAACACCGGCAGCGCCATGGAACGCTCTATCTCCTCTGGGCTGATGAAGGTCTCGCGCAGGCTGGACAGCACCAGCACGGTGAGCCCGGCGATCAGCAGCGCGGCCAGAAAGCTGCCGCCGACAAACAGCGCAGGCGGGTTGTCGCGCCGGGTGGGCACGAACGGCGCCTGGATGATCCGGACATTGGTGCTGCTGACCGTATCGGCTTGATTCTGGTCGATGCGCGCCTGCTCGACCTGGCGTGAAAAGTTCTGGAAACTGGACGTCAGCAGGTCCCGGTCGATATCCATCCGGCGCAGCTGGTTGGCGACCTGTATCAGGTCATTGAGTTTGTCGAGCGACGCCTTGAGCTGATTGTCGATCGTCTTCTGGCGCGAGGCTTCACCGGCAATGTCCGAGGTCAGTCGGACGATGCGATCCTGCACCGTGTCGTAATAGGTGTTGTGGCCCGAACGCGAGGAATTGAGCAGGTGATCCTTCTGGCGCTCAATGGATTTGCGCATGTCGGATATCTGCTTGTCGAGCTGCTGCACGAAGGCCGAACCCGGCAGGTAGCGCGAGGCAAGATCGGCGCGCCGCGCCTGAAGCTGCAGGAGCGCCAGCTGCATCGTGTCGACCGCGTGCGCCGCTTCCGTGTTGTCGACATAGAGGAGGATCGTCGACGGCACGTTCTTCGCCTCGCTCAGAAGCGAGGCCAGCGTGGCACGATCCTGGGCCAGCGTGTTGTCATTCTCCAGCTTGCGCTGGACGAGCAGGCCGTTCAGCGCCACCGCGCTCTGGATCTGCGCGTCGGCATTGACGATGCCATGGGCCTGCTGAAACGAGATCAGCTCGGCATTCGCCTTGTTGAGCTGGGCCTTGATCTTGTCGCGTTGGGTCGTCAGGAATGCGACACGGCCCGAAGTGAAGACGCCGGCGCGCTCGTGGAAATACTCCGTCAGCAGACGATTGAGCGTGTCCGCTGCGCGCTGAGGATTGGTGTCGACGTAGGACACGTTGATCGTGTTGGCGAGATCGACCTTCTCGATACGAAAGTTACTCTCGAAATGCTGCAAGGCGCGGTCGATCTCGGCCGAACTAGCTTTGGGATCGAGTTCTTTCATGACCACGGCCCGGTGCAGCTCGCGGCTCGACAGGATCTGGGCTTCGACGCTGATCAGCTGGCCCGTCTGGAACTGCTGGGTCGTACCGCCAGTGGTTCGATCGCTTTGGTCATAGTAGCCGGCGAACAAGGCGAGCAGGCTCGCTCCAGCCTTGTAGGTGGGTGGCAGTACGAAAGCGACGATTGAACCGAGAATGAAGACGGTGAAGAACACCGATACCACGGTCCAACGATAATAGAAGAAGGTGTTAAGAATATCCCGCGTTGTCACTTGCGCAGTTACGCGAGGAGCCTTCCGGTTTGGCTTGATACTGGTAGGAATAGCCATCGAATGAGATCGCAACCCTGTAAGGGCTTAAAACAGGAAAAAGAATGTTCGTGTGAAACGGGCCCCAAGACATACACGGCATTGTATTCCGGTGCCCCTTCTAACAGGCCACCGTGATGCATTCAACAATACGGTTCGTCACGAAAGCTTTAATGACGGGTCAAAATAAAGCGTTAAAATGCTAATGGCGGCAGTGACATACCTTCACTTGAGTTGTAGCGCACGAGCCTCTAATACCTGACGACGGGGCGGAAATTCGATATATGATGCGCGCCCGTTTCGGCCGAACGCTTCGCGTGGCACACCACGGTTATGCCAAGGCGCCAGCGAGGGAGTTTCTACTTTGCCCAATGCCGCAATAAAGATTTCCCGCCTGGCCGCCATATTGGTGCTGTTTTGTCTGGCCGGCTGCCATCAGACCTGGGTCGAGCCCAAGTATCAGCAGGCCGACCGCTTCGCCACCTGGAACGATGATCCGCCGCCATACCGGATCCAGGCGGGCGACGACCTTTCGGTCATCATGCCCTACAATGCGGAACTGAATTATGAGGGCCCCGTCGGCCCCGACGGCCGTTTCACCATGCCGCTGGTCGGTTCGATCAAGGCGGCGATGTTGACCGTGCCGGAAGTGGAGCACAACATCGACGTGGCGCTGACCAAAAACGGCGTGACGCAGGATTCCCACCCCTCGGTCACGATCCGTCACTATGCCGGCCAGGTCTATGTCGGCGGCCAGGTCCGGCTGCCGGGCGCCGTGGCGCTCCAGAGCAACATGGATGCGCTGCAGGCGGTGACCGTCGCCGGCGGCCTGCTCGACACCGCGCGCACCGGCGAAGTCGTGCTGATCCGACATAGTCCCGACGGCAAGCCGATGCTGCGCACCATCAATCTCGATGCGCTGACCCATAAGGGCGACCCGAAGCAGGAGGTGCTGCTGCAGCCGCAGGACATCGTCTTCGTGCCGAAATCCTCGATCTCCGAAGTCGATCAGTGGGTCGACCAGTTCATCACCCAGACGCTGCCGTTCAGCAGGAGCGCCGGCTACAGCTACAATATGGGTACAACGAACACCCCATAGGATCTTCCAGGTCATGGTCATCCATAGCGGGGAACACTCCGATCCGTATGAGTGGGATCAGGCGGAGGAAGAGGAGCTCGAAGCCGAGACGGCCGAGGCATTGAGCCCGGTCTTCTCGCTGGCAGCGCCGCGCACTAAAACCCTGATCTGGCTCATCCTGCTGTTGCCCTGGTTCGGCCAGACCTTCTCCTATATCCGCGACGTGTTGCCGGCTTGGGCCTTCGCCAAGGCCTTTCCCGTCCTGTCGCTGCCCCTGGCCTTCGTATTGATGCGCCACCAGCGCATGGTAATGTCGCGCCAGGTTCTGCTCAGCTTCGGCTGGCTGGTCCTGATGCCGACTTTCGCCGCCATCTTCTATTTCCAGCAGGGCTTCTTCACCGGCATCACCGCGCAGGTCAAACTGCTCCCGCTGCTCTCCTTCTTCTCCTTCCTGGGCCTGCTGTTGCTGCTGAAGCCCACGCTGAAGGAGATTGCCTACGGTTATCTGGCTATCGGCTTCGCGACGCTGGCATTGCTGGTCTTCTTCTGGCTGGCGATTCCAGACTCCTGGTATGCCGTGAACTACGTGCCGAACACGAACCCGTTGTTCAGCGTCGACGACCGCGGCCACCGCATCCGCATGCCCTGGTATTTCCCTGCGGTAGCCCTGTTCTTCTGCTACCGCCGCTTCATCCGCTACCGGGAATGGCGCTATCTGCTCGGGGTGTTGGGCGCCTTTGCCGTCGCCGTGTTCATCGTCAGGACCCGCGGTTGGGTCATCGGCATCCTCGGCGTGCTGGCCATCAACAGCTTCATGTGGGCCAGACCCCTGGTGAAGGTGGCGTTGCTGGTCGCCCTGCCCGTCGCTGCAATCGGCATCTTCTCCGTCGGCTATCTGGCGACGACGTTCAACTTCGGCACCGATACCGGCTTCGACACACGCTGGATCACAATTCAGAAGGCGACCGAGTTCCTAGGGTGGAGCCCTATGCGCTGGTTATTCGGCGTCGGCACCATAAGCCCGACCAGCTCCGACAGCCTGATGGCCTATTTCGACCACTTCTTCTTCCTGGCCGACATCACCTGGCTCGGCATCGTGTTCGAGTACGGCATCATCGGCGCGCTTCTGTTCCTGGCCTTCGAGCTGCGCGGCATGCTGCTCTACCGTCGGATCAGCCGGCAGATCGACGACGATTTCCTGGGCGCGCTGTGCGACTTCATTCTCTACACCCTGATCATATCCAACGTTTACCCCATGACCCTGGTGCCGGGCGAAACCGCCATCATCATGGCGGTCTTCGCCTATATTTTGCATGCCGGCCTGTCCGACCATGCCGAACCCGTAAGAGCATCGCCCTGAATGTCCCCTTCCCGGTCGATCCCCGGAGTCTGCTCCGCGTTGCTTGGTCTTGCGGCCGCCCTGCCGGCTTTCGCCGACACGCCGTCCGCCAAGACGACGCAGGCCGACATGACGCCCCTGGCCGTCACCGTCGACGTCGACGCGACCGCCAACCGCCACCCGATCAGCCCCCTGATCTACGGCGTGAACTTCGCGTCCTCGGAAGAGCTGGACGACCTTAACGCGCCGATCAACCGATCGGGCGGCAACAGCACATCGATGTACAACTGGCAGCTGAAGGCCCGTAATGCCGGCAAGGACTGGTATTACGAAAGCCAGCCCTGTGACCCCAAGGAGATCGACGACCTGCACGGCGACGACTTCGTCCAGGAGACCAAGGCCGGCCACGCACAGCCGATGATCACTATCCCGATGATCGGCTGGGTCGCCAAGCTTGGCCCCAACCGACAGCCGCTCGCCAGCTTCTCGATCGGCAAGTACGGGCTGCAGGAGGATAACGACGCTCAGGGATTCGCGGATGCCGGCAACGGCATCGCCCTCGATGGCGCGCCGATCACCGACAACGATCCCAATGACGCGGCGATGCCCGACGATGTCAAGACCGAGCAGGCGTGGGTCAAGCATCTGACCAGCACCTTCGGCAACGCGGATTCGGGCGGCGTGCGCTATTACCTGATGGATAACGAGCCCAGCGTCTGGCAGCTGATCCATCGCGACGTCCATCCCGCCGGCGCTCATGCCAAGGAGATCGCCGACAAGGTGATGGCATATTCCCGGGCGGTGAAATCGGTCGACCCCGGCGCCAAGGTCGTGGCGCCCGAGGAGTGGGGCTGGAACGGCTATCTCTACAGCGGCTTCGATCAGCAATTCGCCGACACGCACGGCTACGACAACGCACCGGACCGTACCTCCGAGACCGGCGGCATGGATTATGTGCCTTGGCTGCTGACCCAATGGAAGGCGGCCGGCCACCCGATCGACGTCTTCAGCCTGCATTTCTATCCGCAGGGCGGCGAATACGCCGAGCAGAATGGCGACAACTCGGCCAAAATCCAGCTCGAGCGCAACCGTTCGACCCGCGACCTGTGGGATCCGAACTACAAGGATCCGACCTGGATCGACAGCGTGGTCCAGCTCATCCCGCGGATGCGCCACTGGGTCGACACCTACTATTACCCCGGAACGCCGATCGCCATCACGGAGTATAGTTGGGGTGGCGAGAAGCTGATGAATGGCGCGACGGCGCAAGCCGATATCCTCGGCATCTTCGGCCGCGAGGGCCTGGACATTGCGACGCGCTGGGCCACCCCCGACCCGTCGACCCCGGTCTATAAAGCCATGAAGCTCTATCGCAACTACGACAACCATAAATCGGCTTTCGGCGAGACCAGCATCGCCGCCAAGGTCCCCGATCCCGACACCGTGTCGGCCTTCGCCGCATCGCGCGCCAAGGACGATGCGATCACCGTAATGGTCATCAACAAGCAGCTCGACCGTCCGGCCGATCTCTCGCTGAAGGTGGCCCATTACATGCCGGGCGGCACGATCGAGACCTTTCAGGTGGCCGACAACAAGCTGAGCCGCCTCGCCCCCGGCAGCTACCATGACGGGACGCTGGACGCCAAGCTGCCGGCGCAAAGCATCACGCTCTTCATCTTGCACGGTCAGTCCCACTAACCCGAGAGATGGCGGCATGAGCAAAGTAGAGACGTCGCCTCGCGTCAGGACCACTACCATCCTGCGAGGGTCATTGATCAGCATCGGCGTGCGTCTCATCGACGTGCCGAGCCGCTACGGCTTCCATCTGCTGGTCGCGGCCGAGCTCGGCGTCGTCGCCACCGGCCGTTTCTATATCGTGTTCAGCGCCATGATCGCGCTTGCCGGCTTCGGCCGGCTCGGCATCGACCGGGCTCTGACCCGGCAGATCGCGATAGACCTGGCGCAAGGCCGCCATGCCGCCGTCCGACCGGCGATCGCTCGGGCGCTGCTGCTGGTGCTCGCGGCATCGGCCATCGTGTCGCTCGTCATGGTAGCCGGTGCCAGCCCCTTCGCCCGCTACGTCATGGACAAGCCGGCACTCGTCACGCCGCTCATGCTGGGTGCGCTCACCATCATCCCACAGAATTTGGGCACGGTGCTGGCCGGGGCGCTGGCGGGCGTGCAGCGTATCGGCTTCAGCCAAATGATCTATTCCTGGCTCTGGCCGGCGATCTTCTGCATCGTCACCGCCGCAACCGGTCTCACGGTCAACGGCGCCTTGCTGCTGATCGCCGCCAGCTTCGTCGCCACCGGCCTCCTGGGCGCCTTGCTGCTCCGGCGATTCCTGTCTGCCGTGCCGCGCGACGGCGAGCGGCCGGCACAGCCGCCGCGCTTCCTCAGGCTGGGCCTGTCGCTGTTCACTCTGGAACTGACGCAGCTGCTCATCACCTCGGCCCCCGCCATCGTCCTCGGCATCGTGTCGACCGCCCTTCAGACCGGCCTGTTCGCGTTGGCTTGGCGGATCACGCTGATCATCAATCTGCTGATGAGCGGCGTTGCCGGCATGGCCGCGCCCAAATTCGCCGAGTTGCATGCGCGGGACGATCGGAGAGCACTGGGACTGGCCTCCGCCCAGGCCGCAGGGCTGGTCCTGTGCCTGTCGATCCCGATGGTGGTGGTCATACTGGCCGTACCGCAATACCTGCTCAGCCTATTTGGCAACGGCTACGCCGCGGGTGCCACAACATTGCGCATCCTGGCAGTCGGCCAGCTGATCGGTGCCTGCTTCACGGCTGCGCCGGAACTTCTCGGCATGACCGACTATGCGATCGTGCTGCGTTGGATCAACACGTTTTCGTTGGCCGTGCTGTTCTTGAGCCTGGCCATCCTGACACCGCTGGCCGCTTCCGCCGGAACCGCGGTCGCCACCTCGCTTGCCATTATCGTCAACGGTGCTGCTGCAGCCTGGATGACCTATCGCCTGCTCGGGATATTCTCGCTGGCCATACTGGGACGGGCCCTTGCGGACTGGCTGCGGCCCGGAAAGAAGACGTCATGAGACGAACTGTCCTGCGCGTGGCACTGGGGGCCAGCCTGCTGCTGCCCATGCTGCTGGGCCTGCCGCTACTGGGCCTGCCGCCGCTGGCCTCGCGCGCCCATGCCGATTCACGGCCCCCGCGTTATGACACCGATGCGCTATGCGACCATGTGTCGAACACCCCCGACGGCTTCTCCGAGGAAACCAAGCAAAGATGCCTGGTCGACCAGGACGACGCCTTGGACGCGCTCAGGCACAAATGGGAAGATATTCCCGAAGATATCCAGAACGATTGCGACCAGCGTGCCCGGGCAGGCGGCGATGCCGATTACCAGACGCTGCAGGATTGCATCCGCGTGCAGATGCGCCAGCGTGAGGTTCCCCTTGTGATTCCCGGAACGGTCGCGCCACCCGCCCCGCCGGCGAACTGAAACACCTACAAGCTGGCTGCGATCGCCGCCAACGCCTGATCCAGATCGGTCCAGGCAAGGCCGAGATCGCGTTCGGCCTTGGTCGGCACCAGGCGGATGTCCTGGCGGAACAGCCGCAGCAGCGAGGGCGGGATCGGCTCGGGCAGGGAGATATTGAGCTTGGCCTTGCGCGCCAGGATCTCGGCGATCTTGAGCGGCGGCGCCTTGAACTTGGTCTCGATCTTGAGCGCACGATTGCCGATCCGCTTGATCGGCACCGCCCCCAATGCCTTGGCGAAACGGAAGAGATAGCCGTTCCAGTCGGGCGCCCCGGCCATGGCAAGATTGTAGGCTTGCCCTTCGGCCCGAGGTTTGTCGAGCGATGCCAGCACCGCCGCCACGACATCCTCGACATGGACGAGATTGGCGATGCCGTCGCCCGCCGCGCCCAGATCGCCCAACCGCCTGGCCTGGAGCCAACCGGCGATACGCGTCGTCCATTGCGGGCTGTCCGGGCCATAGACGCAGCCGGGCCGCAGCACCGTCACCGGGCCGTAACCCGCCGCCAGCCGTTCGATCTCGATCTTGGCGCTGCCATAGGCGCCAGTATCGTCGACGAGCGGCGCCGTCTCCTCGATTTCGCCGGTCTGGGTGCCATAGACCGCCATGGAGCTGAGATGCACGATGCGCGGCCGGGTCGCCTCGGCCGCGGCGAAAAGCGCGCGGGCGGCGGCAATCATGGTATCGCCATCGGCCGCGATGCAGTTGACCACCCCCTCGACCCCGGCGAGCGCGCGAGCCAGCGCCACCTGATCGGTAGCATCCAGGCGGATGCGTTCATGAGGCGAGGACAGTACTTCGCGGCGCCCGGCGGCGACCGGCGCCGCCCAACCGCTTCCAGCCAGGCCAGCCATGACGCGGCGGCCGATATAGCCATCGGCGCCCAGCACGAGGATGTGGCGGCTCATGCAATGTGCTCCTTCAGATGTCGGGCGAGGCGCAGGGCCAGCGCCACGGCGGTCAGGGTCGGGTTCGCCTGGCTAGATGTCGGGAAGACGGCCGAGCCGGCGATGTAGAGATTACTCATGCCATGCACGCGGCAATCGGTATCGACCACGCTCTCCTTGGGATCGGTGCCCATACGCGCCGTGCCGATATGATGGCCGCCATAGGCGCCGTAGCGCGTCATCTCGTACTCGACCGACGCCGGGTCATAGTCGAAGCGCCCGACGCCGGAAGCCTGGATGTCGGCGGCCAGCAGGGCAAGCGAGCGCTCCGCCGTCTCGACATCGCCGCGCGTGTAGCGCCAATCGACCTCCAGCCGCGGCATCCCCAGCGGATCGGTGTCGGATCCCAGGCGGATGCGGCTTTCCGGGTTCGGCGCCTGTTCGGCATGGAAATCGAGGCTGTAGAGATTGGAGCGCGAGCGGATGATGATCGACGGGAATTTGCGCGCGGCCAGCTTGCGGTCGCGCAGCATGTGCCAGGCGAAACCCGCCGCATCCGGCCAGCCCAGCACGACATTGCGCAGATGGTGCAGCCAGGTCGCCCAGCTGAACGGCCCATCCTCCGTCAGCCGCTTGCGGTATTCGTAGGAGATGATCGGCTTGGCGAAATAAAGGGCGGAAAGCACGGCGTGGTTATGCCGCGGATCGGTGATGCGCGGGAAATGCAGCCGGGCGACGAAATTGCCGATGCGCTCCGCCCGCTGCGTCTCGGGCCTGAGCGCCAGGCGCCGGCGGCAATAGACGCCCTCGTCCGAGACGTCGTAGCCATTCCACACCGCGTCGCCGCCGCCGGAGAAATGCAGGGTCCCGATGGTGCCGGCGACATGGCACATATAGTAGCGGCCGACCACGTCATGGGCATTGCCGATGCCATTGGCGTGGACGTCGCGATTGGCGAGCAGCAGTCGCGGGATCTCCAGCCCGCCCGTGGCCAGCACCACCCGCTTCGCCCGCACGCCGAGCGTCTTGCTGCTCCCTGTCTTGCCTGCCCCTGTCTTGCCTGCCCCCTTCTTGTCGGCCAGGGTCTTCACCGTCAGCCGCTCGACCGCCTTGCCATCGGCATGCAGATGCAGGCCGGTGACGTTCGCGTGCAGCAGAACTCGGATTCCGGCCGATGCCAGCCGCTCATGGTAGCGGATATGGAAATCCGTCGGGCAGCTGAAACGCTCCAGCGTATCGGTGGTGAAATGGGTGCTCTCAAACCCCTTGATCATCGGCCGAGACGGCTGATCGAAGGACGTCTCGATCGTGTAGTCGAAGCGCCCCACCTCGCACAGGCGGTTGGCCTGCGGATAATAAGGCTGGATCGCGTCCAATCCGATGGGCCAGCCGCTATGGGGCATATAGTCCCGCATCTCGAAATCGATCGGGTCATAGGGCATGCAGCGCCCGCCCCAGATCGTGCTCGAGCCGCCGAAACGGCGCTGGCGGTAGCGGTCGGGCGGGCTGTGCATACGCTCGTCGACAACCTTGCCGGCATAGAGCGCCTGGGTGTCCTCCTCCTCATCCTCGCCGCCGGATTCGAGCAGCAGCACGTCCAACCCCGAGCCCCGCAACTCCAACGCTAGCGATATCCCGACGGCGCCGCCGCCAACGACGCAAATATCGGCGTCAAGCACATGCCCGTCGGGCAAGTCCAGTGCGTCGAGGATCATTGGGTGGATGCCGTCCTGCGGAGTCGGATCAAAAGATGGATTGCTATGATGCAAGACACAGCCATGAGGCGAAAACCCTTTTTATTCGGCATGCGGCGGCCGCCTTCGCTTCGGTTCGCTTGCTACTCTTTTGTTAACGGACCGACGCAAAACGGGCTTAAAGAAACTTAAGAAAACTGCTACGGATGATTATTAAGGAAGTTTCTCCGTCGCGGGCCCATCGTGCCCTGCATGGCGCCAAGAGCCGGAGAAACGGCAAAAACAACAATAACGCCGAAAAATGGCCTGAAGGATGCACAGCGGCCCGCGCAACAGAATTTTAAATTTAGGAGGAATCCGGCCGATTCCGAGGGCGAAAGCTTATCCATCGCCCGATTGGAGACAAATCGTTAATTCCGTCCGCGGTACGACGGGGGCTATCAGAAGGATCGATGTGAACAGTCGGCTCGCTCCCATGCTTACGCAGCACTTTGACTCCACTTTCATGGACAGGTCGAGCCGCCTTGGTCCGACGCCGGCGCTGCGCCTTGTGGCTGCCTTCTGCTTCATCATCGCCCTTTGCCTGGCAATGCCGTTCTTCCCCATCTCGGCACGGGCCCAGGCGGTGGCAACCCCGGCTATCTCGCGCGTACTGCTCGACACCCCGATGCCGAGCCAGGCGCTGGGCCGCGATTTGCCCGTCACCCTCTATCTGCCCGCCGGTTATGACGACCTCGCCCGCCACGGCCGGCTGCCCATGCTGATCCTATTGCATGGCGTCAACGGCACCGGCAAGGACTGGGTGCTCAAAGGCCAGCTGCAGCAGGCGGCCGATAATCTGATCATCACCGGCAAGCTACCGCCGATCATCATCGCCATGCCCTCATCCGGCAACAGCTGGTATGTGAATTCCAAAGCGGTCGGCGGTCCCGGCGATTACGAGACCGCCATCGGCACCGAGCTGCCGGCGTGGCTCAGCCAGCACTGGCATGCGCGCGTGGATGCTCAGGGCCGGGCCATCGCCGGATATTCCATGGGCGGCTTCGGCGCCATGCACCTGGCGCTGGAGCATCCGGAGAACTGGGCCGCCGCGGGCGCGCTCAGCGGCACCTTCCTGACACTGGCGGCCGCCCAGGGGCTGGTGCCGCTCTACAACCACAAGATCTTCGCCGGGTCCTTCGGCTGGCCCTTCGACCAGAAGCGGCTCATCGCCGCCAGCCCGATGACCCTGGCCCTAAGCCTGCGCCACCACCAGGCGCCGGCCGTGTTCCTGACCTGCGGCCGGGACGATTTCTTTCACCTCGCGCGTGAGCTGACCGCCATGTCGCTCCGGCTCCAGGATGCCGGCGTCAAGGTGACGGCGAGCCTGACCAAGGGCGGCCACGATTGGGATACCTGGCGCGCCGCCTTGCCCGACCTGCTGACATTCATGGGCGAGCATCTGCGCGAGCCGCCGGCACAGCCGCCGACCTCGGCGCTCATCGCCAAGGCGATGACCGAGAAAGCGGCCAGGCTGCCGCCGCGCAATGCCGGCCGCAAGCCATCCGAAACCCAGGTTGCGGGTGCGCCGTCCGGTCTGATCAAGGCCTCGGCCGAACATGCGGTCTCCGCCACGACCACCGCCGACAGCGACACCATCCGCTAACCTCGCATCCCATTCACCGCGCACTCCCCGGCGGCGATGTCTCTTCGGCGTCTTGCGTCCGCATCGAAAGCGAATCAATCAAACCCATATTGGGAACGAACCGAAGCGACGGCACGTACATAGTCTGTATGTAGCGCGTGAGGCCTCGGATGGTCTGGTTGTCGGTTCCCAAGCACCCCCTGCCGTCCCCATCGACGCCACGCATGGTGCGGCCGGGCTTCCTCCCAAGTGTCCTGCCGGCCTATCTGCTTTGGCCGCTGCTTATCGCCGGCGTCTGGTTCGCCCTCTATATCCCCAATCTGGGCCTGCCGGTGTTCACCGGCATGGAGGGGCTGCGCTACACGGTCGCGCGTGAGACGGCGCACCGTCACGACTGGATCCAGCTCTATTTCAACGGCCTGCCCTATTTCAACAAGCCGCCATTGGCGATCTGGCTCATCGCCCCCTTCGTCCAGGCGGCACACGCCATCAATGAATTCACCGCCCGCCTGCCCTTCGCACTCGCCATGCTGGTCATGGGCCTGGCGATATTCGCCGCCGTCGCCCGCTGGGCACCGCCACGCCAGGCGGCCATCACCGCGCTCCTGCCGCTGACCACGGTCGCAGCCTTGCGCTTCGGCCGCGCCGCGGAGATCGACGGCATCTTCGGTGTCTTCTGCATCCTGGCCGTGCTCGTCTGGGGCGATGGCTGGCTGCGCGACCGGCCGGGCCGCATCGGTACCGTGCTGCTGGCCCTGGCCTTGGGGTTGGGTGGCCTCGCCAAGGGACCGTTGATCCTGGCGCTGTTCGCACTCGTCGTCGCTCTGGTGCTGCTTCACGGGCGTCATCTTCCCGGCGGCTGGCGCCGCCACCTGCCGTTGGCCGGCATCGGGCTCGGCATCGCCATCCCGCTGCTGTGGGTCGGATTGCTTTATGCACGCGGACTGGGGCGCGAAGCCGCCGATACCTGGACGCAGCAGATCGGCATGCGTTTCGAGACCGGCCCGTTGAGCCCTCTGCAGCCTCCGCACAGCCTGCAGGCGTTGTGGGGTGCTGCCCTTTGCCTGCCCTGGGCCCTGATATTCCCGCTGCTCTACGCGCCGGGCTTCCTGCCTTCTGCCGAGACCCGCATCGGCGCGTTGCTGCGCGGCAGCCGGGATGCGGCTCTGCTGGGCTTCCTCGGCATCCTCGCCTGGCCGGGGCTGCAATACCAATACCTCGTGCCGGTGGCGTTGCTGATGGCGCTGGTGCTGGGCATGGCATTGATCGTCCCCGGCGACGACCGGCGCCTGGGCGTCGCCATGGCATTGCGCTATCTGACATTGCTGCTGACCGCGTCGCTGGCCTTCGTCTGCTTATGGGCGCTGCATCTGGACACGGGCACAGCCGGCCATCTCCTGGCGTCGACCGGGCTGGCGGTCGCAGCTATCATGTTCTGGCGCAACCGGCACAAACCGCAGTCGATCCCCGCGATCGCCATCTTCCCGATCGGCAGGGCGCTCGCGGCCATGGCGGTCGGCGCCTGCATCGCCGTCTCCTGCATCGTGCCGCCCTTGAGCGCTTCGGCCCAGGACCGGCAGATCGGCCTCGACATCCACGATCTGGTACCGTCGCATGAGCCGGTCTATTCGCCGCTCTCGCTCGACAACCTCGCAGCCTATATCGGCCGTCATGTCGAGATCGTGCCGCCGGCAACGCCCGATGGCCGCCTCTACGCCATCTTGCGCGACGGCGATCTGGGTTACCTCGCTCACGGCACCAGCCTCGGCGTGACGGACCTCTACGATTTCGCCTATCCGGTCGGCTGGCGCCATCAGATGACCGCCCTGCACCTGGTGCTCTTGACGACCGCCGGGGGCGCCGATACGCATTGGACCGACTACTTGGCGCCCATCGCCAGGAGCTGATGTGATGGCCGCCGCCCCTTGTCCCAGCCTATCAAGCCCGAATCCGTCCTGCCGACGCCTGCTGCCGTCTCCGAAATACCGCGCCCACCCAAGGGTGATGCCAGGGGGGATAGCCGGCCGATCGGCGTGTTCGATTCCGGCGTCGGCGGCCTGACCGTGCTGGCGGCGCTGCGTGCGCGGCTGCCGGACGAGGCGATGGTTTATCTGGGCGACACCGCCCGCGTGCCCTATGGCTCGAAAAGCCCCGAAACCGTCGTGACCTATGCGCGCGAAGCGACCGCGCATCTGGTGGCGCAGGGCATCAAGATGCTGGTGCTCGCCTGCAATACCGCCACGGTCCACGCCCTCGACATCCTGCGCGCCGAATGGCCGGGCCTGCCGATCCTGGGTGTGGTCGAGCCCGGGGCCGAGGCCGCCTGCGCCGTCTCGCCCCAGGGACGCATCGCGGTGATCGCGACCGAAGGCACGGTCGCGGCCGGCGCCTATGACCGGGCGATCCTGCGACTGCGCGCGGATGCGGCGGTCACCGCCCGGCCGGCGGCCTTGCTGGTGGCGCTGGCCGAGGAAGGCTGGGTCGACGACGACATCGCCGAGGCGGTGGTGCGCCGCTACCTGCAGCCGATCTTCGCCGCGCCGCCGGCGGAGCGGCCGGACTGCCTGGTGCTGGGCTGCACCCATTACCCCATGCTGCGCCGGGTCATCGCCAAGGTGGCCGGCCCCGCAGTGCGGCTGGTCGACAGCAGCACGACCACGGCGGATGCCGCCGCCCGCATCCTAAGCGAGAGGCATTTAGCGGCTGGGCCGGGAACGGCAGGGACCAGGAACGGCACCGCATCGCTCACCCGCTTCCTTGCCACCGATGGGCCGGACCGCTTCGCGCGGCTGGCCTCGGGCTTCCTCGGACAGCCGATCGGCGCCGACCAGGTCGAACGCGCGCTGCTGCCCGATCTCGGCAGTTCCGCCCCGGCGCGGCGCGCCATCTCCTGACTCTGTCCTAGCCCTGCCGCAGAAAGCCTAGCCGCCGCAGCAGCCAGGGCATGCTCAGCCCCTGGACGAAGACCGAGAAGGCGACCACGGCGAAGGCCAGGACGATGATCTTGCCGCGCTCCGGCACGCTGTCCGGCAGGGCCAAGGCCAGGGCCAACCCCAAGGCGCCGCGCAACCCGCCCCAGAACAGCACATGGGCGTGGCGTCCCTCGATCCTGGCCACGCCGATCCTGGCCACGCCGACCCTGGCAAGGCCGATCCTGGGCGGGATGCGAGCCGCCAGTGCCGTCAGCGGATATATCGCGACCACCCTTCCGGCCAGCACCAGCAGGATGGCGGCGCCGGCCAGCCCCGTGGCGATATCGCGGGCGTGATGCGCCTCCTGCTGGCCGATCAGGATGAAAACCAGGGAATTGGCCAGGAATGCGGCATATTCCCAGAACGCGACCACATGCCCGCGTCCGGCGGGCGAGATGGTGTGGACAAGGCCCAGATTGCCGACCACCAGCCCGGCCGTAAGCGACGCCAGCACGCCGGAAGCATGGAAATGCTCGGCTAGCAGGAACGAGCCATAGGCGGCGATGGTGGTCAGCGTGATCTCGACCATATGGTCTTTGGACGGCCGGGCCAGCAGCAGCATGCCGCCAGCCACGACGAGGCCTGCGAGCACGCCGCCGAGGATCGTCCAGGCAAGCGTGCCCGCAACGCCCAGCGGCGTCACCGCATCGCCACCCGCCAGCGCCAGAAGCAAGCTGAATCCCACCGCCGCCGTGCCGTCATTGAGAAGGCTTTCCGCCTCGACCAGCACGCTCAGGCGTCGCTCGACCTTCAGCTCCTTGAACGCCGCCAGCACCGCCACCGGGTCGGTGGCCGCGATAAGCACGCCGAACAGTCCCGCGCCCAGCCAGCTCCAGCCGAAGAAGCCGTGCAGGCCGGCCGTCACCAGAAGTGCCGCCAACACCAGCCCCAACGAGGCGAAGAGGATGATGAGCAGGAGGTCGCGGCGCAGGTCGCGCCAGGCCATCTGCATCGCCCCCTCGAAGACGAGCGGCGGCAGCAGGATATTGAAGACCAGATCGCGGGTGAGCGGTATCCCGGCGTCGACCGGGGCCAGTGCCAGCAGGATGCCGGCCAGCACCAGGCCGACGCTGTAGGGCAGCCTCAGGCGCCGCGACACGATCGCGACAAGCGATGCCGCCAGCAGAACCAGGCCTAGGGGAACGGGGGAAAATCCATGCATCCGTCAACGTTCCCCCTTCGGGGTCGGAATCCGGAGGAGGCCAAGCCATGTCATGTGAAAAACGAGGGAACAAAATCGATTCATTGGTCGTATTATGGAGGTATCGGTGTTCTTGGAATAGGCTGTATCGCCATGCGTTCCGCTTTCCGTTCCGTCCTCGTCCCAGCCTGTCTCGCCCTTGGCGTGCTGGTCACCGGCCTTGGTGCCGTGACCTCACCGGCCGAGGCGCGCGGACACGTCTTCGTCGGGGTCGGCCTCGGCGGTTTCGGCTACGCCCCCTGGGGCCCTCCTGTCTATTATGCGCCACCGCCGGTCTATTACGTGCCGCCCACAGCACCTGCCTATTACAACCCGAATACGGGAACCTATGATTCAGGCACCACGGCGTCCTCGGCGCCGGCCTTCGATACGTCGAACTGTCAGCCTTATCACAGCACGGCAGTGCTGGACGGCACGCGGCGGCCGATTTCCGGTACCGCCTGCAAGCAGCCGGACGGCACTTGGCGCATGATGAACTGAGCACAGCTCAATTTCCGGATCGGCGTCGTCGATTCGGCCTACTAACGGGAACGCCGCCAGGACATGGCAGCGTTCCCGTTCTTGTATCAAATCAAGATTTCATTTCGGATCGTTAGGTCCCATATTAATTGCGGGCTCGATGATCGGTAGACGGTGATCGGGTAGACAGGGGATGGCCGCTTCGGGGTTTGGAGGCGGCACCCAAGAAGAATGCTGCATGACACCGCTCTCTTACACAGAGCCTCCGGCGCAGCCGGAAGCGCTGACCGGCGACCAAGGCACGGCACCCGCGCCGGAGACCGTTTCCAGCTTTCGGGTCGAGACCGAGCCGTATCTGCAATGGCTGATCCCGGTCGTGGTCGCCTGCGGGTTGTTCATGGAGAATCTGGACCAGACCGTGCTGGTCACGGCATTGCCTCAGATGGCGCACAGCCTGGGCGAAGCGCCGCTGCGCCTCAACCTCGCCATCACCTGCTATCTGCTCAGCCTCGCCGTCTTCATCCCGATCAGCGGATGGGTCGCCGACCGCTTCGGCGCGCGTAACGTCTTCGCCGGGGCGACCTTGCTGTTCACCATCGGCTCGGTGCTGTGCGGCAGCGCCACCAGCCTTGGCGAGTTGGTCGGAACCCGTGTGCTGCAGGGTATCGGCGGCGCCCTGATGACGCCGGTCGGACGGCTGATCCTGCTGCGTGCCTTTCCGAAATCGCAGATGGTCGCCGCCATGACCTACGTCACCATGCCGGCGCTGATCGGCCCGATCATCGGCCCGGTGGTCGGCGGCTTCTTCACGACGTATCTCTCCTGGCGCTGGATCTTCTTCATCAACGTGCCGATCGGCCTGATTTCGATCGCGCTGTCCTGGCGCTATATCGAAAATTTCCGCGTGCGCGATGTCGGCAGCTTCGACTTCACCGGCTTCATCCTGTGCGGCGTGGGGCTGGCCAGCTGGCAATTCGCGCTGGAGACCATCGGCCGCGGCCTGGTGCCGATCTGGACCGTCGCCGCCACTTTCTGCATCGCGGCCCTCATGTTCGTGGCCTATATCCGCCACGCTCGCCGTACGCCGAAACCGGCCGTGGACCTCAGCCTCTTCGGCATCCGAACCTTCTCCATCGCGACGCTGTGGGGCAATCTCAGCCGCATGCCGATGGGCGGCATACCGTTCCTGCTGCCGCTGCTCCTGCAGCTGCAATTCGGCTATTCGCCGATCGAATCGGGGTTGCACACCTTCCTGCTGGCGGTCGGCGCCCTGACCATGAAGACCATGTTCCGCACCGTGCTGCGCCGCTTCGGCTATCGGCAGGTGCTCTGGGTCAACTCCATCTGCATGGCGGTGATGATCATCGGCATGCTGGCCTTCAAGGCCACGACGCCCGGCTGGATCATCGCCCTGACATTGCTGGTGTTCGGCCAGTTCCGCTCGCTGCAATTCAGCTCGCTCAACACGCTGTGCTATGCGGATATCGACCACGTCACCATGAGCAAGGCGACCAGCGTCGCCAGCGTCGCCCAGCAGCTCGCCATCAGCTTCGGCATCGTCTTCGCGACATCGATGCTCGCCGTCA
>DATJJW010000182.1:0-4815 GCA_035491935.1 Allostellaceae bacterium | reverse complement strand
GCGGAACAGGAGCGGCAGGCAGGCGGACGCCATGATGCAATCGACCTGCATCTCCGGCGTGCGGAAGATCCGCGGTTTGCAAGTCTTCACATTGGAGGCCGCGATGAAGACCTTGATGTCCGGATGGGCGCGGATGGCTTCGAAGTCGACCAGCTCGGCCAGGATGTCGCGTAATGGGTTGAGGCCCAGCGGGTTGAGCTCGGACGGCGCGAAGATGCGCGTGACGAAATCCAGCCACAGGAAGGCCGGTTCCTGCTCGACCCGCCAGCTCTTGGGCAGGCCCAATATCTCGGCCCAGGGCGAGCGCGGAGGCCGCACCAGGTCGCCGACCCGCGACCAGAACGCCTCCAGCGCATCGATGGCGCCCTGGCGCCGGCCCTTGATGAAGCCGTCGACCATGACGATGCCGTTCATGGCCCCGGCGCTGGCGCCGCTGACGCCGTCGATATAGAGGCGCGGCTCGCTCATCAGCCGATGCAGCACGCCCCAGGTAAAGGCGCCGTGGGCGCCGCCGCCCTGCAATGCCAGGCTGACGCGTTTGACATTGGGTCGATAGGGCGCGCCCGGCCGGGGCAGGGGCACCTCAAGCAGATCCGGTTCGGTTGAAGGCATGTGCTGTGAGCTCCGCAATCAAGGTGACTTCAGGCGCCACGACCTGCGTCATCTTGGTCCGATCCAAATAGCCGGAGCCCGATGCTTGTCCGATGTCGGTAAATAATCGGTGTAATCTCGATCTCATCTGGTGTCGGCGGCATGTTTTCCTTATCAAGGGTCAGCGCGCGGTAAGGCGCTGAACCTGCCCCCGGGGAGAGGCGGGAGGGGAACCGTTAGAGAAGGCGGGGGCAAGCACGTGACAGTGGCAGGGGATATCTTCGTCCTGTTGGCCGGGTTGGTCGCAGGGCTACTGAGCGGCTCACTGGGAACGGGCTCGGCAATCGTGCTGGCGCCGATCCTGGTCTATCGCTTCGGTCCGAAGGAAGCGGTGCCGATCCTGGCCATCGCCGCGATCATGAACAATATCGGCAAGGTCGCGGTCTGGCGGCGCGAGATCAACTGGCCGTGCTTCTGGGCCTATTCGGTGACCGGCATCCCGGCGACCATGCTGGGCGCCAAGACCATGCTGATCATGCCGCCGCATGTTCTCGACATCGCGCTCGGATCCTTTTTCCTGCTGATGCTGCCGATCCGGCGTTATTTCACCCGCATCAACCGTCATCTGACGCTCTGGCAAGTCGCGATCGGTGGGCTGGTCGTGGGCTATATCAGCGGCATCGCCGTCTCGACCGGTCCGCTCAGCGTGCCGGTGTTCCTGGCCTATGGGCTGGTCAAGGGCGGCTTCATCGCGACGGAGGCCGCATGCAGCGTCTTCCTGATGATCACCAAGGCCTCGACCTTCCGTTCGCTGGGCGCCCTGCCCATGGATGCGATCATCAAGGGGCTGCTGGTCGGCGGTTCGGTGGTGGTGGGCGGCCTCGGCGCCAAGATCGTCGTCGAGCGCATGAGCCTGCGGACTTTCCACTACCTGGTCGACGGGCTGCTGGTGGTGTCGGGGGTGGCGATGTTTTGGGCGGCGACGCTCCACCAATAGCGGGTGGCCGGAAAACAGGTGGTCCGACAAGAAGACAAGAACAGGAAGAGGGGAAGACGGTATGGCGATGCACGCTTTGGATCCGGCGGAAATCATCGACGAGAATCCGGTCGGCACATATCAGTGGATGATCTTCATCCTCTGTGCTTTGGTCGCTGCCCTGGACGGCTTCGATACCCAGGCGATCGGCTACACCGCACCGATGCTGGCCGGCATGCTCAAGGCGCCGATGGCCTCTTTCGGACCGATCTTCTCGATTGGTCTGGTCGGCGCCTCGATCGGGGCACTGGCGATGGGACCGATCGCCGATCGCATGGGCCGTAAATGGCCGCTGGTCATCTCCTGCCTGATCTTCGCCGTGTTCTCGCTGCTGACCATCAAGGTCGACAGCATGCAGGGGCTGCTGACCCTGCGCTTCCTGGCCGGGCTCGGCCTCGGCGGCGCCACGCCCAGCTTCCTGGCGCTGGGGGCGGAATATGCACCGTCGCGGTTGCGTTCCTTCATCGTCACGACCTGCTGGTCGGCCTTTCCCTTCGGCGGTTTCATCGGCGGCATGACCGCCTCGTACCTCATCCCGCATTATGGCTGGCAGGCGGTGTTCCTGGTCGGTGGCGTGGCGCCGGTCGTCATCGCCATCATCCTGGCGCTGGGCATGCCCGAGTCGCTGCGTTTCCTGGCCGCCAAGGATGCGACCGACGCGCGTATCGGACGTATCATCCGCCGCATCGATCCGGGCCTGCCCGAAGACACCCGGTTCCAGGCCCATGAGAGTGCGGCCGGGCCGAAGATCGGCGCGCTCTTCACCGAGGGCCGCGCCGCCCATACGCTGGTGCTGTGGGTGCCGTTCTTCACGACCTTCATGATCCTGCTGACGGTTACGGCCTGGACGCCGTCGCTGCTGCGTATCGCCAACATGCCGATCTCGGCGGCGGCCCTGGTGCTCGCGGCCAACAATCTCGGCAGCGTGGTCGGCAATTCGCTGGCCGGATACCTGGTCGACCGCTTCGGCGCTTTTCGCATATTGCTGCCGGCTTGCCTCGCCGGTGCGGCGTCGCTGGCCTTTTTCGGCTATTCGGCGACCTCGGTGCCGCTGCTCGCCTGCGTGTCGGCCAGCGCCGGCTTCTTCATCGGCGGCGCCTCGGCCGGGTTCATCGCCATGGCCGCGCGCATCTATCCGACGCGCATCCGGTCGACCGGCATCGGCTGGGCCATGGGCGTGGGGCGGCTCGGCCAGATCCTGGGGCCGCTCGCCATCGGCATGCTGGTGGCGGCCAAGGCCAGCGTCGCGATGATCTTCCTGGCGGCGTCATTGCCATGCGTGGTTGCCGGTGCTGCAGTCATCCTGCTGTGCCGCCTGCCGAAGCTGGCGGAGGCGGAGGAGGTCTAAGAAGCCCGACTCTCAGACCGTCAAGTTGACGCCGACCTGGACATCCACCGTCGTGACGCTGAGCGTGATGGTGGTTGTCTGGGCCAGGGCCGCGGCGTCCGAGGCGTCACGGCCGGAATTCAGGCTGACCGCATCGCCATTCAACGCCACGCCGGCGCGGTTGGCAGCCTGGGTGGTCGAGGCAACGGCATCGTCGAAGCGCTGCTTCAGCTTGCGCGCCTTGCGCTTGTCGTCCGGATCGCCGTCATTCTCCATCGCCTGCGTCGCCTGGTTCATGATCTTCTTCAGGCCTTTGAGCACGCCGAAGGCCAAGGCGAAGAACTGCCCTGGATCATTGGCGAGCTGGGTCGCCTCCGACACCGTTGCCGCCGTCGAGGCCGCGGATGCCGGAGAGGGCGAGGCGGAGTTCGGGGTTTGCGTCTGGTCCGGGGCCGGCGTGGGTGCGGGTGCCGCCTGCTTCGACACGGCATAATTCGAGGCCGGCGTTACGGCGGTATTGCCGGACGACGCGACGCCGTTGCTGTAATCCTGGGAGGCGTCGCCGATCTGCTTGGCGATGCGTGCAGCTTCCTCCGCCTGCTGGGCTGGCGGCAACCCGCTGCCCATCAGCTTGAGCACGCGATATTGATCGAGGGCGGTCTGCAGTTTCACGGCCGCCAGAGCCTTGGGCTCGGCCTTCGCCTGCTGGGCGACCTGCCCCAGCTTCTGCACCACCGCACCATATTGCTGCGCGCGATCAGACGCGTTTTGCCATTGCCCGCCATTCAAGGCGGAAGACGTTACAGCGAACATTTTGTCCCTGTCCAAATGCCGGTTTAACCGTCAGGAACGATACTAACGCAAAATGCCGGCTTTGGGAAAGGAGGATCGCAACGAATGACTGGCATGGGCCAGAGTCCGATTCGTTCAGATTGAATCGATAAGGGCGGTTCGGGCTCCAGATTTCTGAATCAGATCAAGATTCGGACTGTAGTCGCAGCGCGTCCAGGACTTCTTGATCTAGCTCGATAGCTACCGATTCTTGAAAACCGCCGGCCGTTTCTCGACGAATGCAGCCATGCCTTCCTTCTGATCTTCGGTGGCGAAGCTCGCATGGAACAGCCGGCGCTCGAAGCGCACGCCTTCGGCCAAGGTCGTCTCGAAGGCGCGGTTGACCGCTTCCTTGGCCATCATGGCAATGGGCTGCGAGAAGGAGGCGATCTTCTTTGCCGCGGCGAGCGCTTCGTCGACGAGCTTGTCGGCCGTAACGACGCGCGCGACGAGGCCCGAGCGCTCGGCCTCTGCCGCGTCCATCATGCGCGCGGTGAGGATGAGGTCCATGGCTTTGGCCTTGCCGATATAGCGCGGCAGGCGCTGCGTGCCGCCCGCTCCCGGCATGACGCCGAGCTGGATTTCGGGCTGGCCGAATTTCGCCGTGTCGGCGGCAATGATGAAGTCGCACATCAAGGCGATCTCGCAGCCGCCGCCTAGCGCAAAACCCGCGACCGCGGCGATCACCGGCTTGCGCTGGTGCGCCACCCGATCCCAGCTTGAGAGAAAGTCGCCGAGATAGGCCTCCATATAGGACTTGCCCGCCATCTCCTTGATGTCGGCGCCCGCCGCGAAGGCCTTCTCATTGCCGGTGATGACGATGGCGCCGATCTTTGGATCCTGATCGAAATGAGTGAGCGCCTGGTCGAGCTCGGCGATGAGCGCGGCATTGAGCGCATTGAGCGCCTGCGGACGGTTGAGGCGGATGAGGCCGACGGCGTCGTGGGTTTCGACGAGGATGTTCTCATAGGTCATGGCATGTCTCTCGCAGTTCCAGGTTTGGAGGCGAGAGATAGGCTATTTCTGGCAC
>DATJJW010000181.1:0-19217 GCA_035491935.1 Allostellaceae bacterium | reverse complement strand
AGGCCGTCGTCGGCCAGCCGGTCGGCGACCTTGTTGAACACGGTGCGCATGTCGCCGATGTAGAGGCTCGTCGCCATGTCCCGCAGATTGGCATTCGACAGGGTCAACAACTGGTCGTCCTGGGCCAGATAGGCTTGCCAGCTCTTGCGGAAATTGTCCCTGATCGCCTTTTCGTCGCCGGTTGCCGGCATCTTCTCGTATTGGCTCCAGACGGTCTCGATCTGCTGTTTGAGCTGGCTCAGCGTTGCGGCTTCCTTGGCCTTGTCCGCAGGTTCAGTCTCCAGGACATGGGCGGCTTCGATTTGCCGGAACCGCATCATGTCGAAGCGGATCACGCCGATGAAGTTCGTATTCGGCAGATACTGGTTTCGAATGCTTTCCGCATTGGTGTTCATCACGGCCATGCGGGCTATCGACACGGTAGCGAGCGCAGCAATGGCGACCAGGATGATGCCGAAGGCGGCGAGAACCTTGGCCCTGATGCTGATGTTGTCGAGTAGGCGCACGGGGGATCTCCCAGACGAGGCGTGGTTGAGCGCAATCTCTGAGTGTCGACGTTTATGGTTGACGTTCTATTATCGATGGGGCGCGGAAGGACGATGGGGCCGGTTTCAACCAATCAGAGTGGCGACGTATCGGGCAATGGCCGGCGAGGCGGTCAGACCGGGTGATTCGATGCCGAAGAGGTTGACGAGGCCGGCGATACCGGTCGCTTCCGGCCCGTCGATACGAAAATCCGCGGCGGTCTCGTCCGGGCCGCTGATTTTCGGCCGCATGCCGCTATAGCCGGGAGCCAAGGCGCCGTCGGGCAGGCCCGGCCAATAGCGGCGGATCGCCGCATAGAAGCCGCGCGCCCGCGCCGGATCGACGGTGTAATCGATATGGTCCGTCCACTCGACATCGGGGCCGAAGCGGGCCTGGCCACCCAGATCGAGAGTGAGATGCACGCCCAGCCCGGCATGTTCGGGGGCCGGATAGATCAGGTGCCGGAACGGCGCCCGGCCGGCCAGCGTGTAGTAGGACCCCTTGCAGAGATAGGCTTCGGGCAGGCGATCCGGGGCCAGCCCCTCGATACGCGAGGCGAGCGCCACGGCGTCGAGGCCGGCGCTGTTGATGAGACAATCGCAATCGAGATCCATCGGCTCGGCACCGCCGATATGCAGGGTGAAGCCGCCGGACGGCCGCATCGCAGCATGTTCGACCGGGGCAAGGCAGACGATCATCGCGCCAGCCGCCTCGGCCTCGCCCTGGTAGGCCAGCATCAGCGCGTGGCTGTCGATGATGCCGGTCGAGGGCGAGAACAATGCGCCGATGCAGGCCAGCTCGGGCTCGAGGGCTTTTGCTTCCTGCCCGCTCAGCCAGCGCAGATCGTCGACGCCATTGGCCCGGGCGCGGGCCTCGACCTTTTCCAGCGCCGCTAAATCCGCCGCATCGGCTGCGACCAGCAGCTTGCCGAGCCGCCGATGCGGCACGTCGAGCCGCCGGCAATAATCGTAAAGACGGTCGCGGCCCTCGACGCAGAACCGCGCCTTCAGGCTGCCCGGCGAATAATAGAGGCCGGCATGGATCACCTCACTGTTGCGCGAGGATGTGACGGTGCCGATGGCATCGGCCGCCTCCAGCACCATGACCTCACGGCCGGCCAGTGCCAGCTCCCGGGCGATCGCCAGCCCGACGACGCCGGCACCGGCGATAACGATCTCGACATGCTCATTCATGGAATTCGAACTCAGCTTGGCTTCCGGCCGGTCCAGGTCGCGTTGGCAGGGCCGAGCGGCACGGTGGAGATGCCCATCTTGGCGCTCGCATTCTTCACCTGCCGCGAATAGCTGACATAGATCAGCGTGTCGTTCTTCCGGTCGTAGAGGCGGCGGATCGCGATCGATTTGAAGATCAGGCTGGCGCGTTCGGAGAACACCTCCTCGCCGGAGGAGGAGGTATCGATGTTGCCGATGGTGATGGGGCCGGTCTGGCGGCAGGAGATCGAGGCATTCGACGGATCCTCGAACATGTTGCCTTTGGTCAGGCGGTCGAGCAGTGAGCGCGAGAAATGCACGAGGTGGCAGGTGACGCCCTTGACCTTGGGATCGGCGATGGCCTCGACGACCAGGCCGTTGCCGGTCCAATCGTTCTTGAAGCTGCCGACCTCGGTCGAATCTGCGGCAAATGCCATGGGCCCCTGGACCAGGATACCAGCCAGGGCAAAGCAAAAAACGACCGGGACGATCCGGAGTCGCAGGGCCATGGGCCGATCCTTCCTAGAACATGAACGAAGAGTCCGGCCGGGATTCCCGCCTCGGCCATAATCGTATATAGCTCAAATATCCAATGCTCCTAAGAGGATGCGGCTGTCCCATGTTCCGCGCGCTGTCGGCCAATCAGAACACGCCCATCGACCTGCAGACACCCTTCGACGCGGCCGTCGTCATCCCGACCGTGCTGCGCCCCAGCCTGGAGCGGGCGGTACGCTCGATCTATGCGCAGGATATCAAGGGCCGGGTGCAAATCCTGATCGGCATCGACGCGGCGCAGGGCGATATGCACCAGCTCGACCGGCTCGCGGCTGAATGCCCGGGCTCGATGGCGCTCTGCGTGCTGGAGCCGGGTTACTCGACCTCGGTCCGCCATGGCGGCCTGCACGCCAACCGTTTCAGCGGCGCGTTGCGCACCATCCTGACCTATCTCGCCAACAGCCGCTGCGTCGCCTATCTCGACGACGACAATTGGTGGGGGCCGGCGCATCTCTCCAGCCTGAAGGCGCTCATCGATGGCGGCGCCGGCTGGGCCTGGTCCGACCGCTGGTTCGTCGATGAGGCGACGGGAACGCCGCTCGCGGTCGACGATTGGGAATCCGTGGGCCCTGGCAAGGGCGTCTTCACCGAGAAATTCGGCGGCTTCATCGATACCTCCACGCTGGTGATCGACAAGCTGGCCTGCGAGGCGGCGGTGCCGCTCTGGTCGATGAGTCCGTTCGAGGATGGTTCGGGCGAGGACCGGCTGGTGTTCCAGGCGCTGGTCGATAGCGGCAAGCCGGGCAAGTCCAGTGGCCAGGCGACCAGCTACTATCGCATGGACCACCGGGATTCGATGCATCTCAACCGCTTGCAGGCGCTGCGCGAGCGGGGCGTGATCCTGCCCTCGGAGCAGAAGCGCGGCGTGGTCCGGCTGGCCGATGCGGTGGCGGGATTCCGCGGGCTGGAGACGCCGGCGCCGAAGATTCCGCCGGCCGACGATCTGCTGGTGCGCGAGCTGGTGCAGCGGCTGAAGCCGATGGAGGTGCTGGCGCTCGGCCTCGGTGACGAGATCGGCGTGTTCGACATTGCTGGTTGGGCGATCGCGACCAACGACCAAGCGCTAACCCTGCTGGTGGATTCCGGGCCGGTGCTGAACACGCGCATCCGCGACCTGGGCTTCAACAACGGCATCGCGGCATTGCCGCCGGACGTTGCCGCCAAGGAGGGCGGCGCGCTGCGCTGGTTGGCCGCCGCCAACCTCTCGGTCGACCTCGTCTATATTGGGGCGAAGCCGGCCGTCAATCCGAAGGACGCCGACGCCATCGTCGAGACGGTGGCCGCGGGTTGGGCGGCACTCCGAGCCGGGGGCATGATGATCGGCGAGGGCGCGGTCGAGGATGGCGGTGTGCTCGGCGTAGCCCTGAAAGGCTTCGCCGAGCGTTCCGGCGTCGATCTGCTGCCCGCGGTGCTGCATGGCCACCACCGGTGGCTGCTGCAGAAGGGCGATGCCGCGCCCGAGGATGAATCGGTCGAGGCGCTCTATGACAAGGGGGTGGCCGCCCATGGCGCCGGCGACCTGCAGACGGCCAATCGCTACTATCAGGCGGCGCTGGCCAAGCAGACGGACCATGCGCCGACCCTGCATATGATGGGCGTCATGGCCCTGCAGCTCGGCAAGATCGACGCGGCGGTGCAATTGACCGGCGCCGCAGTCGAGCTCATGAAGGATTCCGCCGCCTTCTACAACGATCACGGCGAGGCGCTGCGTCATGCCGGCCGCTTCGACGATGCGGCCCAGGCCTATGAGGCTGCGATGACGCTCGATCCAACGCTTGGCAGCATCTGCAACAATTTCGGCATCCTGCGTCAGGCTCAAGGCCGGATGGACGAGGCCGTGCCGCTGTTCCGCCGGGCGGTCGAGCTGATGCCGGGCAGCCCGACCGCACCCATGAATCTGGGCGTGGCGTTGATGGAAAAGGGCGACATCGACGGGGCGGTCGAGGTGCTGCGCCAGGCAGAGGCGATGGCGGCGACGACGCCGGCGGTCAAGCTCAACCTCGCCAACGCGCTCATGCTGCAGGGCGATCCGGTCGCCGCCGAGGCGCTTTATCGTGAGGTCATCGACCTGGAACCGCATTCGCTCGATGCCGGCGTCAACCTCGCCCGGGCACTGCGCGAACAGGGGCGGCTGGACGAATCCCTGACCATCTACCGGCTGATCGAGGACAATCTGCCGGCCGAGCTGGACGCGGCGCGGCCGATCCTGAGCTTCAACAAGGGGCTGACCGAGCTTGTCGCCGGCGACCTGGCCGGGGGATGGCGCGGCTGGGCGGAACGCGCGCGTGCCGGCGCCGCACCCGAGGTCAGCCTGTCGACGCCGCGCTGGAAGGGCGAGCCGCTCAAGGGCAAGCGCCTGCTGATCCATGCGGAGCAGGGCCTGGGCGACACGCTGCAATTCATCCGCTTCATCCCGGCCCTGCGCAAGAAGCTGGAGCCCGCCAGCCTGTCGCTGATCGTGCAGCAGCCGCTGCTGCCGCTGCTCCAGGCCGTCCCCAATGCCGGTTGGCTCGGTCTCGACGCCTTGAACGGGCCGGAACAGGCGCTGCCGGTGCATGACCTCTACGTTTCCCTGCTGGATCTCGCTGGCCTGCTCGGCATCGATCTGGCGGCGTTGCCGGTGGCCGAAGCCTATGTCGAGGCGGATGCCGCGGCGGTGACATCCTGGCGCGCGCGGCTCGAGACGCTCGACGGCCGTAAGGTCGGGCTGGTCTGGAAGGGCCGCAAGGAGCATGGCAACGACCGCAACCGCTCGATGCCGGCGACGGCAGTGGCGCCGCTGCTGCAATTGGACGGCGTTTCCTGGGTCTCGCTGCAGAAGGAAGCCGGCGAGGTGGAGAAGGCGGTGCTGGAGAGCCACGGCTTCATCGCCGACGTCGCCTCGGAGCTGACCGACATGGCCGCGACGGCCGCGCTTGTCGCCGCCCTCGATTTGGTGATCACGGTCGATACCTCGGTGGCGCACCTTGCCGGCGCGATGGGCAAGCCGGTCTGGCTGTTGCTGCCGCACGCGCCCGATTGGCGCTGGATGCTGGAGCGGAGCGACAGCCCCTGGTATCCCTCGGCCCGGCTGTTCCGTCAGCCGAGCCCAGGCGATTGGGCCGGCGTGGTCAAGGCGGTCGAGGCCGCGCTGAACGAGAGGGCTTAAGAGGGGTGGGCTCCAGGCCCTTGATCAGGTCGCGAAACCCAGGCCGATGCCGGCCACGGCCGCGAGCACGACCACCAGCAGGGGCGGGGCGCGCCAGACAGTGAGGAGGACAAAGCCCGCCGCGGCGACGGCAAAATCCGCCGGCCGCCGCACCGCGCTTATCCAAACCGGGTTATAGAGCGCCGCGCCCAGCAGGCCGACGACCGCAGCGTTGGTGCCGCGTATCGCTGCTTGGGCGCCTGGTCTGCTTCGGAGTCCATGCCAAAAGGGCAAGGTTCCCAGAAGGCAGAGAATCCCCGGCATGAAAATCGCCGCCAGCGC
This sequence comes from Allostellaceae bacterium, assembly GCA_035491935.1. GTDB lineage: Bacteria > Pseudomonadota > Alphaproteobacteria > ATCC43930 > CGMCC-115725 > DATJJW01. Next base: position 13,457 of record DATJJW010000181.1, on the reverse strand, counting down.
GATCGCTGCGCCCGCGACACCGCTGGGCGGAATGCCGGCGGCGACACCGAGATAAGCCGCGAAGGTGAATAGCGGGCCGGGTACGGCCTGTGCCGCGCCATATCCTGCGAGGAAAGTGCCGTCCGGTACCCAGCCCGGTACGACGACGGCATTGCGCAGCAAGGGCAGCACGACATGACCGCCGCCGAATACGAGGGCGCCGGAGCGATAGAACGCGTCGAACAGCGCCAGCGGGCCGGCCGGCACCGGTACAAACGAAAGGGCCAGTAACGCGAAGAAGATGATCAGGCAGGATATGCCGAACCGCCGTGACACCGGCATGGCGAGGCCGTCGGACGCGGCCTCGCCGTCAGTGCCGCACAGCAGCCAACCGGTGATGCCGCCGGCGACGATCGTGCCGATCTGGAAGAGCGACCATGGTGCGACCACCATCACGATCAGCGCGGCGATCGCGATCGAGGCCCGCGCGCGATCCGGGCATAGGCTGCGCGCCATGCCCATGACGGCTTGCGCCACGATCGCGACGGCGACGAGCTTGAGCCCATGCAGCAATCCGGCGCCGGCCGGTGAGCCGGCAATGCTGCCTGCGCCGTAGGCAAACAGGATCAGCAGCATTGCCGAGGGGATGGTGAAGCCCGTCCAGGCTGCCAATCCGCCCAGGAGACCGCCGCGCGTCAGGCCGATGCCAAAGCCGGTCTGGCTGGAGGCAGGGCCGGGCAGAAACTGCGACAGTGCGACCAGGTCCACATAGGCCCGCTCGGTCAGCCATTGCCTGCGTTCGACAAATTCCGCCCGGAAATAGCCGAGATGCGCGATCGGTCCGCCGAAGCACGTACAGCCCAGGCGCAGGAAGATGAGCAGGATTTCGAGCGGCGATCCGGAGGGACGTGCGGTGGCTTCCGTTCCCGCCGGCATGGATGGATCAGGCTGACAGGAGGCCAAGCTGCATCATCTCCCCGACGGTACCGATGAAATCGTAAGGCCGGTGCACCCCGCCTTCGACATGGGCAGCACACAAGGCCCATAATGTCGGAAGACGCAAGTGCTCACATCCCGTTGACGGACTCCGGCGGGAGCGGAGCATGGCGCATGATAACGGCGGCCAGGCATTCGTACGGTAATTCTCTTTTCGGGTGAAGGTCGCGCAGCGCCAAAGGAGGGAAGACATGGTGCCGTCACATACGCTGCTGCCGGGCTTCGACGCCCTGGACGTCACGCTGGATACCGGACCCGATGCCGGCATGCGCATCCGCGCGGCACAAGGAGGCAAGGGGCCGCCCGTCTTGCTGCTGCATGGTCACCCGCAGACCCATGCGACCTGGCTTCACGTGGCGCCGATCCTGGCGCGGGATTTCACCGTGGTCGCGGCCGATTTGCGCGGCTATGGCGACTCGGCGAAACCGCCTAGCGATCACGGCCATGCGACCTATTCGAAGCGCGCCATGGCAGCGGACCAGGTGGGGCTGATGCAGCATCTGGGCTTCGAGCGTTTTGCCGTCGTCGGCCATGATCGGGGCGGACGGGTCGCCCATCGCATGGCACTGGACCATGCGGCCAAGGTCGAGCGCCTGGCCGTGCTCGACATCGCGCCGACCGCGACCATGTATGCGCGCACCGACCGGGCCTTCGCCACGCGCTATTTCTGGTGGTTCTTCCTGGTCCAGCCGCATCCCCTGCCCGAAAGGCTGATCGCCGGCGATACGGAATTCTATCTGCGGCATCATCTGGCTGGGCAGAGCCGCACGCTGGGCGTGCCGGAGGAACAGCTGGTCCAGGAGTATCTGCGCTGCTACGACGACCCGGCCGCCATCCATGCGATCTGCGAGGATTACCGCGCGGCCAACACCATCGATCTCGACCATGACCGGGCCGATGCCGAGGCCGGCCGGCGCCTGACCCAGCCGCTGCTGGCGCTGTGGGGCGCGAAGGGCACGGTCGGCGAGCTCTATGACGTGATGGCGACATGGCGCGAGGTCTCGGATACGACGGTCGAGGGCGCGGCGCTCGATTGCGGCCATCTCCTGCAGGAAGAACGGCCGAAGGAGCTGGCAACGCGGCTGCTCGACTTCCTCAAGCTTCGATCTTGAGGAAGAGCGTGGTGAGCGCCAGGAAGGGCGGCAGGGCGAAGCAGGCCATGCCGCCCAGGGCATAGAGCAACGCGCCGGCGTTATCGATGCGTTCGACCAGCGGGATCGATTGCCTTGTTGCCGGCGGGATTATTGGTGGTCGCTATGCGAAGGCGGCGCTATGGTGCCGCCCCAAAACCGCCCATGCCTGCATATTAAGGGAAGCGATGAGCAAGACTTTAGCACGGATCGTCGCTGCTGGCGGACGTATGGTCACCCGATGGCATACCCCTTATCGGCGGGCTATGGCGCTGGCCGAGGCCTCCAGGCTGATGCGTCCGCTCTGGCAGGTGGAGACGCAAGCGGGACCGCTGGTCTTCGAGGCGTCATCCGGCCGCGCGCTGATCGATCCCGCGCATCTCTATACGGCCGAGCCGGAGACGATCCGGTGGATCGACGGCCTGGCGCCGGACGAGCGCTTGTGGGACATCGGCGCCAATGTCGGCACATACGCGCTCTACGCCGCCAAGCGTGGTCTCGACGTCATGGCCTTCGAGCCGAGTGCCGCCACATATGCCAACATGATGCGGAACATCGAGCTGAGTAGGCTGGGCGGGCGGATCAAGGCGTTGTGCCTGGCCTTCGACTCCCATAATCATCTGGAACGCCTGCGCATGGCTTCGACCGAGGCCGGCCATTCCATGCATGCTTTCGGCCAGAACGAAACGGTGCTGCGCGTGCTGAAGGACCCGCATGAGCAATGGGTGCTGGGCTACGGCATCGACGCCTTCATTGCCCAATTCCAGGTGCCGCCGCCGGACCACATCAAGCTTGATGTCGACAGTATCGAGGAGAAGATTCTCGCTGGCGCCACGCAGACCCTGAAAGGGGTGCGCAGCGTCATGGTCGAGATCGATGGCGGCGTGCGCGATGCCGGTGGCGCCGGCATAAGGCGCCTACTGGCCGAAGCGGGGCTGGAAGAGGACCGAGACATGGTCTCGGCCGAGCGGCGCAACGTATTGTTCAGACGGCCCGAAGGCGCTCTGGCGGCCGTCTAGCGGCGATTTCCCGCGCGCCGGTGCTCACGTACCGAAGTACGCTCCGGTGCTCGCAAATCACTCGCTATACGTCTCACCAGAGTCGCCTTCCGGGCAGTCGTCCAGCTGAACTTAAAGCATTGAGCGTGAAGTATGGATCAAGGATCGAACCACCTTTTCCGTCATCACCGGGCTTGACCCGGTGATCCACGAAGATGGCCGGGTCAAGCCCGGCCATGACGCGGGGAAACATGGTTCAGATTAGAGGCGCGCTGCTCTAATATCGAGACTATCGGTGCAGCTTCGCGTGGTGATAGTCCCAGATCTTCTGCAGCAGGTGTGGCTTCCACAGATTGTTGCGGATGGTGACGATCTCCTCGGCCGTGAGCTGGGTCGGCGTACCGACCTGCATGGCCAGGTGTTGGCGCTGCGCGGTCTCTTCCAGATAGACCCCCAGCACGAAGGCCTCCAGGATGCCCTCGGCGGCGATCACCGCGCCGTGGCTCTTCAGCGTGACGATGCGATTGTCGCCCAGCTCTTCGGCCAGCGCCTCGCCCAGCGGCTTGGTGTTGATCGACGTGATCTTGCCGAAGCGGCGGACCTCGCCCATCACCGCCGATTGCATGATCACGGGCAGCACCGGATGGCCGGCCATGCTCAACACCATCGACCATAGGGGGTGGGTATGGACCACCGCGTGCACGTCGGGGCGGCGGCGGAAGATCTCGGTATGGATATGGTATTCCATCGGCGGCACGCGCGTATCGCCGACCGGCTTGCCGTCGAGGTCGATGGCGATGATGTCGTCCACGGTGAGCGCGCTGCGCACCGAGGCACCCGAATTGATGAGGATGTGGTCGGTGCCCGGTACCCGGGCCGAAAAATGCCCGTTGAAGTCGATGATCTGCGCCCGCTCCATCATCAGGATGGCGTCGACCAGCTTCTGTTTGAGCTCCTGAACCGTGCTCATGGCGTCCTCATTTTCCCATTGATCGGACGCCAGGATAGGGGGTTCGGCGGCTGATGCCTACTCCTTGATCAAGAGCTCCGCAGGGATCGACCAGGCGCGATTGAGACGGCGGATATGGTCGATGCTGAGACGGCGCTTGCCCGCGAGAATTTCCGAGGCGCGCGACCGGGAGCCCAGCACGGCGGCGAGATCGGCCTGGGTCAGGCCCTGTTCGGCCATCGCAAAGCGGATCGCCGATACCGCATCCGGCAAGGTGCGCTTCAGCCAGGCGGTGCGATAGGTCTCGGCCTGGACCAGCAACACTTCCATCATGTCGGCCTCGGGGCTGCTGGTTGCCGGGGCCATCGCTTCCAATTCCGCCAGCGTGTCCAGGACCCGGGCATAGTCGACGTCGTTGCGAATCGGCTTGAGGCGTCGGGACTCCATCGGCGACACGCCTCGGTTCGAGTAGGATGGCTCGGAACGAAGTGAGAACTTCTGGGCTTTCATTTGGCCTCCTCGCGAATATCCTGGCGGAATGGAAAGGATGAAAAACCAAGCTGCGCAGCCAAATACCGGCGCAGAGACACGGATTGTTCCCGAAAAATCCGCTCTATATCATGGTATGATATATCATGTCGCTGCATAAGGTTTCTGGTCACGAACAAAGCGTCCCCATCCTGGCGAATCGCTCGGTTTTCGCGCCTGAACGCCTACCGCCGATTCTTATCCCAATACATTTGTATCGTAAGATGATACATATAGTGCGAGCCGGAACGCAACGTTCTGTTACGCCCGTCGGCGTAAATCCCACTTGATTTCATCGAATTTCACCTGTGTTCCCGCCAACAGATGCTGTTGGGACACACCCCGTGCCTTTTTGTGTCACCTCCTCATTTTGCCTCATGACATGATGAATGCGATCTGTGTATTCAAACACCGCTCACTCGCAGCGCGCCGAAGCGATGAGTGACGGTCCTAAACCGGCGACCTCCACGTCCGAACGATGCTTTGTCCGAGGCATCGGGGGGTAACGAAGATTTTGGGGAGAAGAATGCTCAAGAAGTATCTGATCGGGTCGGCTAGCGCCGCCGCGATCCTGGCTGTCATGCCTGTGCATGCACAGGCGCAGTCGGTCAATTCGCGCATCCAGGCGCTGCAGGCTCAAATCCAGCAGCAGCAGCAGCAGTTGCAGCAGCAGCAGCAGATGCTGACCAGCCTCATGGCCAGCGAGCAGCAGACCAAGGCCACGGTTGCCCAGGTCCAGGCCGTCAAGACCGCGAAGCCGTCGGCCGTGGCCGTGATGTCGCGCTCCAACCGTCCGGGCTGGCGTTCTGCCGACGGGCAGAACGAAATCGATCTGGGTGCCCTGCTGCAGATCGATAGCGGCATCAACAGCTATCGCCCGGGCAATTCGGCGGCGACCTTCCGCAAGCTGCAGAGCGGCATCAACGCCCGGCGCGCGCAGATCCAGGTCTCGGGCACCTTCGCCCAGGACTTCCACTTCACCTTGCAGTACGACATGGGCGGCTCGAACGAGCTGTTCGGCGGTTCTGACGGTGGCGTGAGCTCGGGCTTCAAGCAGGCCCTGTTGAGCTACACCGGCTTCAAGCCGGCAGGTACCAACCTCAGCCTCGAATTCGGTTACGAGACCCCGCCGATCCTCCTCGACGAAGTCATCCCGTCGAACGCCAACCTGTTCGTCGAGCATCCGACGCCGGATCGTCTGGGCAGCAGCTTCTCCGGCGGCCCGGGCCGTGGCGTGTTGGGCTTCCGCGACTACACCAACCGTTGGTTCACCTTCTTCGCCTTCTCGGGTCCAAAGTCGGGCGACATCCACGATCAGAGCGAAGGTTCGCCGCCGATCTATGCCATCGCGCGTGGTTCGTTCAACATCATCAACCAGAAGTCGACCAAGCTGCAGGTCGGTGGCGGTTTCCAGCGTCTGCTGCAGCCGAATGCCAAGGGCATTTCGATGTCGGATGAGCCGGAGTTGCGCGTCGATCCGACGACCATCATCGGTCCGGCAACCTTCTCCGGCACCGGCGCCAATCCGGTCACCGGCGGTGGCACGTTCAGCGCCGAACTGGCGGGCGAATGGGGTCCGATCTTCGCTGGCGGTTCGTACCTCCACTACGATGTCGAGCGTCGCGGCCTGGCGGACGCCAACATGTGGGGCGCTTATGGCGAGGTGATGTACTCGATCACCGGCGAGCAGCATCCCTACCTGGCCTCGTCCGGCGGTTGGGGCAACATCTCCCCGGCGCATCCCTTCTCGCTCAAGACCGGTGGTCTGGGTGCGTGGGAAGTGGGTACCCGCTTCAGCTACGTCGACCTGAACGACCATCTGGGCACGGCTTCGGCGGTCAATGGCGGCCGGGTCTATGACCTGAACGTGGGCCTCAACTGGTACGTCAATGACAACGTGAAGTTCCAGCTCGACTGGATCCACGGCTTCCAGGGCGGCCTCCTCGGCACCAAGTCGGTTACCCTGCAGGACGGCGTGACCAAGGCGACGGTCGGCAATGGCCGTTGGGACGAGATCGCCATCCGCTCGCAGTGGAGCTTCTAAAGCTGCGACGACAACCGGTCGGGCCTTCCCGGCCCGACCGGTTGGTTGGTTTTCAGACGAAAGAGGGCGCCAGGCTTATCGGCCTGGCGCCCTTCTTTTTGGCGGGAACATGAGGAGTGCGGCGGTCAGCCCGTCCGGACGATCTTCTTCTGGCGGTCGAGCTGGCGCAGACGCCGCAGCGATTCCGCCAGCAGCGGCTCGTGACGTAGCAATTCCTGGATATGATGCGTCGCCAGATCCTCGAGCAGGCCTTCGCCCGTCTCGGTGATCACGATCAGCACGCTGCGGCCATCATTGGGCGATCGCTGGCGCTGGACCAGGCCGGCGTTGGCCAGGCGATCGACGAGCTGCACTGCGCCGTGATGCTGGATCAGCAGCTGGTCGGCGAGCTCCTTGATCATGATGCCCTCCGGAGGATATGTCCGGATGATCAGGAGCGCGTGATATTGCTGCGCCGTCACGCCCGCATCGGCGGTCAACGCCTCGCTGTAGGCCATGAACTGACGCAACGCATACCGGAAACCGGCCAGCCCGTCATATATCCGTGGATCGATCGACACCACATTTCCTTTGAATGCGATGCCCCATCACGGCTGGCTTAGCTTATGGGCGCCTTATGATATTTAGGAAAAAGCAATCCTTGCAAAAATTTGTTCCCAAAAGGGGAAGTGAGCGATATTCCCCCAAAGGGAATTGTTCCTTATATGTACTCATGTAAGCAGCGACTCGTGTCGCTGTAATTAGTTGTTGTATTTCAATGGTATAGAAAAACGACATTGCGCCTCATTTATTCGCTTTTGGAACATAAGGCGAATAAATGAGGTGCGATGTTCCTCTCCGCCTCAAACGGAAAAATATTTCGCCTGCGGATGCAGCACGACGATGGCGCTGGTCGATTGTTCGGGGTCGAGCTGGTCTTCCTCGGTCAGGCTGATGCCGATTTCGTGGGCCTTCAACAGCTTCAGGATCGGCTTCTGATCGCCGAGATTGGGGCAGGCGGGATAGCCGAAGGAATAGCGCGAGCCGCGATATTGCTGTGACAACAGCCCTTCCATGTCGGCGGCCTCTTCCGCCGCGAAGCCCAGCTCGGCGCGGATGCGCTTGTGGACGTATTCCGCCATCGCCTCGGCCATCTCGACCGACAGGCCATGCAGGTAGAGATAGTCCTGATAGCGGTTCTGGGCGAACCAGTCGCGGGCGATGTCGGACGCCTTCTGCCCCATGGTGACGATCTGCAGGCCGATGACGTCGCGGGTATCTTCGCTGACGTCGCGGAAGAAATCGGCGATGCACAAGCCACCCTCGCGGTTCTGGCGCGGCAGGGTGAAACGGCAGAGCTCTGTCGTGCCATCCTCGTCGAAGATGATCACGTCATTGCCCTCGGCCGCAGCCTTCCAATAGCCATAGACCGCCTGCGGCAGCAGGATGTCCTCGGCCTGGACGATGTCGAGCATGCGGGTGAGTACGGGCTTGAGCTCCTTGGACGCCCAGGCCTTGTACTCATCGAAGCTGCGCCCGTCCTTCCGGTAGCCCCATTGGAACTGGTAGAGCATGCGCTCGTTCATATACGGCACCAGGGCCTTGACCGGCACGCGGGCCAGCGTCCGCGCGCCCCAGAAGGGCGGTACGGGCGCGGGCACGCGGGATGTCAGTTCCTGCCGGCGTAGCTTGATCTCTTCCAGGTCGAGGGGGCGGAGCGGCTTGGCCTCGGCCGCCTCGCCCAGCTTGCGGCTGGTATTGACCGCCTTGCCCTCGCGATTGGCGCCGATCGATGCGACATGGGCGTCGAAATTGCCGCCGACCACCTTCTCCATCAGGTGCAGTCCGTCGAAGGCGTCGCGCGCATAGGCGACCCGGCCAGAGCCGTAGGATTTGACACAATCCTCCTCGACATAGCGGCGGGTGAGGGCGGCGCCGCCAAGCACGACCGGCACGTCGAGGCCCTGGCGTGTCATCTCTTCCAGATTTTCGCGCATCACCACGGTCGACTTGACCAGCAGCCCGGACATGCCGATGGCATCTGCCTTGTGCTCCTTCGCCGCATCGACGATCGCCTGCACTGGCTGCTTGATGCCGAGGTTGATCACCTTGTAGCCGTTATTGGTCAGGATGATGTCGACCAGGTTTTTGCCGATGTCGTGGACGTCGCCCTTGACCGTGGCCAGCACCAGCGTGCCTTTCTGCTGGCCGTCGATCTTCTCCATATGCGGTTCAAGATAGGCGACTGCGGTCTTCATCGTCTCGGCCGATTGCAGCACGAAGGGCAGCTGCATCTTGCCGGCGCCGAACAGTTCGCCGACCACCTTCATGCCGTCGAGCAGCAGGGTGTTGATGATCTCCAGCGGCGGGTATTGCGCCATGGCGAGGTCGAGATCGGCCTCGAGGCCGATGCGGTCGCCATCGACGATACGCTGCTTCAGCCGCTCTTCGACCTGCTCGGGCCGGCCCTTCTTGGTTGCGGCCTCGGCCTTGCGGTCCTGGAACAGCGCGATGAAGGCCTGAAGCGGATCATAGCCCTCGGCACGACGGTCGAAGATCAGGTCTTCGGCGGTCTTGACCTCGTTCTCCGGGATCTTGTGCAGCGGCATGATCTTCGAGACATGGACGATCGCGCCGGTCAGGCCGCGCTTGAGCGCGTGGTCGAGATAGACCGAGTTCAGCACGTGACGCGCCGCGGCGTTCAGGCCGAAGGAGATGTTCGAGAGGCCGAGAATGATCTGGCACTCCGGCAGTTCCTTCGAGATCCTCTCGATCGCGTCCAGGGTCTCCAGCCCCAGCCGCCGGTCATCGTCATTGCCGGTCGCAATGGTAAAGGTCAGCGGGTCGAACATGAGGTCGGCGGGATCGAGCCCATGCTTGACGCAGGCGAAGTCGTAGAGCCGCTTGGCGATGCGCACCTTTTCTTCGGCGGTTTTCGCCATGCCGACCTCGTCGATGGTCAGCGCGATCACGGCCGTGCCGAAACGGCGGGCGAGCACCATGCGCTTTTCGGCAGGATCCTCGCCATCCTCGAAATTGATCGAGTTGAGGATCGCCTTGCCGCCATAGAGCTTGAGCGCCGCTTCCAGCACGGGCAGCTCGGTCGAATCGATGACCAGCGGGGCGGAGACGGCACCGCGCATGCGGCTCACCACCTGCGTCATGTCGGCGACCTCGTCGCGGCCGACGAAGGCGGTGCAGACGTCCAGCGTGTGCGAGCCTTCCTTGATCTGGTCACGGCCCATCTCGACGCAGCCGTCCCAGTCATGGGCTTCCTGCCGCTGGCGGAAGGCCTTGGAGCCGTTGGCGTTGCAGCGCTCGCCGATCGAGAGATAGGCGTTCTCCTGGCGCAACGGCACCTGGGAGTAGAGCGAGGCCACGGCCGGGACCCAATGCACTTGGCGCCTGACCGGCGCCGGGCGATGCCCGCCTGCATGAGGACCGCCCGACGACACGCGGCGCAGCATCTGGTCGAGCGCCTGGATATGCGGCACGTCGGTGCCGCAGCAGCCGCCGATCATGTTGACGCCGTTCTGGGTGATGAAGCGCTCCAGCCACTGGCTGAGCTCGTTCGGCAGCAGGGGATAGAAGGCCTTGCCGTCGACCAGCTCGGGCAATCCTGCATTGGGCAGGACCGAGATCAGCCCTGGCCAGTTTTCCGAGATCCAGTTGACGTGCTCGGCCATTTCCTGCGGGCCGGTTGCGCAGTTGAGGCCGATCAGCGGCACGTCCAGCGACTTGATGACCGTGGCGGCGGCCGCGATGTCGGCGCCGACCAGCAGCGTGCCCGTAGTCTCGACCGTGACCTGCACCAGGATCGGCGTGTCCTTATGGGCGGCGGTCCGCGCGCGCTTCACGCCATTGACCGCGGCCTTGATCTGCAGCGGGTCCTGGCAGGTCTCGATCAGGATGGCGTCGACGCCGCCTGCGATCAATCCCGAGGCCTGGACATCGAGCGCATCCTCCAGCGTCTGATAGTCGATGTGGCCCAAGGTCGGCAGGCGGGTGCCGGGGCCGATCGAGCCCAGCACATAGCGCTGGCGGCCGTCGCTATAGGCTTCGATCGCCTCGCGTGCCAGCTCGCCCGCGCGTTTGGAAAGGTCGTAGGCCTTGTCCTGCAGCCCGAACTCGCCGAGCGTGATCGACGAGGAGCCGAAGCTGTTGGTCTCGACGACATCGGCGCCGGCGTCGAAATAGCTGGTGTGGATGGCGCGCACGAGGTCGGGCCGGCTTTCGCACAATATGTCCGTGCAGTTCTCATGGCCCCAATAGTCGCGATCGACGTCGAGGTCGGCGGCCTGCACGCGACTGCCGGTGCCGCCGTCGCAAAGCAGGATACGGTCGGAGAGGATATCGAGGAAATGCGCCATGGTCAGGGTACTCGGAGGTAACGGTAAGGGTCAGGCGGGAACGGCGGCGGTTTGGAGCGCGCGCACGCCCAGCATGTGGCAGATGGCCACCGTCAGTTCCGCGCGGTTGAGCGTGTAGAAATGGAATTCCTCGACGCCGCGCGCCTGCAGCTTGCGGCACATCTCGACGGCGATGGAGGCCGCAATCAGCTTGCGCGTCTCGGGATCGGCGTCGAGACCTTCGAAGGCATGGCCGATGGCGCGCGGGATGCTGGCGTTGCACGCCTTGGCGAATTTCTGCACCTGGGCGTAATTGGTCACCGGCAGGATGCCCGGCACGATCGGCACGGCGATGCCGGCGCCCCGCGCCCGGTCGATGAAGCGCGAATAGGCGTCGATGTCAAAAAAGAACTGCGTGATTGCCCGGGTGGCGCCGGCATCGATCTTGCGCTTCAAATTGTCGAGGTCGACCTGGGCGCTGACCGCATCGGGATGGCATTCGGGATATGCCGCCACCGAAATCTCGAAGGGGGCCACCTTGAGAATGCCCGCGACCAGATCGGCGGCATAATCGTAGCCGCCCGGCGTCGGCGCGTAATTACTGGGCTTGCCGTCGGCGCCCGGCGGCGGATCGCCGCGCAGCGCCACCAGATGGCGGATGCCGTTATCCCAATAGTCGCGCACGATGGTGTCGATCTCGCCCCGCGTGGCACCGACACATGTCAGGTGCGCCGCCGGCGCGATCGCCGTCTCCGAGGCGATACGCCGGACCGTCGCATGGGTCCGTTCGCGGGTCGTGCCGCCGGCGCCGTATGTCACCGAGACGAAGCGGGGCGCCAGCGGCGTCAGCCGCTCGATCGCCTCCCACAGCTTCTTCTCCATCTCCTCGCTCTTAGGCGGGAAGAACTCGAAGGAGACCTTGACCGGTGCGCCATCAGGGACCGTATCGAGGATGGAATGGGCGTGGGTCGCCGGCATGGCGCCGTCCTTTCTCGTATTCATTGGGCGATGCCGGCGGCGAGCGGTCTCGCCGGGGTAGCCGCGGTGTTGGGGATGACTTGGGGTTTGGCGGCCTGCCAGATCACCACGGTGAGCGGCTGGCCGGGCAAGCGGAGGGGCTGGCCGGTCTCGAGATGGGCACGGGCCAGCCACTGCGATATCTCGGCATCGGCGAAGCCTAAGCGCCGATGGGCGTGCTGGCTGCGCAATTGCTCGCATTCATGGGGTGCGAAATCGATGACGGCGAGCCGGCCGCCGGGCCGCAGCACGCGGGCAGCCTCGGCCAGCACCTCGGTCGGCTTGTCGGCGAAATGCAGCACCTGATGAAGCAGGACGAGGTCGAAGCTGCCGGCTGCCAGCGGCAAGGCATACATATCGCCCTGGCGGATGGTGCAGTTGCGCAAGCCGGCCCGTTCGAGATGGGCGCGTGCCACCGCCAGCATGTCGCGCGACATGTCGATGCCGGTCGCATGGGCGACGTGGGGGGCGAAGATCTCCAGCATCCGGCCGGTGCCGGTGCCGATGTCGAGCAGATCGGTCACGGGATGCCCGGCGACCAGGTCCAGGAGCAGCCTTTCGACCTCACGCTCGGGCACGTGCAGGCTGCGGATCGCGTCCCATTGCGCGGCGTTGTGGGCGAAATATTCGGCTGCCTGCACCGCGCGCTCCTCCATCACCGCATCGAGGCGAGCCCGGTCGCGTTGGAGCTGCGCGTCGTCCCGCGGCACCATGGCCAGGATGCTTTCGGCGACGATGTTGCGCCGGGCCAGGCGATGGAACACCCAGCTGCCCTCGCGGAACCGTTCGAGCAGCCCGCCATCGCAGAGCAGCTTCAGATGATGCGACACCCGGGGTTGGCTCTGTTGCAGGATCGCCGTCAGCTCCGTCACGGTCAGATCGTGCTCGGCGCAGAGCGCCAGCAGCCTGAGCCGGGTCGGCTCGGCCACGGCGCGCAAGCCGGTCAGAAGCTGGTCGAGTTTGTCGCTAATCATGAAGACATATAAACGTATCTTTATGTCTTGGTAAAGTGCTTTGCCTTGCCGGGCGTCCGGGGCGGTGTGGCATGGCGATCATGGTCTAAAGGCTTGTGACGGCGGGACTTCACCCCCGCATCCAAAGCGGGTAGCACAACCGGCAGGATGTGCTATAGCTCCAACTATCGCCCGTTTGGCGGTCGTACATTGATTTCATGCCGTGTCGCCGCCAGATATCCGACAGGAAAGCGGTATCCCCATGCTTTCCCGTTCCTCCGTCCAGATTTCCAGTCAAAGAGATCGCTGATCATGCTGCTGCGCAGGTTGCTTCGCTCCACCTCCCTCGGCTCCCTGGCGATGATTGAAGCGGCCTCCAAACGCAGGACCTGGATGCAAAAGGGGGCTGCGGCCGGGCTGTCGCTGGCTGCCACGACGCTGCTGCTGGCCGGTTGCGCCGGCAATGCCCAGGTGTCGAGCCGAAGCGGCGCGGCGGGGTATACGCGGGGACATGCGGCCCCGGGGCCGCAGCTGG
>DATJJW010000180.1:0-5318 GCA_035491935.1 Allostellaceae bacterium | reverse complement strand
CGACAATTGCGGCTCGACCGAATTCATCCGGCGCGAGGACGACAAGGCGGAGACGATGAAGAAGCGTCTGGCCGAGTTCCACGCCCAGACCAAGCCGATCCTGCCCTATTACGAGAAGCGCGGCATCCTGCGCCAGGTCGATGGCATGGCGCCCATCGAAGAGGTCAGCCTCCAGCTCGACGCGATCTTGGAAGCCGCGCGACAACCGGACCTGGTTCACGAGGCGTGATTCCCGCTCGAGGTGTGGGCCGCATTGAACCGTCACGGACCGGAACCGCGGTATCAGACGGCAGGCAAACGAGCGGCGAATCTCGTAATTCGAGATTGGACATTCAAGCATACAACCAAGCTTGACCAGCTAGGTTGAGACCGTTACTCAACCGCGTCCGGACGCTGAGCAGTTCCCGGACCGGGTAGAATCGCGTAGGACAAGCGGATATGAGCAAGACCGATACAGACGTCGAGCCGGGCATCGGCAAGGCGGTTTCCTGGGATGCGGTGCTTTCGACATATCTGCCGGCGCTGGTGCTGGCGCTCGGCACCGGTATCGCGCTGCCGGCCTTGCCGACGCTCGCGAAGTCGTTCGGTGTCAGCTTCGGCCTCGCCAGCGGCGTCGTGACGTCCTTCCTGATCGGCAGCCTGGCCGGCACGATTCCGTCCGGCTGGATGATCGACCGCTTCGGACGCCAGCCGATCATGATCGCCGGACCGCTGCTGACCGCGGTGCTGGCCTTCATGGTCGCCACGACCCATTCCTTTCCCGAGCTTCTGATCCTGCGCTTCTTCAATGGCTGGACGACGCAGATGTGGCTGATGGCCAGGCTCGCCGCCATCTCGCATGGTGCTGCCGCCAACCAGCGCGGGCGGCAGGTCAGCTGGCTCTTCGGCATGGATAATTCTGGCCGGCTCACCGGACCGGTGGTGGGTGGCTTCATCGCCGCCGCCTGGGGGCCGCGCGCACCGTTTCTGGCTTATGCGGTGCTGGCGCTGCTGGCATTGGTGCCAATGCTGATTTCCGCCCGGAAAGCCCCGCGGGAAGTCAGGCCCGACCCTGCGAAGAAGAAAGCGGCCTCTCCCCTGACAATCCGGCAGATCGTCATGCCGCGCCTGGTCTATTTCGCCGTGGCGCTCTTCGCCGGTCTGACGCGTGGCCCCGTCCAGGCCGACCTGCTGCATCTTTATGCCGCCTTCGCCTATCACCTCGGTCCCGAGGCGATCGGCTATCTCGCGACGGCCGGCGCGTTACTGTCCTGGCCGATCGGCTTCGTAGCCGGCTGGCTGATGGACCGCTTCGGACGCAAGCGCACGATGGTACCGGGCTTTTCGGGTGTCGCCATCGCCATGGCCGCGCTGGCCCTGTCGGCCTTCCTGCATCTGTCGCTCGCCTGGTATGTGGCGCTGTTTATCCTGGGCGTGGCGCTCCAGGCGCTCACCGGCGGCTCGATCCAGACGGTGGGCGCCGATGTGGCACCGCCGGAGGCGCGCGGCACTTTCCTCGGATTGTGGCGTTTCACCGGCCAAAGCGGCGCCAGCTTCAGCCCGATCATCTTCGGACTCCTGGCCGACCAGGTGAATTACGGCTCGTCCTTCCTGTTCGTCGCGGCATCGGCGGCCGTGGTGGCGTTCCTGCTGATCTGGCACGTGCCGGAAACCAGGACGACCTCTTAGAGATTTAGCGCGCCAGTTCGACGCCCTGCGACAGCTTGAGGCGCTGGCGCAGCGCCTCGCGGATATGGGTGCGCGCCGCCTCGCCCGCGGCCTCGGCCTTGCGCGCCGCGATCGCGGCCAGAATCGCGTGATGCTCGTCATGGGCGGTAGCGCCCCGGCCGGCGATCGAGAAGGTCGTGTCGCCGAGCAGCGCAATGCCGTCCTGCAGCTCCTCCAATGCGATCTGCAGGTAGCGGTTGCGCGCCGCCCGCACGATCGTGTCGTGGAATAGCCGGTTCAGCCGCGCCATCTCGGCCGCGTCGATCTCGGGCTTCCGGAAGGCGGCATTGATGTCGGCCAGCGAATCGATCTCCGAGGACGAAGCGTGCTGGGCCGCCAGGCTCGCCGCTGCGCCTTCCAGGATCTCGCGCATGGCGTAGAGTTCCAGTATCTCGCCCAGATCGAGCGCCCGCACCACCAGCCCCTTGGCGCCGCCGGGTTCGATCAGGCGCTTGGATTGCAGGCGCCCCAACGCCTCGCGTACCGGCGTGCGGCTGACATTCAGCTCGCGCGCCACCTCTTCCTCGCGCAGCCGGTCGCCCGGACGCCAGACGCCATCCTGCAAGGCGCGCCGCAGCACGCGGAAGACCGCGTCGCCCAAGGGCAGGTCCGGCTGCATCCGCGCTACGTCGAGCTTGGGCCTCTGGCTTTCGGCCTGGCGCTTCGGTTCCTTCATCGATCTCCAACCCGCTCGGGATCCGGCATCAAGCCGAAAGGACAATGGCTTGACAATGGATTCGATTGTATACAGAAAAATACAATAATGTCGCGATCCTGAAATCGGACAATTCCGGCATGGAGGAGCGAAGCTTGGGGAGCGAAATGTGAGCGAAGCGATCGATCTCAGCCGGCAACGCGACGTGCTGGTCATCGGCGGCGGCAATGCCGCCCTCTGCGCGGCCATCGCCGCACGCCGCGCCGGCGCCACCGTTCTGGTGGTGGAGGCGGCCTCGTCCTTCTATCGCGGCGGCAACACCCGCCATACCCGTAACATGCGTTGCGCGCACGACCATGCCACCCAGACCCTGACCGGGCCCTATAGCGAAGAGGAATTCTGGGACGATCTGCTGCGCGTCACCGGCGGCCAGACCGATGAGCAGCTCGCCCGCCACATGATCCACCTGTCCAAGGACATGCTGAACTGGATCGTCGAGCAGGGCGTGCGCTTCCAGCCCTCGCTGGGCGGCACGCTCAGCCTGGGCCGCACCAACTCATTCTTCCTCGGCGGCGGGCGATCGATGCTGAACGCGCTCTACCGCACGGCCGAGACGCTCGGCGTCGAGGTGCTCTATGAGGCGCCGGTGGTCGAGCTCGACATCAAGGATGGCCGCTTCGACGCTGCCATCATCGAGCATCAGGGCCAGCGCAAGCGCATCACCGCCAGGACGGTGGTCGCGGCCAGCGGCGGCTTCGAGGCCAATATCGACTGGCTGAAGGAATCCTGGGGCGAGGCCGCCGGCAATTTCCTGATCCGCGGCACGCCGCATAATCGCGGCACCGTATTGCGCATGCTGCTCGACCAGGGCGTCGAGCAGATCGGCGATGCCACGCAATGCCATGCGGTCGCCATCGACGCGCGCGCGCCGAAATTCGACGGCGGCATCATTACCCGTCTCGATTGCGTCGTGTTCGGCATCGTCGTCAACAAGCATGGCTCACGCTTCTACGACGAGGGCGAGGACATCTGGCCGAAACGCTACGCCATCTGGGGCCGCCTGGTCGCGGGCCAGCCGGACCAGATCGCCTATATCGTCTTCGACCAGCCCTCGCTGCACATGTTCATGCCGTCGCTGTTCCCGCCGATCCAGGCGGCCAGCCCAGGTGAGCTCGCCGACAAGCTCGGCATTGACCGCCCGGCCTTCGAGAAGACGGTCGCGGATTTCAACACGGCGGTCCGGCCCGGCACCTTCGACCACACCATCCTGGATGATTGCCGTACGGAGGGGCTGGAGCCGCCCAAGACCCATTGGGCGCGCAGAATCGAAACCGCGCCCTTCTACGCCTACCCGGTGCGGCCCGGCATCACCTTCACCTATCTCGGCACCCGCGTCGACCGCCAGGCCCGGATGATGATGAAGACCGGCGCGCCGTCGGAAAACATGTTCGCCGCCGGCGAGATCATGGCCGGCAACGTCCTCGGCCGGGGCTATGCCGCCGGCATCGGCATGACCATAGGCAGCGTCTTCGGACGCATCGCGGGCACGGAGGCCGCTGCCAATGCACGCAACTGATACTCTCGCCGAAGCCGACCGCCTGATGACGGTCTGCAACTCCTGCCGCTATTGCGAGGGGTTGTGCGCGGTGTTCCCGGCCATGGAGGCGCGCCGCGCTTTCGAGGATGGCGATCTCAACTACATCGCCAATCTCTGCCATAGCTGCGGCGCCTGCTATTACGATTGCCAGTTCTCGCCGCCTCATGAATTCGACGTCAACGTGCCGAAGGTTCTGGCCAAGGTGCGTGCGGATTCCTACGCGCATTACGCCTGGCCGGCGATGGCGTCCGGCTTGTTCCAGCGCAATGGGCTGGCGATCACCCTGATTGCGGCGGCCAGCGTCGCCGCCTTCATCTTGGGATTCGTCGGCTGGGCCGATCCGGCGGCGCTGTGGACCGGCAACGCCAACCCCGGCGCCTTCTACAAGCTGATGCCGCATAACGCGATGGTGCTGCTGTTCGGCCTCTCCTTCCTCTATGCGATCCTGGCGATCACCATGGGCGTGCGCCGCTTCTGGCGCGACATCGGCGGTGCTGACGACCCGATGGCCAGCGATCAGATGGGGTGGGGCGACATCTGGCAGGCGATGGGCGATGCCGGCCGGCTGCGCTATCTCGATGGCGGCGGCGCCGGCTGCAACAACGAGGACGACCGTCCGGTCGACAAGCGCCGCCACGCCCATCACCTGACCTTCTATGGCTTCCTGCTCTGCTTCGCCTCGACCTGCGTTGCGACGCTCTACCATTACCTGCTCGGTCGCGAGGCGCCCTATGCCTGGACCGATCTGCCGGTGGTGCTGGGTACCCTGGGCGGGCTGGGCCTGGTCATCGGCACGGCCGGGCTCTATTCGGCCAAGCAGACCCGCGATCCGATGATGGTCGACCAGGCACGGCTGGGCATGGATACGGCGTTCCTGGTCATGCTGTTCCTGGCGGGCTTCACCGGCCTGGCACTCCTCGTGCTGCGCGATACCGGGCTCATGGGCATGCTGCTGGCCGTACATCTGGGCGTGATCTTCGGCCTCTTCATCACCATGCCCTATGGCAAGTTCGTCCACGGCATCTACCGCTTCACCGCACTGGTCCGCTACGCCGCCGAGCGCAAGGCGCATGCCCTGCTGGAAAACGGAAACGGGCAAGGATAGCCCTGCCCGTTTCCTTCCTAAACCTAAGGGGCGGCATCGAGGGCCGTCCCTTTTTATTGCTCTGCAACATTTCTCTTTCCTTACCGCCTACCCCCAACCGTCATGGCCGGGCGTGACCCACTGGTGTCCGGTTTAAATTTTCTGGCATAGTTGCACGGTGTTGATTCTACTTCGTGTTCCGACGTTGGCGCGTCTTGCGGACACGAAAAGGATCATCACCGTGCGTCACCAGAATAGCGTTTTTCATGATCTGT
>DATJJW010000179.1:0-24118 GCA_035491935.1 Allostellaceae bacterium | reverse complement strand
GTCACGATCTCAAGGGCCGCCTGGTGCGGCGAGGGCTTCCTAAGCATAAGGCCATTGAATCAAAAGCCCCCGCTCAAGGCGAGGGCTTTGTCAGCAATCTGAGCCCGGATGCGTGTACCGCATCCGGGCCGTTTACGAGCCGGCCGGACCAGGCTGGACGCCCGAGCCGGCCGCCGAATCGGGCGTGCTTTACGGAACGGTCTCGCCGTGCAGCGCCAGATCCAGACCGTCGCGCTCGACTTCCTCATCGACCCGCAGGCCGATGACGACATCGACGACCTTGAGGATGATCAGCGTGCCGATGGCGCAGAAGACCGCGACGCCGACAATGCCCTCAAGCTGCAACAGCACCTGGCCCCAATTGCCTTCGAGCCCGCCTGCCGTGCCCTTGCCGCCGGAGCCGATCGCCGCACGGGCGAAGACACCGGTGAGGAGCGCGCCGATGGCACCGCCGACCGCATGGACGCCGAAAGCGTCGAGGCTGTCGTCGTAGCCCAGCAGGTTCTTGAGCGTGGTGGCCGAGAAGTAGCAGAGCACGCCGCAGGCGATGCCGATGACAAGGGCCCCTTCCGGATCGACGAAACCCGAGGCCGGGGTGATACCCACCAGGCCGGCGACGGCGCCCGAGATGATGCCCAGTACCGACGGCTTGCCCTTGACCATCCACTCGGTGAACATCCAGGCGAGACCGGCCATCGCGGTGGCGATCTGGGTCACGGCCATGGCCATGCCGGCATTGGCGTTGGCGCCGACCGCGGAACCCGCGTTGAAGCCGAACCAGCCCACCCACAGGAGCGAGGCGCCGATCAGGCTGAAGACCAGGTTGTGCGGATGGAACGGCTGCGTGCCGTAGCCCTTGCGCTTGCCGAGATAAAGGGCAGCGACCAGGCCGGCGACGCCGGAGTTGATGTGCACGACGGTGCCGCCCGCGAAGTCGAGCACGCCCAGCTTCGCCAGATAGCCATTGCCGTCCCACACCACATGGGCGATCGGAGAATAGACCAGGATGCTCCACAGGCCGATGAACCACATCAGCGCCGAGAACTTCATGCGGTCGACGATCGAGCCGCAGATCAGCGCCGGCGTGATGATGGCGAAGGTCATCTGATAGGTCATATAGACCGATTCAGGGATGGTGCTGGCCAGCGAATTGACCGAATTCAGCCCCATGCCGCTCAGCATGACGCGCGAGAAATCGCCGATGAAGGGCTGGGTCGAACCCGAACCGTCGGTAAAGGCGATGCTGTAGCCCACCACGGTCCACAGCACGGTGACGAGGCAGGTGATGGCGAAGCTCTGCATGACCGTGGCCAGCACGTTCATCTTGCGGACCATGCCGCCGTAATAGAGCGCCAGGCCCGGCACGGTCATGAGCAGGACGAGCGCCGTCGAGGCCAGCATCCAGGCCGTGTCGCCGCTATCGAATTTCGGCGCCGGAGGGGCGGCGGGGGCCGCGGCCGGAGCCGTCTGGGCAAGGGCGACGCCCGCCGAGGCGACCAATGTGCCGATGGCGGCCAGGGCAGTCCCCCAAGCCCTTCCGCCGGCCGAACCGAAATGCTTCATCTTGCTTCTCCTGTTAAATCGATCTGATCGGATGCCCCCGCCTCGGCCTCGATGGCGTCGCGATGCGGTGGGTGATGTTGCTTGCGTGCGTTGGATCAGAGCGCTGCGTCGCCGGCCTCGCCGGTGCGGATGCGCACGGCTTGCGCCACGTCGAGGACGAAGACCTTGCCGTCGCCGATGCGGCCGGTATTCGCGGTCCTCTGAATCGTTTCCACGGCGCGCTCGACCAACTCGTCGACCACAGCCAGTTCGATCTTCACCTTGGGCAGGAAGCTGACGGAGTATTCCGCGCCGCGGTAGATTTCCGTCTGTCCCTTTTGGCGACCGAAACCCTTCACCTCGCTGACCGTGAGCCCTTGCACCCCCAGGCCCATCAAAGCCTCGCGAACGTCGTCCAGCTTGAACGGCTTGATGATCGCGATCACATATTTCATGAACAATCTCCTGCCTCCGGGATCGCGGTCGCCAGTCGACCCACCCCCCGTCGAGACCGGTACTCTCAAGAACCGTGCCAGACGCGCCGGCCGGTTCTGCCATGGCGCCGAAGCAGCGCAGGTCGCCGGTATCGGCTGTGAAAAAATTTTGCACTGCGGCAGGATTTGGTGGAAATTGCCGTGGCCGGCCGGGAAGCGCCAGGACGGCACCGGCCGCTCCAGCGAAGCCGGATGTCACAGAGGGTTCATGGGAATTGCCTAAAATTCAGGCATCCGGTATCAAAAATGCGCATTCTCCGGCGGAAGCAGGCATGAGCGCGCCCGCCCGGCGTCCCGACATCGCCGCCGACGTCGTCGTGGTGGGCGGCGGTGCCGCCGGCATGATCATCGCCATCGCCTGCGCCGATGCCGGCGTACGGACGGTGATCATCGACCGCCTGCCGGCCGATGCCCGCGCCGAGGACCGGTTCGACGGCCGCAGCTTCGCTGTGGCATACGGCAGCCGGCGCATCCTGGAGACCATTGGCGTCTGGCCGCTGGTCGAGGCCCGAGCGGAGCCGATCCTGGAGATCCGGGTCGCAGACAACAACGCGCCGCTGTTCCTGCATTACGATTACCGAGAGGTCGGCGACCAGCCGCTTGGCCATATCGTCGAAAGCCGCCATCTGCGCCGCGCATTGCTGCTGCGCATCGAGAACCTGGCCGACATGCTGACGCCGGTGGCACCCGCGATGGTCGAAGGCTTCGAGAGCGACATGGGCGGGGTCAGCATCCATCTCGCCGATGGGCGTCTGGTACGCGGCCGGCTCGCCATCGCCGCGGACGGCAAGGGCTCCTTCCTGCGCCAGGCCGCCGGCATCAAGACCATCGAGCACCGCTACGGCCAGGACGCGCTGACCTGCACGGTCCGGCACGAGATCCCGCATGGCGGCATCGCAGTCGAGCATTTCCTGCCCGCCGGGCCCTTCGCCATCCTGCCGATGACTGATAATCGGTCCTCCGTCGTCTGGACCGAGCGGAGCGATCTGGCGCCCAAGCTGATGGCGCTCGACGATCCAGGATTCAAACGCGAGCTGGAGCGCCGCTTCGGCGATTTCCTGGGCGCCTTGGAACTGGAAGGCCCGCGCTGGCACTACCCGATCTCGATCGTGCATGCCGAGCAAATGACCGGTCCGCGTCTGGCGCTGGTCGGGGACGCCGCCCACGCCATCCACCCGATCGCCGGCCAAGGTCTCAACCTGGGCATCCGGGACGTCGCCGTGCTGGCGGAGCTGATCGTCGATACCTGCCGCCTCGGCCTCGACCCCGGCAGCGAGACGCTGCTCGCCGCCTATCGTGCCGGACGGCGGGGCGATACCGCCGCCCTGGCGCTCGTCACCGACGGGCTCAACCGCCTGTTCTCCAACAACATCCCGCCGGTCAAGCTGGTCCGTGACTTGGGCCTCGCCATGGTCGGCACCAAACCGCTGACGCCAGTGCGCAAGCTGCTCATGCGCCATGCCATGGGCGTGCTGGGTCCCTTACCGAAATTGACCCGCGGCGAGCGTCTCTGAGAGTTTTTTCATGACAAGCTGGTTCAAGCCTATCCTACCGGGCGCGACCCTGCGCGACCGGGCGATCGCCAGTCTCGGCGCACTGATCGCCATCGCCCTCACGGGCTTCATCTGCGGCCTGGTGATCGGCCGCAACCCCACCTTGCCGCTGATCGTGGCACCGCTCGGCGCCTCAGCCGTGCTGCTGTTCGCCGTACCGTCGAGCCCGCTCGCCCAGCCCTGGTCGATCATCGGCGGCAACACCGTCTCCGCCTATAGCGGCGTGCTAGTCTCGCTTTTGATCCACGACCCGGTGCTCGCGATCGGCGCCAGCGTGGCACTGGCCATCACCGTCATGTCGCTGACCCGCTGCCTTCATCCCCCGGGCGGGGCGGCAGCGATGACCGCCGTGCTGGGCGGTCCGGTCGTCGGCCATTGGGGCTTCCTGTTCCCATTGGTGCCGGTGGCGCTCAATTCGATCATGCTGGTCGGGCTCGGCATCGTCTTCAGCAAGCTCGCCCGCCGCAGCTATCCGCACAAGGCCGTCCATGCCCCGGCCAATACCCATGGCACGGCCGACCCGCCGCCGCCGGCGCGGATCGGGGTCAGCGAGGCCGATCTGGATGCAGCACTGAGCCAGTTGCGTGAGAGCTTCGACATCGACCGGGCCGATCTGGCGGCGCTGATCGCCGAGGCCGAGGCCCAGGCGCTGGCCCGCGCCCATGGCCGGATACGATGCCGGGACATCATGTCGAGGGACGTGATCACCGCAAACCTCGACACCACGGCCGAGCAAGCGCGCGACAAGCTGCTCGCCCATAACATACGGGCTTTGCCGGTCATCGACGAGACCGGGCGCCTCGCCGGCGTCATCGGCCTGCGCGAGGTGGCGCGCGCCACCGGCCCGATTGCCAAGCTGATACGGCCGGCGGTCACGGCAACGCCCGAGGCGGCGGCGACCGGCCTCACGGCGATGCTGACCGACGGCCACACCCACGCGGTCGTCATCACCGACCCGCACCGGCGCGTCCTGGGCCTGATCACCCAGACCGACTTGCTTGCGGCGATGGCTCATGGGCTGGTCGCCAACGGCAACACGCCGCTCGGCGACCGCGCGATCTCCGGAGATAGGGCCTAGCCTGGATAATGCTGGGCGATATGCGCTTCCAAGGCCTCGAACCCTGCCTTGAGACGCGGCAGGGCGGCACGGATCACCGGCCAGTCCGGCAACTCTGCCGCCGCCTCGATCTCCTGGCTGGCGGCCATGACGGCCGAGGCGCCGATCTGGCGCGCCGCACCCTTGATGCGGTGGGCGGAGGCCAAGGTGCCGTCGACGTTCTCGCTCGCCACCACGGCATCCAGCTTGGCGAGGTCGGCGCGCGTCGTCTGGACGAACAGCCTGAGCGCCATGCCGATGACCGTCATATTGCCGCCGCAGGCATCGGCAAGGATGGACAGGTCGAGTTCCGGCTCCATATGCGTGCTCCCCGCCGATTTATCGGTGGTTGTCCTGAGCGAGTATTTCGTCTCGCCCCGGCTGTATTAGAGCAGATTGAGGCTCTGGAGTCGACGCCGAGTCGAAGCGATTCGACACCCAAATCGAGTCAGGATCAGCGGCGCTTGAGCCCGGCCCGCCCCAGCGCGTCGAGATACGCCATCCACCAGGCATCATGGTTGATGCCCATCTCCATCAGCCGGCTCCAGCTATAGATGCCGGTATCGTGGCCGTCATCGAAGACGAGGCGCACGGCATAATGGCCAACCGGCTCGATGGCGGTGATGCGGATTTGGGATTTGCCGGCGACCAGACGCTTCTGGTCCGGCCCGTGGCCCTGCACCTCAGCCGAAGGGCTCTCGACCCGAAGATATTCGGCGGTGAAATCGAAATGCCGGCCGTCATCGAAGCTGACGGCGAGCTTTCTTCCTTGCTCGCCCAGCCTGATCTCCGTCGGCCAGGGGGATGCGGCGCTCATGGCACGACACGCCCTAAGCGGGCGATGTCTCATCCTTCAGCGGCCGCGCCTCGTCGACCAGCATGATCGGGATGCCGTCGCGGATCGGATAGGCCAGGCCCGCTTCGTCGCTGATCAGTTCCTGCGCCTCGCGGTCATAGCGCAACGTGGCCTTGGTCATCGGGCAGACCAGGATCTCCAAGAGCTTGGCGTCGATCTGCGGCTTCATGTCGGCCATGGGCGTCGTCCTCAGGTCAATTGGCCAAAAGTCAATTCAGGGTCGGGCCGTCGGGCGGCGGCGTCACCGCCATCTCGACCAGCCCGGTCAGCAGCTTGCCGCGCGCCGTCAAATTCGGCGCCTCCAGCAGCGCCTGCTTGTCGACCGGCTGGAACGGGCAGACCATGGCGAGCGAGGTCACCAGCCGCTCGTCGTCGACCTTCTCGATCGCTGTCCAGTCGGCGGCCAGATCATGGCGCTTGAAATAGCTCTTGAGGCCGGCGATCAGACGTGGCCGGTCATCGAGCACGCCGACATCGTGATGGTAGTCGGACTGGAATTCCGACCACTCCGGCACGATGCGGCGATATCCGCGCATGCTGGTCAATTCTTCGCCGACGGCGAAGCGGCAGACGCCGTTGAGCGTGATGATATAGCGCCGCCCTTCCTCGGCCACCGAGGTCAGCCGGCCGACGCAGCCGACGCGATGCAGCACCGGCGTCGCCTCGCTGTCGTCGATCGGCTGAATCATGCCGATCAGCCGGTCGCCGGCCAGCGCATCATCGATCATGGCGAGGTAGCGCGGCTCGAAGATGTTGAGCGGCAGGCGTCCGCGCGGCAACAGCATGGCGCCACTCAACGGGAAGACCGGCAGGCTGGCCGGCAACCGCGAGAACGGTGTCTCGAAGCCCGGCGAACGCATGGTCCCGCTCAACGCTCGAGGCCCTTACGAAAACAGGATGGAGGAGAGGCGCTTGCGCGACGCCACGGTCAGGGGATCGGCCGAGCCCATCGCCTCGAAGAACTGGACGAGCTGCTTGCGCGCCGCCTGCTCGTTCCATTCGCGATCCGTCTTGATGGCCTTGAGCAACTCGTCGACCGCCTCCTCGCGCCGGCCGAGCCCGAACAGGGCCTTGGCATATTCGACCTGCGCCTCGTGGTCATTGGCATCGCGCGCCAGACGGTCCTGCCACTCGCCAAGCGCACCGGCCGATTGGCTCGCCTGCTCGGCCAGTTCGATCGCGGTCCGGAGCGAGGTGATGTCGGCCGATTTCTCTTCGGCCGGGATACGGGCGGCGATCGTCTTGGCGTCCTCGATATCACCCGCCTGCAAGGCGCAACGCGCCAACCCCACCAGAGCCGGAACATTGTCCTGCTCATGCTGCAGGATCTGCTGATAGATCGATTCCGCCGTGCCGAAATCGCCTTCGGCCATCGCGTTCTTGGCGACATCAAGGGCTTCGTCGATCGGCGAGGCCCCGCCACCCTTGCTCATGCCGGCCAGGCGCTGGACGAAGGTCTTGACCTGGCTTTCCGGCACCGCGCCGACGAAGCCGTCGACCGGGCGGCCATCGAGGAAGGCATAGACCGCCGGAATCGACTGGATACGCATCTGCTGTGCGATCTCAGGGTACTTCTCGATATCGAGCTTGACCATCTTGACCGCACCCTTGGTCGCGGCAACGGCGCGCTCCAGGATCGGTCCCAAGGTCTTGCAGGGTCCGCACCATTCCGCCCAGAAATCGACGACGACCGGCGTGGTCATCGATGCCTCGACGACGTCAGCCATGAAGGTCTGGGTCGAGGTGTCCTTGACGGCGTTGTCCGCGCCCTTGCCGGCGCCGATAAGCTGATCCACGAGTGATATCCTGACTAGGCTGGCGCCCGGCGCGGGCTCGGGGCCCATGCGCTGAGGGCGCGGGGATTAATGCGTTCTCGGCAGAACATGGCGGCTCCGAGGCCCAAGAGCAAGACAAAGGCACCCGAACCAGGCGCTATTCAGCCATGGCGGGCGCGCCAAAGTTCCCGGGCCAAGACATCGGCCTCACCAGGCTCCTTTGCCTTGCCCGTCGCGAGCAGCCCCAGCGCCACGGTGCCGAGGATGGTGGCGAGCGCCCGGGCATTGTCGTCCTCGCCCCGCCACACGGCGCGGAAGCCTGCGGCATCGACCGGCATATCGGGCTGACCGTTCTCCGCGATCGCCTCGAACTCGGCCGGGCTGCGGCCGTTTCCTGCCTGCCATATCTGCGCTTCCAGCCGCTTCAGCGGATTGCGCTCAGCCTCACCGCCGGCCCCCTTGACCACGGTGAGGCGCCGATACCCCATGGCTTCGGCCACGCCCAGATGCAGATGGATGTAGGGCGGATGGAACACGCCGTCGATGCCGGCCGGCGCGTCGAAGGGGTTGAGCAGCCGCGCCACCGTATTGACTGGCGAACGCAAGCCCAGCAGATGGCGCAGCGACAACAGCCGGTCGAGCTCAGGGCTCAAGGCCACCAGTGGCAAATAGGCGAAGCCTCGTACCGCGATCTGGTCTGCCGCCTCGTTACGAGCCCGTGCGGGCGAAAGCCCCAGCGCCGCCAGCCCATCGGCGACCGGCATGCCGGAAGAGAACTCGTTCGAGCCGTGCATCAGCACGGGCATGCCGGCCGCCCCCAGCGTCATGGCGGCGAGCAGGAACCAGGGACAGCCGCGTGTACGCCCGGCGCCGTAAGAGGGCCAGTCGAGCGCCACGGCCGCAGTCGGCGCCGCCCCGGCATGGCCGCGGGCCGCCTCGACCAGCCCCGCGATCTCCTCCGGCTCCTCGCCGCGAAAACGCAGCAGCATGAGCAAGGCACCCACCTGATGCGGGTCGCCCAGGCCGTTCAACACCAGCCCCAGCGCATCGCGCGCCTCCTCGCGGCTGAGCGCGCGGGATTTGCCGGGGCCACGCCCCAGCGCCGCGACATAACCGGCCAGCCGTTGCTGCGCCGCGCTCGGCGCCAGGCCGGCATAGGTATTGGGGTCCTGGGTCGGAAAGGATGTATCAGGCGCCATGGCCGTCCTCTTTGGTGGCATGGGCGACACCCGGCACGATCTCGACCGGCAGGCCCAGCGTCTTGGCAAGGCCGTCATCTGCCGCATTGTCCGACGCGGCATCGCCCGGCACCAGCCGGACGACATGATCGCCCTGCCCGACCGCTGTCCGGACGAGATGAGCGATAGCCTCGGGCGTCAGCCCCTTCACCTCGACGCGCCGGGCACCCCGGCGGCTGAGATCGACGACGCGCCGATCGATCGCCGGATCGTAAAGGACGAGGTCGGCGCCCTGCACGATGCGAAGCGCACGCAAGGTCAGCAACTCGGGATCGCCGGGGCCGGCGCCGACCAGGCTGATCCGGCCGGGCGGCAGCGTGTTGCCGCGCGCGCTGGCATCCAGATGTGCCGCCATCGCGGCCTCCGCCCCTCTGGCATCGCCCGCCAGCATGTGTTCGGCGGCCGGACTCTCCAGGGCCGATTCCCAGAAACGGCGGCGGGCGAGCGCATCGGCAAGGGCCGCCGTCACCCGGGCGCGCCAGCCATGGAGGAAGCGGGCAAGATCGCCATAGGCCGGCGGGATCATCGCCTCGATCCGGCGGCGCAGTTCGCGCGCCAGGATCGGCGCCGTGCCGCCGGTCGAGATCGCGACCGTGATCGGCGGGCGATCGATGATCGCCGGCACGATGAAGTCGCAGAGCGCCGGCTTGTCGACCGCATTGACGAGTACGCCCCGGTCGCGTGCCGCCGTCACCACCGCGGCGCAGGCATCCTCGTCACGCAAGGCGACAAAGCAGAGCCGGACATCGTCGAGATCGGCGAACTCGAAGGCACGGCGCCTGAGTTCCGCGCCGCAATCGGCGATGGCTTCCAAAAGATGGGCGTCGGGATTGACCGCGACGACGCGCAGGGATGCACCGGTACGTGCGGCCAGGCGCAGCTTGCCCGCCGCCTCGCCATCCTCGCCGACGACCAGCACAGGCAGGCCGTTCAGCGACACGAAGATCGGGAAAGGCTGAGCGTCGGGCAGGGATATCGGCAGCGGCATGACGAGCAGTCTAGAAGCGGCCATCCTAGATGTCGACGCGGAAGCCCACTTCCATCACGCGCTTGGGCGGCAGGTGCAGGTAGTCCGAGACATGCATGGCCAGGCGATGCATGAAAATGAAGGCGATCCAGAATGGCAGGCGCAGCTTGCTGCCCCGCGCCTTGCGCACCACCACCTCATGGGCGATGAAATAGAAGGGAGCGTCGGCGCCCTCATCGTCGCAGAAATCGAGGCCCAGCCGCTCGCAGCTGCGGATGGCGAGCGGCAGGTCGACACGCTGCATGAAACCTACCGAGACGATGACCCGATAGAAGCCCTTGCCCAGCGGCTGGATGGTGATCCGCTCCGAGGCCGGCACGCGCGGCCGCCTGGTCGCCATGATGGTGAGCAGGATCACATTCTCGTGCAGCACCCGGTTCGCCTCGACATAGCGCAGCAGCATGGGCGAGACGGTTTCGGATATCTGGGTCAGGAACACGCCGCAGCCGGGTTGGCGCGCCAGCACCAGCACGCCCAGATTGTCCATGAACTCGGCGAACGGCATGGAGCTGTCGGCCGTCTTCATGCGCACCAGCGCATTGCCGCGCATCCAGGAGATCATGGCGAAGGCCACGAAGCCGCCGATGGTAAGCGGCAACCAGCCGCCGGCCTCGATCTTGATGCTGTTGGCGGCGAAGAAGATCGCGTCGACCAGGCCGAACAGGATGGTCAGGCCCCAGCATATCGGCGTCGGCAGTTCCCACTTCTCGCTCATCACCTTGAACAGCAGCATGGTGGTGATCAGCATCGTGCCGGAAACGGCGATGCCGTAGGCCGATGCCAGGCTGTCGGAGGTCCTGAACTGCACCACCACGATCAGGGTCGCCACCATCAGCGCCCAATTGACCGTGCCGATATAGATCTGGCCATAGGAATGGCTGGACGTGGCCGAGATCGCCATGCGCGGGCTGAGCCGCATGCTGATCGCCTGGCGGGTCAGCGAGAACACGCCCGAGATCAGCGCCTGGCTAGCGATCACCGTGGCGGCGGCAGCCAGGAAGATCATCGGCACCACGGCCCAATCGGGCACGATCTTGTAGAATGGGTTGTCGGCGGCGCGCGGCTCGCGCAGCAGCAGCGCCGCCTGGCCGAAATAGTTGAGGCACAGCGCCGGCATGACCAGGCCGAACCAGGCGCGGCGGATCGCCGGCGCGCCGACATGGCCCATATCGGCATAAAGCGCCTCCGCCCCGGTGAGCGCCAGGAACACCGCGCCGAAGACGATGAACGAGGTGCCGGGCTCGCGCAGCAGGAAGCGAATGCCGTACCAGGGATCGATGGAGAGCAGGATGCGCGGCGTCTGGATGACGCTCCACAATCCGACGAGGCCGATGACCAGGAACCATGCCAGCATGATCGGCCCGAAGAACCGGCCGATCGTCGCCGTCCCGCGGTGTTGCAGAAGGAACAGCGCCAGCAGGATCGCCATGGTGATCGGCACGATCATATGGGCCAGATGCGGCTGGATGACCTTGAGGCCTTCCACCGCCGAGAGCACGGAGATGGCCGGGGTGATCACACCGTCGCCGTAGAGCAGTGCCGCGCCCAATATGCCCAGCAGCAGCAGGAAGGGGATATTGACCCCGCGCCGCTCCGGCATGCGGTAGACCAGCGACAGCAGCGCCAGGATGCCGCCCTCGCCCTCATTGTCGGCCCGCATGACGATGCTGACGTATTTCACCGCGACGATGAGGGTGAGCATCCAGAAGACCAGGCTGCAGATGCCGAACACGTCGAAGGCCGGCGGCAACAGCCGATCGGTCATCTTCAGCGCGACCTGGAAGGCGTAGAGCGGCGAGGTGCCGATATCGCCGAACACGATGCCGAGCGCGGTGATCGAGGTCAGATACCAGGGACCGGCGGTATGGCGGCCCTGAATATCGAGCGGCCCGGGGGATTTCGCGTGGGCGGTGCCGGCTTCGGTCATGATCGAGCCATCAGAAGCGTGGACGGGAAGGAACGGCGGACATGACGGAAGCTAACCAAGGCGGTAACCTCCTGGTTCCGTAATGAGCAGGAGGGCATTCGCGGGATCGCTCTCGATTTTCTGCCGCAGCCGGTAGACATGCGTCTCCAGCGTGTGGGTGGTGACGCCTGAATTATAGCCCCAAACCGCTTCGAGCAAGGTCTCTCGCGCGATCGCCTGTCCTTCGGCCCTGGCGAGCAGGTCGAGCATCGCCGTTTCCTTCTCGGTCAGGCGGATGATGCGGCCGGTCCGGGATTCGACCAGCCATTTGCGGGCCGGCTGGAAATCGTAGGGACCGATGGTCAGCGTCGCCT
Organism: Allostellaceae bacterium; assembly: GCA_035491935.1. Classification (GTDB taxonomy): domain Bacteria; phylum Pseudomonadota; class Alphaproteobacteria; order ATCC43930; family CGMCC-115725; genus DATJJW01. Next base: position 12,257 of record DATJJW010000179.1, on the reverse strand, counting down.
GACGCCGCTGGGCGTCGGTCTGGACGAGCTGGCGTAGCGCGGCCAGCAAGGTCATGAGGCGAAGCGGCTTGGCGAGATGGGCCGAGGCACCGGCCGTCAGCGCGGCGGCCGCCCTGCCCTCCTCCGGCCCCGAGACCACCATCATCGGCACGTCCACGCCACGGGCGCGTAAGCCATGGCAGAGGCCGAGCCCGTCCCAGACGGCGTCGCGCCCGCGTGCCGCGTCCAGGTCGAGGAGCACGATGTCCGGGTCTTCCTCCGCGACCATATCTGCCAACGTCTCGGCCATGCCATGCGGGATCGCAGGAGAGAACGCCTCGCCTAGGGCGAGCTGCTCGGCCAACGCCGCCAGGAAATCGCCATCCGCACCCAGCAATACGATCTTGGGCGCCATGTCAGCCTTTCACCCTCCAGATCGACATCTCCCGGACGGGCAACCTGGCCCGCCCCTTTTGGGTTGTCTGATGTCGTCTCATGCGTTTTCCGGGAATAAAGAAAAGCGAGCGTTCGTCATTGCCTCACGGGGCCGGCGACCACAGCTAGGTAGTGATGGGTGGAACGACGGACCCGATCAAAAGGGACATGCCGGCCAAGCCGGGGGCGGTATATCCCTTGAGCACGAGCGACCTTATATTAGTGGATCAAGCAAGGAATTGGATAGGTCAAGGATGGTCTGGGCTTCACAAACGGCCGCAAGCGCCGGCACCGCAGAGCTGGCAAGCGACCTGATGCATAACGCCGAGGCCGATCATCCTGACCATGCGAACGATGTCGCCCGCGCAGTTGCCGATCTCCGGCGGGGCGATGTGGTCCTGCTGCGGGATAAAGGATCGAATGCCTTGGTCCTGGCCGCCGAATCCATCGACGACGCATCCTTTGCCCGGCTGCGCGCCCTGGCCATCCCTGGCAAGGCGGCGCCCGCGGCCCCGCTGCTCGCGACCACCGCACGGCGTGCCGAGGCCCTGGGTCTGGCCTGCGATGCCGGTGCGCTCGCCCGCATCGTCGAATTGCGCCTGCCGGCGGATACCTCCCCCGCCATGCTGCGCGAACTGGCCGACCCCACGATCGGTGAGACCCAGGCACCGGAAGGTGTCACGCTCCGGCCGACGGAGGCCGACGGTATCGCCGCCGCCGCGGTCGAACTGGCGAAGCTCGCCCGGTTGCTGCCGGCCATGGTGATCCAGCCCAATATCACGCGCGAGGCGGTCGCCGCTGCCGAGCAGGAAGGCATCATCGCCCTGGGCACCGCTCAGGTACGCCACCATCGCGAGACGCTGGCTCACACCCTGCGCCGGGTCGCCGAGGCCCGAGTGCCGCTGGCCGATAGCGCCGATACGCACATCGTCGCCTTCCGCCCGTCCGATGGCGGCATCGACCATTTGGCGATCGTGGTCGGTGTGCCCGAACCCGGACAGCCGATCCTGGCACGCATCCATTCCGAATGCTTTACCGGCGACCTGCTGGGCTCGCTGCGCTGCGACTGCGGCGACCAGCTGCGCGGCGCCATCAAGGCCATCGCCGATTCCGGCAAGGGCGGCGTGGTGCTCTACCTGGCGCAGGAGGGCCGCGGCATCGGTCTCATCAACAAGCTGCGCGCCTATAAGCTGCAGGATGCGGGGTTCGACACGGTCGACGCCAACATGCAGTTGGGCTTCGACGCCGATGAACGCATCTATTTGCCGGCCGCCGAGATGCTGCGGCAGCTGGGCTTCGACAAGGTGCGGCTGATGACCAACAACCCCGAGAAGCTGGCGGCCTTGGCCCATTACGGCATCGAGGTGGTCGAGCGGGTGCCGCATGCCTTCCCGGCCAACAGCCATAACCGGTCCTATCTCGAGACCAAGGCACGGCGCAGCGGCCATCTTTTCTGAGCCCGGCAAGGATGGCCCGCGGAATATTTTGCCGCCGGCCATCCCCCTTTCGATCTAACCATCTGATTTACAACGATACTTGAACTGGCACGCGATGTGCGAGGCATTCCGGCGAGTAACCGGAGTGCCTAGTCCATGTCCGACAGCGTCCACGCCCTGACCCCCTTCGCCGCCGCGCCGCTACCGGCGCAGCAAGCGGCAGCACAGCAGGCTTCCCAGCCGACGCAAACCGCGTCCGCGGCGAGCGGCGGTTCGACAGGTGCGGACGGCAGCGGCAAGGCGCATCATCACTTCACCTTCCACGACTTCCTCGACACCATCAATCCGCTGCAGCACCTGCCGGTGATCTCGACGATCTACCAGCACCTGACCGGCGACAAGCTGGACAGCAATACGGCGCGCGTCGTCGGCGACACGATTTACGGTGGCCCGGTCGGTCTGGTCGCCGGGCTGATCGACGCGCATATGGTCAACCAGAACGGCAAGGATATGGGCGATCGGGTGCTGGCCTACGTCCAGGGCGATTCCGACAAGGGCAAGGACGGCACGGCCCAGATGGCCGATGCCTCGACGACCGCCACATCCGCACTCCCCGGCAATATTCCGGGCGTAGGCGGCCCTAACCCCGGTCAGATCGGCATGACCGGGCTGGTGAATGCGGCCCGCGCCAGGCCGGCCGGTACGATCGACCAATCGGTAACCCTGTCGGCGCTGCCCTCGAAGCCGCAACCGATGGTATTGCCGCACCTGCCGCCGGTCGGCAGCTACCTGCCGGGTCAACCAGCCGCCACCGCGCTGGCCGCAAATCGGGGGGCAGCACACACGCCGAATCAATCCGGCTCGACCAATATCGCGGCACAGCTCGCCTCGCTGTCGGTACCCGGCGCGCCGACCACCCAGAGCTCGTTCCTGCCGAGCATGGGATCGCCCGCGACCGCCGCGGCGCTGGCCACTGCCGCACCGGTGACGCCGCAGACCGTGCAGCTTCAGGGCCTGGCGCCGCAGACCGGCATGGCCCCCCAGCAGAACACAACGTCCCAGAACCCGATGCCCCTGCCGCAGCAACGGCCGATGGCGATGCCCGGCGCGCAGCACGGCATCGCCATCGACACCAGCCCGCAGGGCATCATGGCAATGCATGCCAACGCCCATGCGCATGCGCCGGTGCCGCTGCAATTGCCATCCGGCGTGCTGCCTTCGGTGGCGGCCAGTGCCGCGCCGACCGCGCCGACGCCCGCCGCCGCCATGGCAGGTAATGATTTCGTCGCGCGCATGAAGCTGGGACTGGAAAAATACCAGGCCATGATGAAGCAGCAGAACGCCGCCACGGGCGGCACGGACGTGACAGGCAAGCCCGCCACCGGCGATGCCGCCGCACTTGCCGCCTCGGCCAATATGCAATCGGCCAACATGCCGGCAGGCCTCACCCCGGCCAGCATGGCCACCGTCCGGAAGCCCCCGGTTCCCGCTATGGCGCAACCGTAAACGGCGCTATATCCACGGATTATGGACCTGATCGTCAGCTCTGCCGGCATCGCGCGTTTCGGCACATGGGAGTGTCGTTGCGCCCTTGGACGCGGCGGGCTTAGCCGCGACAAACACGAGGGTGATGGCGCGACACCTGTCGGATCCTGGCTCCTGCGGCGTCTCCTCTACCGGGCGGACCGTTTCACGACGCCACCCCTGACGGCATTGGCGGCAGCCGCTATCGCGCCTGACGACGGCTGGTGCGACGACCCGGCCGATGCGCAATACAACCTGCCGGTCAAGCTGCCCTATGCCGGGCGTACGGAGCGGCTGTGGCGCGACGACGATGTCTATGACCTGATCGTACCGCTCGGCTACAACGACCAGCCGCCGGCGCCGGGGCGAGGCAGCGCCATCTTCCTGCATCTGGCACGGCCCGACTACAGCCCAACCGAGGGCTGCGTCGCCCTCAGCCTGGCCGACCTTCGCCGCTACCTGGCCTTCGCGACACCGACCTCACGGGTCATCGTGCTGTCGTCTTGAGCGCTATCTGGCGCCTTTAAGGAAATCGATCGCGAGATCGGCGAAGGCATCGGCTGCGTCCCACGGCACCAGGTGCTTGCAATTCTCGATGATATGCAGGTCGAGGCTCGGCTGCCGGCGCTTGAGCAGCTCGGCGCGCGGGCCGGCATTCGCCCGATCCTGGCGGCCATAGATCATCAGCAGCGGCACCTTGAGCTCGCCCAGCCGTTCGTAGAGCGGCGCCTTGACAGGCTTGGGCTCGCCTTTGCCGGGTTTCGGCGCATTGCGGGCGGCGAAGGCCTGGAAGTTGCGGCCGATACTCATGGCGTGACGCCGGGCCAGCGCTGCTTCGGTGATGAGATCATGGTGGAAGAGGTCGGCCTCCAGCAGCCGGCGCGTCTCGGCCGGGGTCGGCTCGATCGTCGCCTGCTTGCGCTCCTGCTTCTTCTGCGCCGCGGCCTCGCTCTCGGCATCGACCTCGCCCAGAGGCGGCAGCAGGCTGCCGGTGCCGAGCACGACGATGCCGGTATAGCGCGCGGGATCCTTCAGCGCCAATTGGATCGCCTGGCCGCCGGCACGCGAATGGCCGATGAGGGCCGCTCGGGTAATGCCCAGCGCATCCATGAAGGCGGGCGTGATGCCCACCCCGGGATCTTTGGCGCCCGGATCAGTGCCGGTGTCGCTGGGCGCATCCGACAGCCCATGGCCCGGCTGATCGAAGGCGATCGCCCGGAACCCGGCCTTGGCGAAGGCCCCAAGGTTGCGCGTGAAGACATCGGCGGACGAACCCAGCGAGGCGCCGTGCAGCATCAGCACGACGGGCGCGCGTTCGGCACCGTCTTCGATGTAGCGGATGCGAAACCCGCCCGCCTCGACGAACTTGTCCATGGCCTTACGCCTCTGCAACCGAGAGCAGGATGCCGTCGGCGTCGGTCAGGTGGTTCTTGTAGAGCGGGCAGCCCTGGCTCACCAGCTCCAGCCGACGCAGGCCTTCCGCCCCGGTACCCAGCGGCAAGGGTGCCAGCAGCGGGTTCTCGCCGAACACCTTGTCGGCATTGGCCTTCCACGCGGCATAGTCCTTCACAGTGAAGCCGATATGCTCCATCGAGGGCGGCACGATGCCGGTGCCATGATAGTCGGTGATGCGCCAGGGCATGATGGCCATGGTGACATGGCCGTCGGTCAGATAGTGGTTCGGATCGCCATCCTGCTTATTGCGCGGCTGCAACTCGAACACGGTGTGGAAGAACTCGGCAACATCGTCCGGCCGCATGGTGCGCAGCCCGAAATGACTGATATAGGTATCGCTGACGCCGGCATTCTCCTCATACATGTCTCGGCGGTTTTCCATGTTCTTCTGCGAGATGTCGAAGACATTGCCGTCCATGTCGTGGCTGGTGATGCCGGCGAAGGGCCGGTTGCCCGGACGCTTCACCCATTCGAGCGTCGGATACTTCGTGCGCATGCGGTCGAAGGCCTTCTCCGTATCCTCGACCTGGATGCCGAAATGGTCGAGATGAGCCGGCCGGCCGGCATAGCGTGGGTTGATGTTGAGGCCGATATAGCCGTCGCCCACCGTGGTCGCGCGCTGCGGCCGGGCATTGGGCGAGGTCTTCATGCCGAAGACCGATTCATAGAATTTCGACGCCCGCGCGTAGTTTTCGCTGATGATGGCGATGTGATTCAGCTTCGCGAACATGGGTTGGCTACTCCGTACAAGACTTCAAAAATTCATGCCGATTGCCGCGCGGGCTCCGCCACCGGCACGGCCAGACGCTGCTGGCGGACGCGGAACGCGGCCATCGTCGCCATGACGCAGGTGCCGACCGCCGGCACCGCCGCCAGCAGGAAGAAGAGATTGCCGATCGGCCAGTGCAGCCCGAGCAGGATGCCGCCGATCACCGGACCGGTGATGGCGCCCAGATGGCCGAAGCAATTGGCCCAGCCGGTGCCCGTGGCACGGATCGCGGTCGGATAGAGCGTCGCCGTCAGGGCCGAGAGCATGTTGTTCACGCCGATGACGAACAGCCCGGCTGCGGGCACCGCCGCAACCAGCACAGGGATGGAGCCGCCACCCAGCGCGATCGAGCAGGCGACGACCGCCTGCATCGCGAAGGAGATGATCAGCACCGGGAAGAACCCGATCCGGTCGGTGATCCAGCCCATGGCCAGCACGCCGACGATGCCGCCGCATTGGAACAAAGTCGTCGCGCGCACGGCCTGGGCCACGGTGAGACCGGCGCCGGTCAGCACGCTGGGCAGCCAATTGTTGAGGAAGTTCATCGTCAGCAGGTTGAGGCAGACCGCGAGCCACAGCAGCAAGGTGATCGCCACCCGCTCGCGCGTGAACAACTCGAGCACGCGGGCACGGCGCGGCTGGCCGTCACCATGGCCGGGGCCGTGATGAATGGCGAAGCTGGTGCCCGGCATCAGGCGCAGATCCGGCACCATCAGCTTGAGGACGCGGGCGATCTCGGCCTCGCGTCCGCCCTGAACCACCAGATAGCGCAGGGATTCCGGCAGATAGCGCATCAGCGCCACCACCAGGATCAAGGGCAGGAATCCCCCGACGCAGAAAGTGCCGCGCCAGCCGATCAGCGGCAGCAGGATCGCGTTGAGCTGGCCGCCACCGGCAGCACCCACCGCGAAGCCGATCGACATCATCGTCACCATGGTCGCCCGGCGCGAACGCGGCGCGAATTCATTGACCATGACGGTGGTGCAGGGGATGACCGCAGCCAGGCCGATGCCGGTGAGGAAGCGCATCACCATCAGCATATCGATGTTCCGCGCGGCGGCGATGATCAGCGTCATGCCGGAGAAGATCGTCACCGCCATGATCAGCACCTTCTTGCGCCCGATCCGGTCGGCCAAGGGGCTGAGGAAAGCCGTGCCGCAGGTGATGCCGAGCAGGCTGGCAGCGAAGACCGAGCCCAGCGCCGCATGCGGCACGTGCCATTCGCGCATGATCATCGGCGCGGTATAGGCGATCATCTGGGTGTCGAAGCCGTCGAAAAACTGGATCAGCCCGCACAGCACGATGATGCGCAGCTGAAAGATTCCAAGGTGCTGCCGATCGATGATATCCGTGACATCCATCGTCATGCCTGTGCCTCCCACCCACTTTTTTATCGTTGGAGCCGGTCACTCCCATATTGGGAAGAGACGGCCCGGAGATAGGCGCCTTGCCGCTTAGAAGACACCCTCCGATCGTCAGCGTCAAGCCAGTAAGGTAGCTTACCAATCATCAACCAGAGATGCGCATCCCATGACCACCGCCCTACCCGAAGCTGATACCCATGCCGGCCAGGCGGTCTATTCGCCCCTGACATTGGCGCTTTACGATCATGTCGTGCTCGGCTTCTCGAACCGCTTCCTCTGGCGTTGCCCGACCAGCCGCATCCTGGCGCTTTACGACAAGCATGCCGGCGCGGCTCATCTCGATGTCGGCGTCGGCACCGGCTGGTTCCTCGACCATTGCCGCTTTCCCGTCGCCGAGCCCCGGATCGGGCTATTGGATCTGAACGAAAGCTCGATCGAGGCCGCTGCGCGCAGAATCGCGCGCTACCGGCCCACGCGCTATCGGGCCGATGTCCTGAAACCGATCGGCCTCGATCTCGGCCGCTTTGATTCGATCGGCCTCAGCTATCTCCTGCATTGCCTGCCGGGCGAGATCGCCACCAAGGCGGCGGCCTTCGATCACCTCCTGCCCCATCTGGCGCCCGGCGGCACGATGTTCGGCGCGACATTGCTGTCGCTCGGGGTGGAACGGTCGGCGCCGGCCCGGGCGCTGATGGCCAAGTACAACCACCGCGGCATCTTTTCCAATACCCGCGACAGCGCCGAGGATCTGGCCCGCATATTGGGCGAGCGCTTCCGCTCGGTCGATCTGGAGGTCGTCGGCTGCGCCGCCCTGTTCGCGGTCCGGGATCCCCAATAAAAACCAGCCCCCAATGGGGAATGGCCCGCCTGTCTCTCGACAAGCGGGCTATCTAAACCCGATCGACCTTACTGGGCGGCCTTGACCAGTTCCGAATTCCTGATCAATTCCGCATCGATGTAGCTGTCGACATCCTGGCTGGTCTTGTAGACCGCGTTGTCGACGTTGAACTTGTCGGCATTGATCGACGAACCATGCAGGGAGTCCAAGCCGGGCCCGGTCTTGAACGCCTTCCTGTTGGCGGCAAGGTCGAGCAGATGCGTGCCCTTCAGCAGCGGCTTGTACTGCTCGGGCGTCAGGCCATCGAGCCGGCACATGATCCTGATCGCGTCGTCCTGGGTCTTGGGATCGTTGATGTATTTCACGACCTTGTCCCAGATTTGGACGACCTTGGCCCATTCCGCCTTATGGGCGGCCAGCGACGTCGGCGACACGCCCAGCTCGTCATAGATAAGGCCCGGCGCCTGGGCCGAGGAAAAGACCGGCCGGGCACCCGGCACCATTTGCATGGCCTGGCCGGAATTCGGTTGCCACGCGCCGATCGCGTCGACCTGGCCGGAGGCCAACACCTGTGGCGTGTCGTTGGTCTTGGTGTTGACCAGGGTGACATCGGTGATCTTCATGCCCTGCTGCTCGAGGCCGTAGAGCAGCAGGAGGTGCTCGACCAGCCCGACCTCAATGCCGATCTTCTTGCCCTTCAACTGCTTCAGGCTCTTGATGCCCGGCTGGGCGACGATGATGTCGTTGCCGCTGGAATAGTCGGTCAGCAGGATGGCTTGGCTCTTGGCGCCGCCGGCGCCGATCACCAAGGCGTCGCCATTGGTCATCAGCTCCGCATCGATCTTGCCGGCGGAAAAGGCGTCGAGCGACGCGGAATAATCGAACCAGTTGAAGACGACGTCGACATTGGCCTGCTTGAACCAGCCCTTGTCGATCGCGACCTGCCACGCCGTCCAGCCCGGCCAGTCACTGTAGCCGATTTTGAGCGGTGCCGCATGGCTGGAGACCGTTGTGAACGCGCTGAGCGCCAAGCCCAGGCAGAGCCCCAAACCAAACCTTGCCCTCATACCCATCGATTATCTCCCGCAGCAAAGGCCGTTATTACGGATGGAAAAATTATTAATACCGACCTTGAGCAAGCGCCGGGCCAAGTTGGGAGCCGCAATGGAGTGGAAGCAAAATCAATAGGATAGAAGAGGCCAGATCACACCAATCCACGCCGGAGCCTAGAAAGCGGCCAGAAACTGTCCCCTCCGACTAATTTATGGGCATGGCCGAGGACGGTCCGGCCATTACCGGAATCTATGGTTGGCCGCCGAGAATCTATGAAATCGCGCCGGACGGGGGGTGTTAGATTGCCCCTCATGAGAAATCGGCCGCCCAGATCGCGGGGGCAGTGTCCGGACGTGAGGAGGGAGCATGACCGCCAAGAACACCACCCGCATCACGCTGATCGGCTTCGGCGAGGTCGGCACCGCCCTATCCAAGGGGCTGGTCGCGGCCGGACGGCATGAGGTGGCCGTCTACGACATCCTGATGGACGATCCCGCGACGCGGGGACCGATGATCGACAAGGCCGAGGAACTGGGCGTGCAAGCCTGTGCCTCTGCCGCGGAGGCGGCCAGGGGTGCCGCGGCGGTGATCTCCGCTGTCACGGCGAGCTCGGCCTATGATGTCGCCAAGCTGGCGGGCAGCTACATGGTGGCGGGACAGTTCTTCCTCGACGTCAATTCCGTCTCGCCCTCGACCAAGCGCCATGATGCGGCGGCGATCGAGGCGTCCGGAGCATCTTATGTCGAGGCGGCGGTGATGGCGCCGATCGCGCCCTATGGCATCAAGGTGCCGATGGTGCTGGGCGGTGCACGGGCCGCCGAACTCAAGGCGTTGCTGGAGCCCAGCGGCATGAAGATGACCCTGGGCGAGACGGAGATCGGCAAGGCCTCGGCACTCAAGATGTGCCGCAGCATCATGGTCAAGGGCTTCGAGGCGCTGGCGGTCGAATGCATGACCACCGCCCGGCTCTATGGCGTCGAGGACGCCATGCTGGCCTCGCTACGCGAGACCTATCCCGGCATCGATTGGGAATGGTTCGCCGGCTACAAGATCGGCCGCGTTGTCGAACATGGCCGCCGCCGCGCCGCCGAGATGCGCGAGGCGGCCGAAACCATCGCCGAGACGGGGCTCGTCCCCTTCATGGCCCGCGCCACGGCCGAGCGTCAGGACTGGGTCGCCGATCTGGTCGAGCTCCGGCCGTCGCTGAAGCAATTGCCGGACACCGCCTGGCGCGAGCGGGCCGACACGTTCGCCAAGGATGCCAAGCTGAAATCCTTGGCCGAGATGGGCAAGGAGGACTGATGCCCGTCAATCCGTCGCCCTCGCCCCCTGCCAGTTGGGGATGACTAGCAGCCTTTTGATTTTCGATGCTCTTCCGGCTCATCGGAAGAGTTTCGAGAAGAAATTACGGCAGGTCGCGCAGGCGCCCGCCGATCGCACCCGACACCGCCGCGATGAAAGCACCCACCAGCATCGATAGACCGACGTAAAGAGCTGTCGCAGCCGCAGCTTTTCGGGTGGCGTCGGCAACTTGGCGGGCTTTGTCCGCCGTAGCCTTTTCCTGGGCGACGACAGCGTCGATGCGCTTCTGCGCGTCATCCGTGGAGATGCCTGTGCGGGAAGCGATCATCTGCGCCAGATACGCCTTATCGGCATTCGAGATGTTTCCTTGGGCAGCACTCACCGCCAGGATACGCCCCGCCTCCGCGTTTTGGTCCCGCGGATTGCTCTGCGGCTGCGCCCCGCCCCCTCCATTCGGAGACTGATTCGGCCGGAACAGCGTGTCGACCTGATAAGACCGCTGGGCGTTCGCGGCCAAACCCGCCGAAGCGCCTTGTGCCGCGCCGCTTGCGACAGTAGCGCCTGCTTGGGCGCCGAGGCCAATGGCGCTGGTGACGGCACCGGACAGAATTATCGTGCCGATGACGGCCGAGACCGCCCAGGCCAGCATGCCGTGCGCCGTGTCGCGGAAGAAAACCTCGTCGGTATGCACACCCGTCCACTTCGTCCGCAGGCGGCCAGAAATGTAGCCGCCCAGCGCAGACGACAGCCATTGGACGATGATAAGCCAGACGGCCGTCATTGCCGTCAGTGTCGCCGCCGAAGCGCCATGCCCTGACCAAGGGGACATGGTGCTGAAGCCCAGGGCTGTACCGATGGCCAGCAGGATGAGGCTTGCGGCCACAATGGTAAATGCGCCGGCGAAGATGGCTCCCCAAGATACCGCGGAGGTTGATGTCTCGACCGCCGCGACACTACCAGGCATTGAGCTATGGGTAACAGGGTCCATGCCTGCCTCCTCAGTGCCAGAAGATCATGATCAGGATGACGATCGGCAAGGGAATGCCTAGAAGCCAGAGCAGAATGCCGCGTCCCATGATGTCCTCCGTTATTATCGTCCGAACCACCGGACGGAAGCTCAACAGGGACTTCGACAAATTGGTTTCAAATGTCAGGAGCGCGTGCCCGTCGGTTGAGACATCCATGTCCGGGCTGAAGGGGACTTATCGGGCGGCCCGAGCCAACTTTTCCGGCTTCGCCCACCGTCGGCGCGGCGCGCCGCACGGCTCGCTATCCGTGGATCCCTTGGACTGACGGGCTTGGTGTCGGCGATCGCGTGAGGAAGAAGACGGCCCGAAGGAAGCTTGCTCAAGCTTCCGGCGGTAACCCCGGCTCATTGGCATTTTCAGTGTTGTCATCGCGCTCGGATTTCCGTTCCTCGCGCCGCCGAAGCTTTTCCTCTTTTTTCAATTGCTTCGTCCGATTGCGTTCATTGCGCTCGAAACGGTAATTTGGCTTAAACGCCATCAATGCCTCCCAAGGGTCGGCGCCGGTTCAAGAGCTGGATTTGGAGCGCGCTGCCCAAAACCCGCGCGGGGCGGAATTCCGCTGTTCTACCCGGCGCTTATGTGTCGCGATCCAAGCTTCCGCGCTCTCCTCCGTGGTGAACGTCGTGACTAACGTCGGATGGCTATCAGGAATGCTCACTCTTACGGCAAATGAGCCATCAGCCGATGTGACAATGCAATAAGTAGCATCGGTATATGGTGAAGTTTTGGCCATGCCGTATTACATGGTAGCGCATCTGGTTTATTGCTATCCGCGCCGTCATATTTGCCAACGACATAAGCAGATCGGACGCATCGCTCAGCCTTCCCGACATGCCGGAACGAGACCAAGCGGCGCCGCTCTTCATCCCACAGCGCGAGCGGCACGCACCGCAGGCTTCCGACCAATGTGAGCCGGCCGACCTCGCGCAGGGCTGCATGCTCGCGCAGAACGCGGGACAGCCGGTAATAAGGAATCCGGCTGCTCAAGTGATGGATATGATGGATGCCGATATTGGCAGTGAACCAGCGCAGGACGAGCGGCAGATCGTAATGCGACGAGCCGTGCAGAGCGGC
>DATJJW010000178.1:0-3269 GCA_035491935.1 Allostellaceae bacterium | reverse complement strand
CAGCACTGGCGTAGCGAGATCGTTGCCTTCCAGCAGAACGCCAGCCGCCGGTTCGCGCCGTCGATGCGCCAGCGGCTGGATGTCGCGAGGCTGTATGCCGATGCCTTGGAGCAGCTCGATGGCCTGATCTACGATGGTGCGGAGGCCTTGCCCTGGCCGGCGCAATGTCTGTGGAGCCTGGACGATCTGCTGACGGACAGGCGCGACAGCCTGTTACAGCGCCTGGTCGACGCATCGGGCACGGGCCCGAAGTGACTGGCGTGCTGCCAAGCTGGCGTCAGCAGTCGTAGGCCCAGCCGCTACACCGCCCCCTCGGCCTCAGCGCCGCCACCGCCTGGGCGTCGACGTTGATACGTTGTTGACACAGCGTCGTCGGCATTCCATCTCTTTGGTTCAGGCCAGGGAGCCGCGGATGCAAGTCTTGATTAAGAAATGGGGCAACAGCGCCTCCGTCCGACTGCCCGCTGCCATCATGGAGGCAGCCAAGCTCTCGCTCGATCAGCCGGTCGATGTGCGTGAAGAGGGCGGGCGGATCATCATCGAGCCGATCAAGCCGACGGGGTTTGATCTCGAGGAGCTACTGGCCGGCATCACCGATGACAACATTCATGCCGAAGTCGATACCGGCCGGCCGGTCGGCAAGGAGAGGCTGTAGGTGCCTGGGAAACAATATGTCCCCGACGCCGGCGACATCATCTGGATCGACGTCGATCCGCAGGCGGGCCATGAGCAGGCAGGGCATCGCCCGGCCGTCGTGCTCAGCCCCGCGTCCTACAACGGCCGCGTCGGTCTGCTGGTCTGCTGTCCAACGACGACGCAGATCAAAGGCTACCCGTTCGAGGTGCCACTGGCCGGGTCGCCGCGCAGCGCCGTCCTCGCCGATCAGGTTAAGAGCATGGACTGGCGCAAGCGTAACGCTCGCCGGAAGGGACACGCCTCGGCCGCCGAACTGGCAATGATCCGTGGCAAATTGCGCGCGCTGGTCGGGGCGTAGGCGCCGCTCGTATCGCGCATCATTGATGCGCGATACGCCTCTTGTTTGAAGGTGCTGATTCACACGGAGAAACGCGGTCGCGGTGCGACTCGCGCCCCTCTGCGATCGGGTACTACACCGCCCCATCGGCCTTCAGTGCCGCCACCGCCTGCGCGTTCAGGCCGAGCCATTCGCCCAGCACGGCGTCGGTGTCGGCGCCAAGCACGGGGGAGGATTTCAGCGCCGGCGGCTTGCCGTCGATGCGGACCGGCCAGCCGGGCATCCTGAAGTCACGATGTATCGGGTGCCGCATCACCTGCATGATGCCGCGGTCCTCGAACGTCTTGTCGCTTTCCAGTTCCATCGTATCCAGCACCGCGCCCGCCGGGATCCCGGCATCGCCAACGGCCCGCATCGCCTCGTGCTTGGTGTGGCGCCTCGTCCAGGCGGTGATGATCGCATCGACCTCGGCCTCACGCTCCAGCCGGTCGTCGGGCGTGGCGTACATTTTGTCGCCGATCAGGTCCTCGCGCCCCATCAGCTTCAGCAGCCGGTCCCAATGGTCCGGATTCGCTCTGCTCGTCATGATGTAGACGTAGTCGTTCGGGCCGCCCGGCGAGCAGGGATACAGGCCCATCGGCGCGTTGCGCACGCCCGGCACTTTCGAGCCGCCGCGCTCCGCCGCCTTGCCGGTGCGGCCCTGAGTGGCGAAGTTGATCCGCATGTAGTGCATGATCGCGTCCTGCATGGCGACCTGCAGGCGGTGTCCCTCGCCGGTCTCGCGCCGCTTGTACAGCGCGCCCAGGATGGTGATCGCCATCAGCATGCCGGTGCCGGTATCGCCCAGCGAGATGCCCGGCCGCGTCGGCGGTCCATCCGCCTCGCCGGTTACGCTGAATGTACCACCGCAGGCTTGGGCGATCATGTCGAAGGCGAGGTTCTTCTCGTACGGGCTGCCCTCACCGAAACCCTTTACCTGGGCGTAGATGATGCCCGGGTTCAGCGCGCGCACCACGTCATAGCCGAGGCCAAGGCGCTCGATCGCACCCGGCGCGAAATTCTCGATGCAGACATCGGCCTGGCGCAGCATGTCCTTCACCAGGTTCAAGCCGGCGGGCGACTTCAGGTTGACGGTGATCGAGCGCTTGTTGGCGTTGAAGACGTGGAAATAGTACGGGTCGTCGTCCGGCTTGCCGGGGCGGAGGCGGCGGCCTGGATCGCCCATCTTCGGGTTCTCGATCTTCACCACATCAGCGCCGAGCCAGGCGAGCGCCTCGGTGCAGGAGGGGCCGGCCTCGAACTGGGTGAAGTCGACGATCTTCACGCCGCTGAGGAATTTCGCTTCTGCGACGGGGCTGGACATCGAGGCCTCCTATGATTTCTGGCTGCTGATTTGTGGCTTCTGGCGCTAAGCCTGCCACAGCTGGCGGGACTGGGCCAGATCGGGACGGCTGCTCGCGCTGGTTGCAGGGGGCTGTGGCGAACGTCATAGTGCGTGCTTCGGATAAGAATGTCTGTTTCGATGACTGCGCACGATGCACCTCTGCCAACCCTGATCGACGGCGCCAGGGCGGCAATGTCTCGCGCTGACTGGCCGGCGGCATTCGGCCATTGGGAGCATATCCGTTTGCGTCATCCCGATCATGCCGAAGCGCAGCTCAACGCGGCGCTGGCTCTGCTGCAGCTGGGGCACGTGGCACAGGCTGATGCGCTGTTGCTGCGCGGCGCCACTGCCTTCCCCGATCATTTCCAACTGGCGCTCGAATCCGCTCGGAATGCATTTCGCAGCGGCGACTGGGCCGCCGCGCAGGAGCGCTGGCGTGCGGTGATGGATCGGTTCCCGGATAGCCCGGATGCGTTCGCCGGGGTTGGCGCATCGCTTCAACTGCTCGGCCGTCTCGACGATGCGGAGCCCGTGCTGGCCGAGGCGGTCGGGCGATTCCCGGACCATATCGACATTGCGATCGAGTGGGCGCGGGTGCCGCACCGGAGAGCGGATTGGCCGACGGCACTGGCCCGCTGGTCGGACGTGGTACGGCGATTCCCCGATCATCCCGAGGGCTACGCCGGGGTCGGCGTCGCGCTGCAGCTGTTGGGCCGGCTCGACGAAGCCGATGCGCTGCTGCGTGGGGCCGCGGACCGGTTCCCGACGCATTCCGGCATCGCCATCGAATATGCTCGCATTCCGCATCGCAGGGCTGACTGGCAAGCGGCGTTGCAGCGCTGGCAGGCGGTGATCGAGCGCTGTCCCGATGCTCCTGATGGACCGATCGGCGCCGGCATCGCGCTGCGTCAA
>DATJJW010000177.1:0-12792 GCA_035491935.1 Allostellaceae bacterium | reverse complement strand
ATTGCGCCGCGACATCGAGACCGACGGCCGCCATGCGGTGGTGGCCTTCACCACCGACTGGGCGGAGGATGCGGCCCGGCGCGACTTCACCATGAACGCGCTCTATCTGGATGCCGAGGCGCAGATCTGGGATCCGGTGGACGGCATCGAGGATTGCCTGGCCGGCCGGGTGCGTTTCGTCGGCGAGGCCGCGGCGCGCGTCGCCGAGGATTATCTGCGCATCCTGCGCTTCTATCGGTTCCAGGCGCATTATGGGACGGCCGAGGCCGATGCGGCGGCGCGGGCCGCCTGCCGCACGGGGGCCCATGGGCTGGCTCGGCTGTCCGGCGAACGCATCCGGCACGAGATGATGCGCTTGCTCGCGGCCCCCGATCCTGTGCCGGCTTTTGCGATGCTGGTCGAGGACGGCATCTGGTCGGCGCTGAACGCCGACCGCTGCAACCCCGATACCGATCTTGATGGTTTTCAACGGCTGGTTCAGTTGGAAGATGACCTGCTGGAAGATGGCCTGCCCGATCCGATCCGGCGCCTGGCCTATCTCATGCGCCTGGCCCGTGGCGGCCTCGCCAATGGCAAGCCGGCGGATTGGCGTTTTTCCAATGACGAGCTCGACCGGCTGACGGCGCTCGCCAATTCCCGGCAGGATCTCGGCGCCGATGCCGCCGCCGCGCGCCGGGCGATCTGGCAGGCCGGCAAATCCCTCTATCGCGATGGCGTGCTGCTGGCCGCCGCCCGCCAGGATCGGACGAAGGACGCCGCGCGCCTCATCGCCATCGCCGAGGGCTGGGACGTGCCTGCCCTGCCGATCCGCGGCGCCGATCTTGTGGAACTGGGCGTGCTGCCCGGCCCCGGCCTCGGCAAGCTGCTGCGCGCGGTCGAGGCCTGGTGGATCGCCTGTGATTTCGCACCGGATCGCACCGCCTGTATGGCCGAAGCGAGGCGGCTGCTCGGCTAGCCCGACGCCTAAACCTTCACGCGAACGACGCGCAGAAAAATTTATAACAGTTCTAAGGTGGAAACTGCTCGTTTGAAACCAAATCTGTTGGTGTGCGAGTGCGCAAATCCGCGCCAAAAGGAGTTTCCCATGAGCGACGAAGCCAAATGCCCAATGGGTCATGGTGCAGAGGGGAAAGCAGCCCTGTTCGGCATGACAAACCAGCTATGGTGGCCGAAGCAGCTGGATCTCTCGGTCCTCCACCAGAACTCGCCGGCGGGCAATCCGATGCCCGAGGGCTTCAATTACGCCGAAGCGTTCAAGAGCCTGGATCTCAAGGCGGTGAAGCAGGACATCTTCACCCTGATGACCACGTCGCAGGACTGGTGGCCGGCCGATTTCGGCCATTACGGCCCACTGTTCATCCGTATGGCCTGGCACAGCGCCGGCACTTACCGGATCGGCGACGGACGCGGCGGCGCCGGCTATGGCACCCAGCGTTTCGCACCGCTCAACAGCTGGCCGGATAATGCCAGCCTGGACAAGGCGCGGCGCCTGCTCTGGCCGATCAAGCAGAAATACGGCCACAAGATCTCCTGGGCCGACCTGCTCGTCCTCGCCGGCAATTGCGCGCTCGAATCGATGGGCCTCAAGACGGCCGGGTTCGGCGGCGGACGTGTCGATCGTTGGGAGCCGCAGAACGACATCTTCTGGGGCCCCGAGCGTGAGTGGCTGGGCGACAAGCGCTATAGCGGCGACCGCGACCTCGCCCATCCGCTGGCCGCCGTCCAGATGGGGCTGATCTACGTCAATCCCGAAGGCCCGAACGGCACGCCGGACCCGGTGGCCGCCGCCATCGATATTCGCGAAACCTTCGCGCGCATGGCGATGAATGACGAGGAAACCGTGGCGCTCATCGCCGGCGGCCATACCTTCGGCAAGACCCATGGCGCGGCAAGTCCGACGGACTATGTCGGTCCCGAGCCCGAGGGGGCCGGTATCGAGGAGCAGGGTCTGGGCTGGAAGAACAGTTTCGGCACCGGCCATGGCGCCGATACCATCACCAGCGGCCTGGAAGTCACCTGGAGCCAGACCCCGACGAAGTGGAGCAACCACTTCTTCAACAATCTCTTCAAATACGAATGGGTGCTGACCAAGAGCCCAGCCGGCGGCCACCAATGGGAAGCGAAGACCTTCGATGAAGCCGATGGCGTGCCGGATGTGCGCGACCCGACGAAGCGTCGCCCGCCGACCATGCTGACCACCGACCTGTCCCTGCGCATGGACCCGGCCTATGAGAAGGTCTCCCGCCGTTTCCACGAGAACCCGGCCCTGTTGGCGGAAGCCTTTGCCGAGGCCTGGTACAAGCTGACCCATCGCGACATGGGGCCGATCGTACGCCTGCTCGGGCCCGAAGTGCCGCAGGCCCCGCGCATCTGGCAGGACCCGGTGCCGCCGGCCGTCCATCCATTGATCGACGAGACCGACATCGCGGCGCTCAAGGCGAAGATCCTGGGCTCCGGCCTTTCGGTCTCGCGCTTGGTGGCCACCGCCTGGGCCTCGGCCTCGACCTTCCGCGGCTCCGACAAGCGCGGTGGCGCCAATGGCGCGCGCATCCGCCTCGCCCCGCAGAAGGACTGGCCGGTCAACGAGCCTGCCGAACTGGCCAAGGCGCTGGCCAAGCTGGAAGAGATCCAGCAGGCGTTCAACGCGGGCGGCAAGAAGGTCTCGCTCGCCGATCTGATCGTGCTGGGCGGCTGCGCCGCGGTCGAGGCCGCGGCGAAGAAGGCCGGCCACGACGTCAAGGTGCCGTTCACCCCGGGCCGCACCGATGCGACCCAGGAGCAGACCGACGCCGATTCCTTCGCGCCGCTGGAGCCGAAGGTCGACGGCTTCCGCAACTTCGTCAGCGGCGACCAGACTCAGTCGCTGGAGGAAATGCTGGTCGACCGGGCCCAGTTGCTGACGCTGGGCGCCCCGGAGATGACCGTGCTCGTTGCGGGCCTGCGTGTGCTCGGCGCCAATGTCGGCGGCTCCAAGCTTGGGCAGTTCACCGACCGGCCGGAGACCCTGACCAACGACTTCCTCAAGAACCTGCTCGCTTCCGGCACGAGCATGACGTGGACGGCCGCGGCCGACGGCGTGTTCGAGGCGTCCGACCGCAAGACGGGCCAGAGGAAATGGGCCGGCACCCGTGTCGACCTCATCTTCGGTTCGAACGCGCAGCTGCGGGCAATTGCCGAGGCCTATGCCACGGACGATGCCGAGAAGGTTTTCGTGGATGCCTTCGTCAAGGCCTGGGCCAAGGTGATGAACCTCGACCGGTTCGACATCGCTTGATTTTGAGACGCCAGGTCCCCGACTGGGGACCTGGCGGACTACTTTGCCGTTTCGCTCCTCGCGATGACGAGTTTGAGGAAGGCCGACCGAAAAAACTTAATCCGTATGCGTTTCGTGGACGGCGCTTGCTCCCTTGCGCCAATAACCAGCGGCCTTCAGCCAATCCTTGCGCACGCCGCGCTGGTCGAGCAGATAGCGGCGTACGGTCTTGGCGACCTCGGATTCAGCGGCAACCCAGGAATAGCCGTCGCCTGAGGGCAGGCTCATATCCCACAGAGCCTCGAGCAGAGGAGCCGCCTCGCCTGCCGGCGCGCCGTTGCGGTGGACCCAGACGATGCGGGCATCGCTGCGGGTCGAAAGCTCTTGCTCCTCGTCCTTGTTCTCGACCTCGATGATGATTCGGGTCTTGCTGCCGGCCGGCAATTCCTCCAGCCGCCGGGCGATCGCCGGCAAGGCCGCCTCGTCGCCGGCCAGCAGATACCAGTCAAAATCGTCCGAGACGACAAAGGAGCCGCGTGGACCGCCGAGGCCCAGATATTGCCCGCGGCTCGCCTGGCGTGCCCAGTCGGAGGCGGGGCCCGTGGCGTGGAGTGCGAAATCGATGGTGAGCTGACGCCGCGTGGCATCGAAATGGCGCGGCGTGTAGTCACGCATCGCCGGCCGTGCCAGCCCTTCAGGCCAGACGGGGCCGTTGGGACCGAGCCCCGGCAGTAGCGGCTTCTCCTCCCCCGGATTGGGGAAGAAGACCTTGACGTGGTCGTCATGGGCGGCGCTGAGGAAACCGTCGAGCTCCTCGCCTGCCAGCACGACGCGCACCATGCCGGGGGTGATCTGCTCCGCCGAGTGGACCTGGACCAGGCGCCGGCGCGGCTCGTGGCGGACCTTCGTGATCAGATGGTTCATAGGCGTCCTTTCCGTCAGGGCTGTCCCAATATCTCGGCCGCGGCCCGGCGCAGGATTGCGGCGATGCGCTTGGCCTCCTCCGCGTCGCAATGATGTTTGGCATGGAGCGCACTGCGCAGCGCATGCCGGGCAGTATGCAATTCCGAGCCCTGTCCGCCGAAGCCGCGACGACCGTAACCGGCCGCTTCCTCATCTTCCTCGCTGGCCTCGCCGGAGAAGATACGCCGGACATGGGCCATCTTGGCGCCAATGCGTTCGAGCTCCGCCAGGATGGCCTCCGCCGTCTCGCGGTTCTTGGCGAGATGCCCCTGGCCCTCCGCGCTGATGCGATAGAGCTTCTTGGCACCCTCGGCCTCGACCGTGGCGTGGCCGATCTCTTCCAGATATGTGAGCGCCGGGTAAATGACACCGGGGCTGGGGGCATAAAAGCCACCGGAGCGATCCTCGAGCGCCTTGATCAGCTCGTAGCCGTGCCGGGGCTGCTCGGCAAGCAGCGCCAGGATGACCAGTTGGAGGTCGGTGGCGCTCATCTTGCGGCCGGTGCGAAAGCCGCCGCCGCCGCGGCCCATGCCGCCCATGAAGCCGCCAAAACCACCGAAGCCGCCACGGCCGGCACCCCGATGGCCCCCGCGTTCATGACCGCCGGCAACCCAATGGGCCCAGCGGCCGAAATGGCCCCATGGGAGCCTGTGCGTGTGATGCATTTGTGTATTCCTGTCGTTAAACATATCGTACGATATATCTAAAAATTACATCCATCGCAAGCGGCAAAAAAATCGGCGCTTCCAGATGGGGAGCATCACCATGTTAAGGTGGTATTCCGTCCTTCCTCTCCAAAGGTACGCCGATGCTCGATCTCGCCCCGGTGCTCAGCCATCTGGAATCCCAGTTCGACCGGTCGGTCGCGCGCTACAAAGACTTCCTGCGCATCCCCAGCATCTCGACCGATCCCGCTTTCAAGAACGATACGCGGCGCGCGGCGCTGTGGCTGAAAGCGGAGCTGGAGGGGTTGGGCTTCAAGGGCAGATTGCATGACACGCCCGGCCATCCAGTGCTGGTCATGGAGCATTCGGGCCCCGTCGGTGCCGGCAATCAGGCGGGGGGCCCTCACCTGCTCTATTACGGCCATTACGACGTACAGCCGCCTGATCCGCTCGAGCTTTGGAACAGCCCGCCCTTCGAACCGACCATCGTCGAGGCGCAGCACGGCCCCCGCATGGTCGCGCGCGGTGCCGTCGACGACAAGGGCCAGGTCATGACCTTCCTGGAGGCGTTCCGCGGCTGGCATGCGGTCCATGGCACCATGCCGGCGCGTATCACCGTGCTGATCGAGGGCGAGGAGGAGACGGGCAGCCCGAGCCTCCCGGCCTTCCTCGACAGCCATCGCGACCTCTTGAAGGCCGATGTCTCGATCGTCACCGACACGAATAGCTGGGACATCGGCACGCCGGCCATCACCTACATGCTGCGCGGGCTGCTCTATGTCGAGGTGACGCTGCACGCGGCCTCCCGCGACCTGCATTCCGGCCTCTATGGCGGCTCGGCGCTCAACCCGATCAACGAGCTGACCAGAGTGCTGGGGGCCTTGCACGACGCGGACGGCAAGGTCGCCATCCCGGGCTTCTACGACGATGTCGAGGAGGTCGGATCCAACGAGCGCGCGGTTTGGCAGGGATTGGGCTTCGACGAGGCACGCTTCCTCGCCGATATCGGCCTGACATCGCCCACCGGCGAGAAGGACCGATCGGGCCTCGAACGGCTATGGTCGCGGCCGACCTGCGACATCAACGGCATCTGGGGCGGCTATACCGGCGCCGGCGCCAAGACGGTGATCGCGGCCAAGGCCTCGGCCAAGCTGTCCTGCCGCCTGGTCGCGGGCCAGGAGCCGGAGAAGATCATGACCGGCCTACGGAGCTTCCTCGATGCGCGCACCCCGCCCGGCTGCCGCTGGGAGATACAAAGCTTCGGCATGTCGCCCGGCATCCGGGTCGCGACCGACTCCCCCTATATGCGCGCCGCGCAGGACGGGCTGCGGGACGTCTTCGGCAAGCCGGCCGTCTTGGTGGGTTCCGGCGGTTCGATCCCGGTGGTCGGCTGGATCCAGACCTATTTGGGCCTGGAATCGATCCTGGTCGGCTTTGGGCTGGAGGATGACCGTATCCATAGCCCGAACGAGAAATTCGAGCTGAAATGCCTGCATAACGGCATCATGAGCCACGCCACGATCCTGGCGAAGATGGCCGGTATCGGCGGCGCCTGAACGACGCGCCCTTCGGCGACGTTCACAGCCGACGTCATGGCCGGGCTTGACCCGGCCATCCTTGTACGGTTGATGTCTGTGAAGGCGTGGATGACCGGGACGAGCCCGGTCATGAACGGTTCAAGCGGGATTGCCACCAGCATCGGCGAAACAATCCAGCCCTCTCAGTCCTTGAGCCGCAGCAGCACCGGCACGTGGTCGGAGGCCTTCTCCCAGCCGCGCAAATCGCGATGGACCGCGAAACTCTCCAGCGCCGGGACAAGATCGGGGGTCACCCAGATATGGTCGAGACGGCGGCCGCGATCGCTCAGATCCCAATCGCGCGCCCGGTAGCTCCACCACGAATACAGCTTCTGGTCCGCCGGCACGAAATGGCGGATCGCGTCGTAGAAGCCGCCGGCCCGGCGCAGGGCCTCCAGCTTCTCGACCTCGACCGGCGTGTGACTGACCACGTCGAGCAGCTGCTTGTGCGACCAGACATCATGTTCGAGCGGCGCGATATTGAGGTCGCCCACCAGGATCATCGGCTTCGCCGCCGTCATTTCGCGCGCAGCGAAGGACAGGGTCAGCTCGTCGAGGAACTGCAGCTTATGCGCAAATTTTGGATTGAGCGCCGGGTCCGGTATGTCGCCGCCGGCCGGGATGTAGAGATTATGCAGCTCGATGCCGTTGGCGAGCCGAACCACGCCGTGCCGGCAATCCTCGCGCTCGCACCAGCTGCGCGTACCGATTTCCGCCACGGGCAGGCGCGACAGGATGGCGACGCCGTTATAACCCTTCATGCCGTGGATCAGCCGATGGCTATAGCCCAACCGCTCGAAGGCCTCCTGTGGGAAGAACTCGTCCGGCGTCTTGGTTTCCTGCAGGCACAGAACGTCCGGCTGGTTCTCCCCGATGAAGCGCTCGACATTGCCGATGCGCAGGCGGACGGAATTGATGTTCCAGGTCGCAATGCTGAACGCCATGGATCAGCGCCCTGCGGCCGAGGAAAGCCGAACCCGGAGAAGCTGGGCCGGGAAAAGCCGGTTTAGATAGAAGTGACGCCCGGTCAGGGGGGGATGACCGGGCGTCGGGGGTGCGAAGTGCCGTTGGGGGTGCCCAGCCTGCAGGGGAGATAAGCTGGGCGTATGCAACTGGGGGAGTTGCCGTTCACTTCGATTAATCATTTGGTCCGATCCGAAAGTTAATCAACTGCGATCCGCGCATGGCTCGGCCGGAGAACATGCATGGAACCAATAGCTGGCGCCAGGCTTTATCGCGGTTACCAGTGGTGAAGACGCCCGCCGGTACCATCCCGTCACTCTTGGTTGTATGCGGCGGCTAGCGGCCGGTGTTGGCGCCTGCGGCGTTGCGGTTCGGTACATAGAACAGCGATGCCGGGAACGACATGCCGAAGGTTTGGTTCTGCAATGCCACGGTTGTGCTGTTCTGCTGCGGATCGACTACGATCCATTTGACCAGCTGCAAAGGCTGCAGGGAAAACACCATGGTGATTGATCCCGCATCGGGATGCTTGGTCTGCACCGCGGTGACGCGGATGGCCCCGGGATCGCGGGCGAATTTCGTCACCGTGACGTCGCCCGAGAGCTTGATGCCCTCGCGCAGCAGGAACCATGCCGGTGTCGTCGAGACCGGATAATAGGTGATGTTCTTCACATCCTTGTCGTCGACCGCGACATTATCGCCGTCGGAGACGATCAGCATGTTGGTCGGCGGTGCATATTCGAAGCGCATCTTGCCCGGCCGCGACAGCATCAGCTTGCCGCTCGACACGCTGCCATCCGGATTCGACTGCTCGAAATCGGCCTTCATGGTGTGCAGGTTGTTGAGATAGGTCTCGATGCGATGCAGATCGGCCTCATCCTGGGCCGACAGATGCGCCTGGACGGGGGCCGCGGCCAGGGCTTGAACGCTGAAACCGACCGACCCCAAGGCCAAGCCCAGGGCCAACACCAATGCGCGGCGGGTGATCCCGCCCAACTTGCTCGTCATGATGCTCTTCTTCATTTCGTCATCGGCCGCCGCGATCAGGCGGCACCGGTGACAGATGGTGCCGCTCAATCGTGTCAACGAGGGGGCGGCGGCGCCAGGATCTCGCGCTTGCCGACATGGTTGGCGGCGCTGACCACCCCCTCCTGCTCCATGCGCTCGACGATGCGCGCCGCGCGGTTATAGCCGATTTGCAGGTGACGCTGCACGAAACTGGTCGAGGCCTTGCGCTCGCGCGTGACCAGGGCCACGGCACGGTCGTAGAGGTCGTCGGAGCCGCCGCCTTCGTCATCGCCGCCGATGGCACCGCCACCGCCGCCGCCTTCGGCCTCGCTGTCGTCGGTGACCTCCTCGATATAGCTGGGCGCGGCCTGGCTCTTGAGGAAGTTGACGATATCCTCGACCTCGCGGTCGGCGACGAAGGGGCCATGGACGCGGGTGATGCGGCCGCCGCCGGCCATGTACAGCATGTCACCGCGGCCGAGCAGCTGTTCGGCCCCCGCCTCGCCCAGAATGGTGCGGCTGTCGATCTTGCTCGTCACCTGGAAGCTGATACGGGTCGGGAAGTTGGCCTTGATCGTACCGGTGATGACGTCGACCGAAGGACGCTGCGTCGCCATGATGATATGGATGCCGGCCGCGCGCGCCATCTGCGCCAGGCGCTGGATCGCCGCCTCGATATCCTTGCCGGCGACCAGCATCAGGTCGGCCATCTCGTCGACCACGACGACGATGAAGGGCAAGGGGGTGTTGTCGAGCGGCTGCTCCTCGAAATGCGGTTCGCCGGTCTCGGCGTCGAAGCCGGTCTGCACACGACGGGTCAGCGTCTCGCCCTTGGCCGCGGCTTCCATCACGCGCGTGTTGTAGCCGTCGATGTTGCGCACGCCGAGCTTCGACATCAGGCGGTAGCGGTTCTCCATCTCCCGCACCGTCCATTTCAGCGCGACCACCGCCTTCTTCGGGTCGGTGACAACCGGCGCCAAAAGATGCGGGATACCCTCGTAGATCGAGAGTTCCAGCATCTTCGGATCGATCATGATGAATTTGCACTGATCCGGCGGCAGCTTGTAGAGGATCGACAGGATCATCGTGTTGATGCCCACCGATTTGCCGGAACCGGTGGTACCGGCGATCAGCAGATGCGGCATCTTGGCGAGGTCGGCGATGACCGGCGCGCCGCCGATATCCTTGCCCAGCACCAGCGCCAGCTTGGACGCCACGCGCTCATAGGCGTCCGACGCCAGCAGCTCGCGCAGATAGACCGTCTCGGACTTGGCGTTGGGCAGCTCGATGCCGATGACATTGCGTCCGGGGACCACGGCGACGCGGACCGAAACCGCGCTCATCGAGCGGGCGATGTCGTCGGCGAGGCCGATGACGCGCGAGGATTTGGTGCCGGGGGCCGGCTCCAGCTCGTAAAGGGTCACGACCGGGCCAGGGCGTACCTTCACGATCTCGCCGCGCACGCCGAAATCCTCCAACACGCCCAGGAGCAGCAGCGCGTTCTGCTGCAGCGCCTCCTCGGTCGGGCCGGCGCTGCGATTGACCGCTGGCTCGGCCAGCAGGGTCAGAGGCGGCAGCTCGTAATCGTCATGCGGGTCGAGATCGAAGGAGGGCTGACGCAGCTCTTCCGCCCGCCGGCCGGGGACCGGCGCGTTGTGCTTCGGCGCCACGATGCCGGTGAGGTTGCGGCGGGGCGCCATCTCCGGCGACGGCGTCACGGCGGGCTCGCTCTGGTCATCATCCTCCCAGGGCGGTGCTTCCGTCATATCGGCCGGCCGGCGCGGTGGCGGCGGGGCGAAGCCCGGCTCGACGCGAACGCCATTGCGCGGCGCCACAGGCTCGACCCGCGGCGACTGGTAGGGCACCATCGGCGCCTGCGGCATCTGGTGGTCGGCGCGCGGCATCGGCATCTCCGGCGCCATGGCCGAGCGGCCATAGAGCTGGGCGCCGCCAGAGGCGGTGGGCGCGACCTCCGGCCGACCGGCGGCGTTGGGCTGGGTGACCGGGCGCTGGGCGACCGGGCGCGGCCTGATCGCCGGCTCGCGCGGCGGGCGGTTGATGCCGAGGCCGGGCAATTGGTAGCCATGATCCTCCGCGACCCTACGGCCCCAGCGCCAGCCCTTGAGCCCCAGCGTCCAGCCGGTCTTGGCGACGACCTGGGTGCCGGATCCCGAGACCATCGCCGCCTTGAAGGCCTTGCGGCGCACGCCGCGCCATTCGCCCGGCGTCAACCCCAGCACATAGAGCAGGAGACCGGAAGCGACCGCGGCGAATCCCGCCGCGACCAGCGGCGCGGCATGCGCCAGCGCCGGCACCATATGCGCCAGGACATGGCCCGTACCGAACAGGATCGAGCCGATGGCCCCACCGGCGCCGCCATGGATGCCGAAGGCGCCCGGATCGCCGAGGATGCCCAGGCTGGCCGAAGCCGCGAGCAGGATGAAGGGCAGTACCATGAGCCGCAGCCACAGCTTCCGCACCGGCAGGTTCATGAGCAGCTTGGTCGCCCACACCATCATGACCAGCGGAAAGAGATATGCGGCCAGCCCGACATATTGCAGCATGAGATCGGCGATGGCGCTGCCGATCGCCCCGCCCATATTGACCGGCACCTTTTCGGTCGCGACGTTGAATGATGGGTCCGTCGGATCGTAGGTCGCGAAGATCAGCAACAGGAAGACCGCCGCCATGAAGAGCGCGGCGCCCAGGAACTCGTTGATCCGGCGGCGCAGGAAGTCTTTCAGGCCGCCGCCCCCGCCGTCCATGTCATCCAGACCGTCCTTGTCCTCCAGCGCGTCGGTCATATCGACCATGGCCAACCTCCTCGGATCACGGGATACCGTCTCAAGCCAGAACCTTGACGACGCGGTCCAGCGCCTCGGCCAGCAATTCGTCGTCATGCACCAGGGCCAGGCGCAGATAGGGCTTGCCCGGATTGCGGCCGGCAGCGTCAGGCGCGGCCAGATACGCCCCCGGCAGCGAACGCACCGCCGCCTCGCGCCACAGCGCCGCACAGGCCTTCTCGCTGTCGCCGACATCGAGCCAGAGGAAGAATCCACCCTCCGGCCGGTAGAAGCCCAGCCGTTTGCCGAAAATCTCCTCCGCCAGGTCGATCTTGGCCCGGTACATGGCGCGGTTCGCGTCGACATGCGCCTCGTCGCGCCATAGCGCCGCGGCCGCCGCCTGGATCGGCAGCGGGATCTGCGGACCAGCATAGCCGCGCAGCGTGCGCAGCCGGCTGATCAGCATCTCGTCGCCGGCAACGAAGCCGCCACGCAAACCCGCGGCGCTCGACCGCTTCGACAGGCTGTGGAAGATCAGCAGATTGCTGAAATCGCCGCCCGTTACCTCCAACGCACCCGGCGGCGGCGCCGTATCCCAGATTTCCGAGTAGCACTCGTCGACAGCGAGCACGAAATCATGGCGCCGGGCGATCTCCAGCGCGCGGGCGAGATAGGCCTTCGAGGCGATGGCACCCTGCGGGTTGGACGGCGTGCACAGGAAGGCGAAGGCGGTGCGATCCAGCACGTCCTTGGGCAGGGCCTCGAAATCCGGCAGGAACCCCGTCTCGGGGCCGGCATCCATCGGCACGATCTCGGCGCCGCTCATGGCGGCCGCACCCCAATAGACCTGATAATACGGGTTGGGCAGCAGCACGATCGGCCGGCCACCGGCCTTGGTCTCGGGCACCGCGAGTTGGACCGCGAGGTAGAGCCCCTCCTTGGTGCCGGCAAGCGCCAGGACGTGGCGCACGGGGTCGGGCCGGGCCGCCCCCAGATGATAGCGCGTGGCGAGCCAATCGCAAATGGCGCCGCGGAACTCATCCGTGCCCTGGACCGGCGGATAGCGGTTCCAGGTATTGGCATAGGCCGCGATGGTCTCGGCCAGAAACGCCGGCGGCTGGTTCTGCGGCTCGCCGACCGAGAGCGGGATCGGCTTGACATTGGCGGCAGGCGAAATCACCCCCAGCAGCGCGTTGAGCCGCGCGAATGGGTTTTCGTCCAATGCTTCCAGCCGATTGTTGATACGCACGCCGCCGCCCCATGAGATCGCCCGGAGCCCGGTCCTTTCAGGTCGAAACAACCTGAAAGGTGAATCGGTCTCCGAACTTCGAATCAGATCACGATTCAGATTTCAGGTCGATTCGACCTGACATCATCGTGATCTCGCCACAGCCCCCGAACCGGATGGAAAAAAGTTTTCCCGTCGATTCATCGCCTTGTGCGCCCGTGCTGAGATAATGGTACAAGCGGGCCACGCGCACAAGACGAGAACGGCTGCCATGGCTCCGATTTGCCGTCGGCCGTGTTGATACGCCAACACTGGGCAGGCGCGGTGCCGCAAAAAAACGACAGCCCGGATG
>DATJJW010000176.1:0-2825 GCA_035491935.1 Allostellaceae bacterium | reverse complement strand
CCACAACGCTTATGGCTGGCTCAAGACCGAGGCCGGCGTGCATCGCCTGGTGCGCATCTCGCCGTTTGATTCCAACGCGCGGCGGCACACCTCGTTTTCCTCGATCCAGATCTTTCCGGTGATCGACGATCGCATCAAGATCGACATCAAGGAAGCCGACGTGCGTACCGACACCATGCGTTCCGGCGGCGCCGGCGGCCAGCACGTCAACAAGACGGATTCGGCCATCCGCATCACCCATATCCCGACCGGCATCGTCGTCGCCTGCCAGCAGGACCGCTCGCAGCACCGCAACCGCGCCGTCGCCTTCGAGATGCTGCGCGCGCGGCTCTACGAGGCGGAGCTGCAGAAGCGGGAGGCGGAGGCAGATGCGCTCAACGCCACCAAGACCGATATCGGCTGGGGCCATCAAATCCGTTCCTACGTGCTGCAGCCCTACCAGATGGTCAAGGATCTGCGCACCGGGGCGGAAACCGGCAACAGCGGCGCCGTGCTGAACGGCGATATCGACCTGTTCCTGGAAGCCTCGCTCGCGTCGCGCATCAAGGGCGTCGAGGGCGCAGGCGAGGCGCATTAATCCGATGGTCGGGCGGCTGGTTGCCGGTGCCTGTCAGGTGCTGACGACGGCCGACGCCCTCGCCAAGGCGCAAGCCGCGCTCGATCTGGCGGCCGGCTGGGACGCCGGCACGCTGACGTTCATGGCGGCGGATCTGCCGCTCCGGCCGGCCCGGCCCGCGCGGCCGGAGCTGCGTCTGCCGCGCGACATGCCGCGCCGGCGCATGGGCGGCGGCACCAAGGGCCGCATCGCCATGCTGCATGCGCTGGCGCATATCGAACTCAATGCCATCGACCTCGCCTGCGATATCCTCGCCCGGTTCGCATGCGGCCTGCCGCCGGAATTCGCCACCGACTGGCTGAACGTCGCGGCGGAAGAGGCGAAGCATTTCATGCTGCTGTCGGCCCGGCTCCGGGCCTATGACGCCGGTTACGGCGATCTGCCGGCCCATGACGGGCTGTGGCAGGCGGCCGATGCCACGGCCGATGACGTGCTGGCCCGGTTGGCCGTGGTGCCGATGGTGCTGGAGGCGCGTGGGCTGGACGTGACGCCCATGATGATCGAGCGCATGACCGCGCTCGGCGATGAAGAGAGCGCCGCGGTGCTCAAGGTGATCTATCAGGATGAGATCGGCCATGTCGCGACCGGCCAGCGCTGGTTCGACCGCATCGCCAGGTGCAGGGGGCTCGATCCGTTGCCGGCCTGGCAGGATCTCGTGCGCCGACGCTTCAAAGGGGCCTTGAAACGGCCCTTCAACGCCGCCGCCCGCGACGCCGCAGGCCTGCCCGGCGATTATTACGAACCGCTGGCGGAGCCGGCCGGCGACCTCGTCCCATAAATGCCAGCTCTGGCGGTCGGATGGCGGCGATTTTCTGCCATCCGACCGCCAGAGCGTTGAGCTAGATCACGACCGGCCGGGGATCTGCACCAGCTCCTTCAGCTGGGCGTCGGTCAGCGGCTTGTCGAGCATCTTGAAGCGGATGGCGTTCTTCATCAGCGTCTCGGTGCCGGAGAACTTGGTCGGGTCCTCCATGGCCTTGGTGATGTATTCGGTGCGCAGCCGCTTCACGACATCGGCGTTCGATTTGGCGAATTTGACATAGGCAGCGACCGCGGCGTCGCTGCTGTACATCCAGTTCAGGGATTCGATATAGGCCGCCCGGAAGCGATCCAGCACGTCTTTGTGCTTGGTGACGAAATTGGTGTTGGAGATATTGACGCGGATCGTCTCGTTGCGCAGCGAGGGCACATCATCGGCATGGGCGACGATGCGGATCTGCTTGGCGTCGAGCTGTTTGAAGCCGAAGGGCGGGGAGGCCCAGCCGACATCGATCTGGCCGGACATGACGGCGGTGAAGGTCGTCGGCGGGTTGCCGGTCGGCACCAGCTTGGGCTTGATGCCATAGACTTCGGACAGGCCCAGCACCGCCTCGTTGGTCGACGAGCCGGCTGTCGAGAAGGCGAGGGTCGTCTCGGGCATGGCGTCTTTCAGCGTCTTCAGCTTGTTGTCGGCGCGCACATACCAGAATTCGGCCGTGCCGGTCGCCTGGCCCTGGATGATGCGGATGGGTGCGCCCTTGGCATAGGCGCCGATGACGCCCAGCGTGCCGACTGCCATGCCGGCATCGGCGCTGCCGGAGACCACCGCCTGGATCGTCTCGCCGCCGCCGGCGGTGTAGAGGATGTCGAGCTTCAGCCCGTGCTTCTTGAAGATGCCGGCATCCTGGCCCAGCTGGCAGACCGAGGTGTCCCAGTTGCCGCGCTGGCCGACGGCGACCTTCATCTCGTCTTCCGCCCTTGCCTGGAGCGGCAATGCGGCGACGGTGGCCGCGATGATGGCGGCCGTCAGAAGTGATTTCATATGCATCCCAGTCGTCTCCCCCGTTGCTTATTGGTTATGGGTTTTGGCCCTATGGGTTTGGGGCAGGGCTCAGCGTCCTCGTGCCAGCCTGCGGAGCAGGGTGTTGAGCCCGATGGCGAACACGAAGATGATGATCAGTAGGGCGTACATGCTGGGCATGTCGAATTGCTGGTAATCCTGGATGACCAGGAAGCCCAGCCCCTTGTTCGATAGCTTGGTCTCGGCCAGCAGCGTGCCGGCGGTGGCGACGCCGAGGCCCAGGCGGATGCCGGTCAGGATCGGTTCGCGCAAGGCCGGCAGATAGATCTTGGTCACCATCTGGCCGGTATTGGCGCGCAAGGAGCGGCCGACCTTGACCAGTACCTTGTCGACGCCGCGCATGCCGGAGGCCACGCTCAAGGCCACCGG
>DATJJW010000175.1:0-25144 GCA_035491935.1 Allostellaceae bacterium | reverse complement strand
GTCCGCCCCGGCCCCGGCCAAGGCGCCGGAAAAGCCAGGCGTTCCGCTGCAATAAGCGGGTTTCTTCCGTGGCGACGACGGTATTGGCGGCTCTCTTCGAGGGAGCCGCGCCGCCGCTGCATATCCGTGACGATGATGTCGCTCTGGCCTCGTGCCGGGGCTTGAGGTAGGTTGGCCGTCCATGGCGCGTTTCATATTCATCACCGGCGGCGTGGTCTCCTCATTGGGCAAGGGTTTGTCGTCAGCGGCGCTGGGTGCGCTGTTGCAGGCCCGTGGCTTTAAGGTGCGTCTGCGCAAGCTCGACCCGTATCTCAACGTCGATCCGGGGACCATGAGCCCCTATCAGCACGGCGAGGTGTTCGTCACCGATGACGGGGCGGAGACCGACCTCGATCTTGGCCATTACGAGCGCTATACCGGCGTGCCGGCGCGCAAGAGCGATAGCGTCACCACCGGCCGGATCTATTCCAGCGTCATCGCCCGCGAGCGCCGCGGCGAATATCTGGGCGCCACGGTGCAGGTCATTCCGCACATCACCGACGCCATCAAGGAATTCGTCCTCGGCGATGTCGGCGACGAGGATTTCGTGCTGTGCGAGATCGGCGGCACGGTCGGCGACATCGAGAGCCTGCCTTTCCTGGAGGCGATCCGCCAGCTCGGCAACGAGCTGGGCAAGGAGCGCACCATGTTCGTGCATCTGACGCTGGTGCCGTGGATTCCGGCCGCGGGCGAGCTCAAGACCAAGCCGACCCAGCATTCGGTGAAGGAACTGCTCGGCCTCGGCATCCAGCCGGACCTGCTGCTCTGCCGCTGCGATCGGGAAATCCCACAGGGTGCCCGGCGCAAGATCGCGCTGTTCTGCAATATCCATGAGACGCGCGTCATCCCGGCACTCGATGTCGACACGATCTACGACGTACCGCTGAGGTACCATGATGAGGGCTTCGACGAGCAGGTCTGCAAGTATTTCGGCATCGAGGCGCCGCCGCCGAACCTCGCCCGCTGGCAGCAGATCGTCTCGACCGTACGTCGGCCCGAGGGGCGCGTGACCGTTGCCGTCGTCGGCAAATACGTCAACCTGCTCGACAGCTACAAATCGCTGGCCGAGGCGCTCACCCATGGCGGCATCGCCAATAACGTCTCGGTCGAGCTGCGCTGGCTCGATTCCGAGATTTTCGAGCGTGAGGATGCGGTCCAACATCTGGAGGATGTCCACGCGATCCTGGTACCGGGCGGCTTCGGCGAGCGCGGCACGGAAGGCAAGGTCCAGGCGGTGCGCTTTGCCCGCGAGCGTGGCGTGCCCTTCCTCGGCATCTGCTTCGGCATGCAGATGGCGGTGATCGAGTCGGCGCGACACCTGGCCAACCTGCCCAAGGCGAGCTCGACGGAATTCGGCCCTGCCGATGAGCCTGTGGTCGGTCTGATGACGGAATGGGTGCGCGACAACCAGCGTGAGATGCGCAACGTGCACGGCGATCTCGGCGGTACCATGCGGCTGGGTGCTTATCCCGCGCTGCTGAAGCCCGGCAGCCGGGTGGCCGAGATCTATGGCACCACCGACATCTCCGAGCGCCATCGCCATCGCTACGAGGTCAACATCAAGTACAAGCCGGCGCTGGAGAAGGCGGGCCTGTGCTTCTCCGGCATGTCGCCGGACGGCGTGCTGCCGGAGATCGTCGAGATCCCCGAGCACCCCTGGTTCATCGGCGTGCAGTTCCATCCGGAACTGAAATCGAAGCCCTTCGAGCCGCATCCGCTGTTCGGCTCCTTCATCAGGGCGGCGCTGGACCGTTCGCGGCTCGTGTAACGCCGGGATGCGACAAGCCCCGGCCATTTTTTGAGACAGATCAGGCGGAGTTCCCGATGGGCGAGACGATTGCTCCTATCCATGTTGCGGTAGGTGACCTCAAGATCGGCAACGACCTGCCTTTCGTACTGATTGCCGGACCTTGTCAGCTCGAATCCCGCGCCAACGCCCTGGAAACGGCGCAGGCCATCGTCGAGACCTGCAAGGCGCGCGGCCTGGGTGTCATCTACAAGACCAGCTTCGACAAGGCGAACCGGACATCGCTGAAGGCCGAGCGCGGCATTGGCATCGATAAGGGGTTGCCGATCCTGGCCGAGATCCGCGAGACCTTCGGTTGCCCGGTCCTGACCGACGTGCATGCGCCGGAGCAATGCGCGCCGGCGGCGGAAGCGGTCGATGTGCTGCAGATCCCGGCCTTCCTCTGCCGTCAGACCGATCTGCTGCTGGCTGCCGGCGAGACCGGGGCCGCCATCAACGTCAAGAAGGGCCAGTTCCTGGCGCCTTGGGACATGGCCAATGTCGCGGCCAAGATCGCCAGCACCGGCAACCAGCGCATCCTGCTCTGCGAGCGCGGCGCCAGCTTCGGCTACAACACGCTGGTCTCCGATATGCGTTCGCTGCCGATCATGGCGAAGACCGGCTATCCCGTGGTGTTCGACGCCACCCATTCGGTGCAGCAGCCGGGCGGGCAGGGTACCAGCAGTGGCGGTGACCGCCGCTTCGTGCCGGTGTTGGCGCGCGCTGCGCTGGCGGTGGGTGTCGCCGCCGTCTTCTGCGAGACCCATCCCGATCCCGACCGTGCGCCCTCCGATGGCCCCAACATGGTGCCGATGGCCCAATTGGCCGCACTCGTCGACACGATGTTGGCCTTTGACCGGCTGGCGAAGGCCAATCCGCTTGAGCCGTTGGGCTGAACGCCCTAAATCAGCGGCAGCGCCGCCGCCTTCCTGAGCGGCTTTCGCACCTTACAATCCACTCTTTGAAGGAGACGCTAGCGCGATGTCCGCCATTCTCGATATTCAGGCCCGGGAGATCCTCGACAGCCGTGGCAACCCCACGGTCGAGGTCGACGTCACGCTGGAAAGCGGCGCCAAGGGCCGCGCCGCCGTGCCCTCGGGTGCTTCCACCGGCGCCCATGAGGCGGTCGAACTGCGCGACGGCGATTCGGAGCGCTATCTGGGCAAGGGCGTGCTCAATGCCGTCGATGCCGTCACCGGCGAGATCTTCGACGCGCTGTCCGGCCAGGATGCCGAGGACCAGATCGAGATCGACCAGATCATGATCGACCTGGACGGCACGCCCAACAAGTCGCGTCTCGGCGCCAACGCCATCCTGGGCGTCAGCCTCGCCTGCGCCAAGGCCGCGGCCGATGAGCTGGACCAGCCGCTGTTCCGCTATGTCGGCGGCGTCTATGCCCGCACGCTGCCGCTGCCGATGATGAATGTCATCAATGGCGGCGTGCATGCCGACAACCCGATCGACATCCAGGAATTCATGGTCCTGCCGGTGGGCGCCGAGACGGTGGCCGACGGCATCCGCATGGGGGCGGAGATCTTCCACTCGCTGCGCAAGCAGCTGAAATCGGCCGGGCTCAACACCAACGTCGGCGACGAAGGCGGCTTCGCCCCGAACCTGGCCTCGGCCGATGCGGCGCTGGGCATGCTGATGAAGTCGATCGAGGCGGCGGGCTACAAGCCCGGCGACGACGTGCTGCTGGCGCTGGACGTGGCCTCCACCGAGTTCTTCAAGAATGGCCGCTACCATCTCGAAGGCGAGGGCAAGACGCTCGATGCCGAGGGCATGGTACGCTACCTCGAAGACATCGTCGCCCGATATCCGGTCGTGTCGATCGAGGATGGCGTGGCCGAGGATGACTGGGACGGCTGGTCGATCCTGACCAAGGCGCTGGGCGCGAAGGTGCAGCTGGTCGGCGACGATCTGTTCGTCACCAACCCGAAGCGCCTCGGCGAGGGCATCGAGAAGGGCCTGGCCAATTCCATCCTGGTCAAGGTCAACCAGATCGGCACGCTGTCGGAGACGCTGGAAGCGGTCGAGCGCGCCCATCGCGCGGGCTACACCGCGGTCATGTCGCACCGCTCGGGCGAGACCGAGGATTCGACCATCGCCGACCTCGCGGTTGCGACCAATTGCGGTCAGATCAAGACCGGTTCGCTCGCCCGCTCCGACCGGACGGCCAAGTACAATCAGCTGATCCGGATTGAGGAGCTGCTGGGCGATGCCGGGCGCTATCCTGGCCGGTCCGCACTGCGCGGCCGTTAACGTTTGGAAACCGCGCCCCGCTTCGTTGTTTGACGGAGCGGGGCAGTTCGGGAGCCAAATTCTGATGGGTTCGAAGCTGAGTCAATAAAGCCACAGTTTTTTACTTCCATAACTTTTTGTTCCCATTAACCATCCAGGTGTTGACGGCGAATCACGGTTGTGATTCTTTGAGGTATGGAGATTGGTCGCACCCTTCGTCGTCAGCTGCGCAGTGTTCTGGCACCGACTATCGGTCTCAGCCTGTCAGCTTATTTCGGCTACCACCTGGTCGAAGGTGACCGGGGGTTGTACGCCTGGGTGAACCTTACGAAACATATCCATGACACGCAGATTGCAGCCGGCGAGCTGCATGACCAGCGTAGCGCCGAACAGCGTCGGGTCTCGATGCTGCGGCCGACCCATCTTGATCCCGATCTGCTCGACGAACAGGCCCGCAGGGCGTTGAATCTCGCGGGCCCCAACGATGTCGTGATCCTGAACTCGAGCAAAGTCCGCGACCAGTAAGGCGCGGATTTTTCCTTCGGATATTGTTGCGAAGTTTGCTGCGGCGGCGCATATATATTGCGTGGCGTGTGCGGCGCGTGGGCGATTCGTCCTGCGCATTCATGTAATTAACCGAAATTCGGTTAATTGACATTTTGCAGTGCAAAAACAACACTCTAGCAATAAGGCGATTGGCAACCCTTTCGCGCCGCACTAATGTCCTGCCGCTTATCGTAGATCATCCGCTTTCCCCTGAAACGCCAAGCTGTCCCAGGAGCTTTCATGGTCGTCAAGCGCAAGCCGAGAACCGCGGCCGCCTCCAATACCAAGCCTGCCGCGCCCACGGCCGAGCAGCTGCTCAAATTCTATCGCCAGATGTTGTTGATCCGCCGCTTCGAAGAAAAGGCGGGCCAAATGTACGGCATGGGGCTCATCGGCGGTTTCTGCCATCTCTATATCGGCCAGGAAGCCGTCGTCGTCGGCATCCAGGAAGCGCTCAGCGAGGGCGATGGCATCATCACCTCGTATCGTGACCATGGCCACATGCTGGCCTGCGGCATGGACGCCAAGGGCGTGATGGCGGAGCTGACCGGCCGTGAGGGCGGGTATTCCCGCGGCAAGGGCGGCTCGATGCACATGTTCTCCAAGAAGGAGCATTTCTACGGCGGCCACGGCATTGTCGGCGCGCAGGTGCCGCTGGGCACCGGTGTCGCCTTCGCCAACCGGTATCGCGGCAATGACCGGGTCAGCGTCGTCTATCTGGGCGACGGCGCGATCAACCAGGGCCAGGTCTATGAGAGCTTCAACATGGCGGCCTTGTGGAAGCTGCCGGTGATCTACGTCATCGAGAACAACAAGTACGGCATGGGTACTTCGGTGCAGCGCGCGTCGGCTTCCAAGGAGCTTTATGTTCGCGCCCAGCCCTATGGCATTCCCGGCCGCCAAGTCGACGGCATGGACGTCACCGCCATGCATGAGGCGGCCAAGGAGGCGGTGGCCGCGGCCCGCGCCGGCCATGGCCCCTACGTCATCGAGGCGCTGACCTATCGCTATCGCGGCCACTCCATGTCCGACCCGGCCAAGTACCGGACCAAGGAAGAGGTGGCCCAGATGCGCCAGGAGCACGATCCGATCGATCTGGTGCGCAAGATGCTGGTCGATGGCGGCATGAGCGACGAGGAAGCGCTCAAGGCCATCGACAAGGAAGTGAAGGATATCGTCACCGAGGCGGCGGCATTCGCCCAGGAGAGCCCGGAGCCCGATCCCAAGGAGCTCTGGACCGACGTCCTGCTTGAAGCCTGATCCGCTGCCCTAAAAAATTCATTCGAGGGAAGACCGCCCGTGCCGATCGATATTCTTATGCCGGCCCTGTCGCCGACCATGACCGAAGGCAAGCTCGCCAAGTGGCTGAAGAAAGAGGGCGACGAGGTCAAGGCCGGCGACGTGATCGCCGAGATCGAGACCGACAAGGCGACCATGGAAGTGGAAGCCGTCGACGAAGGTAAGATGGCCAAGCTGCTGGTAGCCGAGGGCACTGAAGGCGTCGCCGTCAATACGGTGATCGCGCAGCTCGCCGGCGAAGGCGAGAGTGCGGCGCCGGCCGCCGGTGCCCCGCAGGCCCAGGCCAAGAACGAAGCCGAATCCCAGAAGCCTGAAGCCGACAAGCCGGCCCAGGCGCCGAAATCGGCCGAGAAGCTGGCCGGCGCGCCCAAGGCCGCCGTCATCGAGGCGGAGCCCGAATGGGACGGCCCGATGGTCAAGATCACGGTCCGCGAAGCTTTGCGCGACGCCATGGCCGAAGAGATGCGCCGCGACAAGAACGTGTTCCTGATGGGCGAGGAGGTCGCGCAGTACCAGGGTGCCTATAAGGTGTCCCAGGGATTGCTCGACGAGTTCGGCGACCGCCGCGTCGTCGACACGCCGATCACCGAGCATGGTTTCGCCGGTCTCGGCGTCGGTGCCGCCTTCACCGGCCTGCGGCCGATCGTCGAGTTCATGACCTTCAACTTCGCCATGCAGGCGATGGATCATCTGATCAATTCGGCAGCCAAGACGCTCTACATGTCGGGCGGCCAGATGGGCGCGCCGATCGTGTTCCGTGGTCCGAACGGCATCGCCTCCCGCGTCGGCGCCCAGCATTCGCAATGCTATGCCAGCTGGTACGCCCACTGCCCGGGCCTCAAGGTCGTCGCCCCCTATTTCGCCTCGGATTGCAAAGGCTTGCTGAAGTCGGCGATCCGTGACCCGAACCCGGTGATCTTCCTGGAGCATGAGCTGGTCTATGGCCAGACCCATGAGGTGCCGGACCATCCGGATTGGATCGTGCCGATCGGCAAGGCGCGGGTTGCGCGCAAGGGTACCGATGTCACCCTCATCGCCTTCTCGCGCATGGTGCAGTATTCGCTGGAGGCGGCGGCCGCGCTCGCCGAGCAGGGCATTTCCGCCGAGGTCATCGATCTGCGCACCATTCGCCCGCTCGACATCGAGACCGTCGTCAACTCGATCAAGAAGACCAACCGCGTGGTCACGGTGGAAGAGGGCTGGGCCTTCTCCGGCATCGGCGCGGAAATCGCGGCGCTGACCATGGAGCACGCCTTCGACTATCTGGACGCGCCGGTGACGCGCGTGGCCGGTGCCGATGTGCCGCTGCCCTATGCCGCCAACCTCGAGAAGCTGGCCGTGCCGCAGGTCGACCAGATCGTCGAGGCGGCCAAATCCGTCTGCTACCGCTGAATCGGTAATCTACCGGTTCGTCCTGATTCGATCCTGAGAGCCGGGCGACGAGCGCCCGGCCCCATATGAGGGGGAAAGCGATGCCCATTGAGATCACCATGCCGGCTCTGTCGCCGACCATGACCGAGGGCACCCTGGCGAAGTGGCTGAAGAAGGAAGGCGACGAGGTCAAGGCCGGCGACGTGATCGCCGAGATCGAGACCGACAAGGCGACCATGGAAGTGGAGGCCGTCGACGAGGGCAAACTGGGCAAGATCGTCGTCCAGGCCGGCACCGAAGGCGTGAAGGTCAACGAAGTGATCGCCTTGCTGCTGGAAGAGGGCGAGAGCGCCGCCGATCTCGGCAGCGCCAAGCCCGCGCCCAAGGCCGACGCGCCCAAAGCCGAGGCGCCGAAGACTGAAGCCTCCAAGACGGAAGCCCATAAGGCGGAAGCACCGAAGGCCGAAGCCGCCTCTGCGCCCAATGGCGATGGCGCCAAGGCCGCTGGCGAGCGCGTCTTCGCGACGCCGCTGGCCAAGCGCCTGGCGGCCGAAGCCAATATCGACCTGAAAGCGGTCTCGGGCTCTGGCCCGCATGGCCGCATCGTCAAGGCGGATATCGAGGCGGCGGGCTCGAAGCCTGCGGCCGGCAAGCCTGCAGCGCCGCAGGCGGCACCCGCGCCCGCAGCCGCTGGCGTTCCGGCGCCGCAGGTCGGCGCGCTCACCAAGGAGAAGGTGCAGCAACTGGCCGGCGGCATCGCCTACGACTTCCTGCCGCATACCACCATGCGCAAGGTCATCGCCCGGCGCCTCACGGAATCGAAGCAGACCGTGCCGCATTTCTACCTGACGGTGGATTGCGAGATCGACGAGCTGTTGAAGATCCGCACCGAGCTCAATGCCAAGGGCGAGAACTTCAAGCTCTCGGTCAACGACATGATCATCCGCGCCGCCGCCATCGCGCTGCGCAAGGTGCCGGAGGCCAATGCCTCCTGGTCGGATGAGGGTGCCTTGCTGTGGAAGTCGGTCGACGTCGCGGTCGCGGTCGCCATCGAGGGCGGCCTGATCACGCCGATCGTCAAGAATGCCGACCAGAAGGGCCTCGCCACCATCTCGAACGAGATGAAGGATCTGGGCGCCCGCGCCAAGGCCGGCAAGCTGAAGCCCGAGGAATTCCAGGGCGGCACCTTCTCGATCTCCAACCTCGGCATGTTCGGCATCAAGGACTTTGCCGCCGTCATCA
The DNA here is from genome assembly GCA_035491935.1 of Allostellaceae bacterium. Classification (GTDB taxonomy): domain Bacteria; phylum Pseudomonadota; class Alphaproteobacteria; order ATCC43930; family CGMCC-115725; genus DATJJW01. The sequence continues at coordinate 16,620 of DATJJW010000175.1, read as the reverse complement.
ACCCGCCCCATGGCGCAATCCTGGCGGTAGGTGCGGGCGAGCAGCGCGCTGTGGTCAAGAATGGTGCGCTGGCGATTGCCACCGTCATGTCCTGCACGCTCTCGGTCGACCATCGCGTCGTCGACGGCGCGGCTGGCGCCAACTTCCTCAAGGTCTTCAAGAAGCTGATCGAAGAACCGCTTTCGATGCTGCTGTAAGGAGTTGCCGGCAATGAGCGATACGCAATTCGACCTGATCGTCGTCGGCGGCGGCCCTGGCGGCTATGTCGCGGCGATCCGCGGCGCACAGCTCGGTATGAAGGTGGCGGTGGTCGAGAGCACGCATCTCGGCGGCATCTGCCTCAACTGGGGCTGCATTCCGACCAAGGCGCTGCTCAAGACCTCGGAGATCAACCATCTCCTGCACAACCTCGACCAGTTCGGCTTCGCGGCCAAGGATATCAGCTTCGACATCGCCAAGCTGGTCAAGCGTTCGCGCGGCGTGGCGAACCAGCTTTCCTCGGGCGTGAAGCATCTCCTGAAGAAGAACAAGGTCACGGTGTTCGACGGTCGGGGCAAGCTCGACGGCACGGCCGGCGGCAACCGCAAGGTCAAGGTCAGCGACAAGGACGGCAAGGGCATCGCCGACCTGACCGCCAAGAACGTGATCCTGGCCACCGGCGCGCGGGCCCGTGTGCTGCCCGGCCTCGAGCCCGACCCCAAGCTGGTCTGGACCTATCGCGAGGCGATGGTGCCGGAAGAGATGCCGAAGAAGCTGCTGGTCATCGGCTCGGGCGCCATCGGAGTCGAGTTCGCGAGCTTCTATCGTAATCTCGGCGCGGAGGTCACCATCGTCGAGATGGTCGACCGTATCCTGCCGGTCGAAGATGCCGAGATCTCTGCCTTCGTGCACAAATCCTTCGAGAAGCAGGGCTTCAAGATCTGGACCTCTTCCACGGTCAAGGATGTGAAGCGTAGCGCCGGCAGCGTCACCGCGACCATCGAAGGCAAGGGCAAGTCCGAGACCATTACCGTCGACAAGGTGATCGTCGCGGCCGGCATCGTCGGCAATGTCGAGGATATCGGCCTGGAAGGCACCAAGGTGAAGGTCGACCGCACCCATGTCGTGATCGATGAGCACGGCTTCACCGGTGAGCCCGGCGTCTACGCCATCGGTGATCTGGCCGGCCCGCCCTGGCTCGCCCACAAGGCCAGCCACGAGGGGGTGATGGTCGTCGAGCACATCGCGGGGCTGAAGGGCGTGCATCCGCTCGACGTCAACAATATCCCCGGCTGCACCTACTGCATGCCGCAAGTGGCTTCGGTGGGATTGACCGAGGCCAAGGCCAAGGAGCAGGGCTACGACGTCAAGGTCGGCCGCTTCCCCTATATCGGCAATGGCAAGGCCATCGCCATGGGCGAGACGGAGGGCATGATCAAGACCGTGTTCGATGGCAAGACCGGCGCGCTGCTCGGCGCGCATATGGTCGGCGCCGATGTCACGGAACTGATCCAGGGCTATGCCATCGGCAAGACGCTGGAGACGACGGAGGCCGAGCTGATGGCTACGGTATTCCCGCATCCCACCCTTTCCGAGATGATGCATGAGTCGGTGCTTGACGCCTACAAGCGTGCGATACACTTCTAGCCTCATACATCCGTATCGAAAGACCGCTTGATGTCGCTGGCCGAAGGCGTCGCAAGACCCCGCCATCCCGAGAAGCAGAACAACCCTGACCGCCCGTCACCCAAGAAGCCGGATTGGCTTCGGGTGCGGGCGCCGTTGAGCCTCGAATATCAGGACACCAAACGCCTGATGCGCGAGCTGAAGCTCAACACGGTCTGCGAGGAGGCGGCGTGCCCCAATATCGGCGAGTGCTGGCAGAAGAAGCACGCGACGGTGATGATCCTGGGTTCGGTCTGCACCCGCGCCTGCGCCTTCTGCAACGTCGCGACCGGCCGGCCGGACCAGCTCGACCCGCATGAGCCCGATCATGTCGGCGAAGCGGCGGCGCGGCTGGGACTGGAGCATATCGTCGTCACATCCGTCGATCGCGATGACCTGGCCGATGGTGGTGCCGAACATTTCGCACGCACCATCCGCTCGATCCGCGCCAATGCGCCGAACACCACCATCGAAGTGCTGACGCCCGATTTCATGAAGAAGCCCGGCGCCATCGAGACGGTGGCCGAGGCCAAGCCCGACGTGTTCAACCACAATCTGGAGACCGTGCCGCGCCTTTACGGCACGGTGCGTCCGGGCGCCCGCTATTTCACCTCGCTCAGCCTGCTGGCGCGTGTGAAGCAGCTCGATCCGTCGATCTTCACCAAATCCGGCATCATGGTCGGGTTGGGCGAGGAGAAGGACGAGGTCCATCAGGTGATGGACGACCTGCGCGCCGCCGATGTCGACTTCATGACCATCGGCCAGTATCTGCAGCCGACGCCGAAGCACCATCCGCTCGACCGGTTCGTGACGCCGGACGAGTTCGCGGGCTACGCCAAGACCGGCAAGGGCAAAGGCTTCCTGTTGCTGGCCTCCAGCCCGTTGACGCGATCTTCCTATCACGCCGGTGCCGATTTCGCCCGGCTGCGTGCCGCGCGCGAGGCGCAGCTCGCGGCCGCCAAGTAATCCCGAACCTTGACGGGCGCCGATGGCCAAGCACGCGGAGCAACGCTTCCTGCCCTATAGCCCGGCCCAGATGTACGATCTGGTCGCCGATGTCGATAAGTACCCGGAATTTCTGCCCTGGTGTGTCGGCGCGCGTGTCCGCAAGCGTCAAGGCAACGAGATCCTGGCCGATCTGATGATCGGCTTCGCGATCTATCGCGAGCGTTTCACCTCGAAGGTGACACTGGCGCCGCCGGACGAGATCCGCACGGAATATACCGAAGGGCCGTTCAGGTATCTGCAGAACCGCTGGCGCTTCATCGAACAGGATGGCGGCTGCGTGATCGACTTCTATGTCGAGTTCGAGTTCAAGTCGAAGATCCTGCAGAAGGTGATCGCGGGCTTCTTCGAAGAGGCGGTCCGCCGTATGGTCGCGGCCTTCGAGGCGCGCGCCCGCACACTCTACGGTCCGCCGGCCAGCAATACCGTCAGCGCTTCCTGAACCGAGGCCAGGCGGACGCCGTGGCGGTCGCCGGGGAAGATCTTATGCCAGGCGAATGTAGCCTGGCCGCGTATGCTTAGCCCGAAATGCACCAGCCCCACCGGCTTCGTCGCCGTGCCGCCGCCGGGACCGGCGACGCCGGTGACTGCGACCGCGACATCGACGCGGGGCAGGCGGGCCAGCACACCCTCCGCCATGGCGCGGGCGACCTCTTCGCTCACGGCACCCACGCGCTGGATCAGTGCCGGATCGACGCCGATCATCAGCGTCTTCGCCTCGTTCGAATAGGTGTTGAAGCCGCCTTCGAAGGTGTCGGAAGAGCCGGCGATCGCGGTGAGTGCGCCGGATATCAGGCCGCCGGTGCAGGATTCCGCCATGCCGAGCTTGAGATCCTGCGCCCGGTAATGCGCCAGCACGCGGGTCGCGAGATCGAGTGTGGTCTCATCGAACATCACATCAGCCTCACCAATGCAGTCGTGATGATGGCGGAGTATATCGCGGACAGCGCGTCGTCGAGCATGACGCCGAGCCCGCCCTTGACCCGCCGGTCGGCCCAGCCTGCCGGGAAGGGCTTCAGAATGTCGACTGCGCGGAAGGCCAGGAAGCCGATCAGATAGGGCAGTCCCTCGGGTGGCACGAAGGCAAGCGTCAGCCATTGGCCGACCACCTCGTCGACCACGATCATCTGCGGGTCCTGGATGCCGCTCGCGGCCACGATCCGTGCCGAGGCGGCCCAGCCGACGAAGAACAGCAGCACAGCCGCATAAAGCAGCGTGATCGGCCCGAAGATCGAGGCGATCGCCCAGGCGAAGGGCAATGCCGCCAGCGAGCCCCAAGTGCCCGGCGCCCTGGGCAGCAAGCCGCTGCCGAACCAGGTCGCGATGACGAAGGAGGCTGGGGCGCCGCGCGTGGGGGTGGTCATCGTGCCTGCCGATCCGGCCCCAGCCCGCACATCGCCTAGGGCTTGAAGGGCAGGCGGATGGTCGCGACCGCCTGGGCCGCGATGCCTTCGCCGCGGCCGGTGAAGCCCAGCTTCTCCGTCGTCGTCGCCTTGACGCTGACCCGGTCAAGCGGCAGCCCGAGGATTTCGGCGATACGGTTCGTCATGGCGGCGCGGTGCGGGCCGATCTTCGGCCGTTCGCAAATCACCGTCACGTCGCAATGGGCGATCATGCCGCCCCGGGATTTCACGAGATCGCCGGCATGGGCGAGGAATTTCGAGGAATCTGCACCCCGCCAGCGTTCGTCGGTCGGCGGGAAATGGCTGCCGATATCACCATCGGCCAGCGCGCCCAGGATGGCATCGGTCAGCGCATGCAGGCCGACATCGGCGTCCGAATGGCCAAGCAAGGTTTTGTCATGGGCAATGCGGATGCCGTTGATCCAGCAATGATCGCCATCGACCAGCTGATGCACGTCGTAGCCCATGCCGGTACGCACATCGCCCAGACTGGCGAGCTTGAGATATTCGGCGCGTGCCAGGTCCTCGGCCGTGGTGATCTTGAAATTGTCTTCCTCGCCCATGACCAATGCTACCTCCATGCCAACATGCTCGGCCACCGCCGCATCGTCGGTCAATTCATGTCCGGCAAGCGCGCGATGCGCCGCCAATATCGCACCAACGCGAAAACCCTGCGGCGTCTGCGCCCGCCATAATCCCGTGCGATCGATGGTCGCTTCGATGCCCGCCTTGCCCTCGCGCTTCACCGTGTCGCGCACCGGCAGGCCGGCGATGGCACCGGGCTTGTCGGCGAGCGCGGCGATGATGCCGTCGATCACGCCATGGCTGATCATCGGCCGGGCGGCGTCGTGGATCAGAACCAGCTCGTCGGGCTTGGCATCCAAGGCTTCAAGCCCGTTGCGCACCGAATCCTGCCGCTGCACGCCGCCGATCACCGGCGGTGCCAGGTTGAGGCCGGAAGTCGCTGCATCGTAGAGCGCACGGTCGTCGGCATGGATGACGACACGGACCGTGGTCACGCCCGGATGGGACAGGAACGCCTCGGCCGTGTGGCGCAGCACCGTCTTGCCCGCCAGCGGCGCATATTGCTTGGGCAGCGGACCGCCGAAACGCGAACCCCGGCCGCCGGCGACGATCAACACGTGGCAGGAAGGGGTAGAAGAGGGTGCTTGAGACATGCGGCGGACCCTAGCGGCAGCCGGCTTTCCTGCCAAGAGACCTCGTCATTTCGCTCATGCAGAACGCATGCTCGTCTCCGCCGGACGGGACATGTTATGTTTCGGGTCGTTCGGCGACGGTGCCGCCGTGGCGATATCGGCGGCGAATCGCGCCTTTCCTCGGAAAATTGTTAACTTTGGTTTGCAACGTGGCGGCAGGGACGCTACTTTGCGTAACCATTGGGCGATGTGGTAAGTTTGCATAAATCATGAGCATCACTATCGGTAGCGTGACCCTGGCCGATCCGGTCATCCTGGCGCCCATGTCGGGAGTGACGGATATGCCCTTCCGTCGCCTGGTCAAGCGCAGCGGCGCGGGTCTGGTCGTGTCGGAAATGATCGCCAGCCAGGCGATGATCCGCCAGAGTCGCCAATCCATGAAGATGGCCGAGAAGACGCCGGAGGAATTCCCGATGGCGGTCCAGCTCGCCGGTTGCGAGCCCGAAGTGATGGCCGAGGCGGCGAAGCTGAACGCCGATATGGGCGCGCAGATCATCGACATCAATTTCGGCTGTCCGGTGAAGAAGGTGGTCAACGGCCATGCCGGCTCCTCGCTGATGCGCGACGAGACGACGGCGGCCAAGATCCTGGAAGCGACGGTCAAGGCGGTCGACCTGCCGGTGACGCTGAAGATGCGCACGGGCTGGGACATGGACAGCCGCAACGCGCCGAAGCTGGCCAGGATCGCCGAGGAGTGCGGCATCCGCATGGTCACGATCCATGGCCGTACCCGCTGCCAATTCTATGAGGGTCGCGCCGATTGGGGCTTCGTGCGCAACGTCAAGGAGACGGTCTCGATCCCGGTCGTGGTCAATGGCGATATCACCACGCTGGACGAAGCACGCAGCGCCCTCGACCAGTCGGGCGCCGATGGCGTCATGGTCGGTCGGGGCGCCTATGGCCGCCCATGGTTCCTGCGTCAGGTCGCGGAATATCTTCGCAGCGGCGAGCGCCGCGCCGATCCGCCGCTTGCCGAGCAATACGCCACGGTGCTTGAGCATTTTGAGGCGATGTTGGTGCATTACGGCGAGGAGACGGGTATTCGCATGGCACGCAAGCATATCGCCTGGTATTCGCGCGGCTTGGCCGACTCGGCCGAGTTCCGAGCGACCATCAACCAGCAGGGCGATGCGGCGCGCGTGCGCGAGCTGATCCACAGCTTCTACGCGCCCCAACTCGACCGGCTGGCGGCATGATCCCCAAGCCGCTCGCTTTCCTGCGGCCCTCAACCGGCCGGGGCAATACAGTCGATCCGGGTGCCATCGTCGCGGCCATGCCGATCGCCGTGCTGGTGGTCGACGAGGCCAACATCATCCGCTCGGCCAATCCGGCGGCGGAGAATTTCTTCCACGCCGGCGCCACGGTGCTGAACGGCACGTCGCTCACCGATGTCGTGACGCCGGACAACCCGATCTGCATGCTGGTGGACACCGTGCGCAGCAGCGAGGCCAGCGTCTCGGAACATGCCATCGAGATCGACATGCCGCGGCTGGGCCAGCGGCTGATTTCCGTGCAGGCGGCGCCCTTGCCGGAAACCCCGGGCTCGGTGGTGCTGTCGATCCAGGAAATGTCGATGGCGCTCAAGATGGACCGCCAGCTGACCCATCGCCATGCCGCGCGCTCGGTCACCGCCATGGCGGCAATCCTGGCGCATGAGGTGAAGAACCCGCTTTCGGGCATCCGGGGGGCGGCACAGCTGCTGGAGCAGACGGCCAGCGATGCGGATCAGGAGCTGACCCAGCTCATCTGCCAGGAGACCGACCGCATCTGCGCGCTGGTCGAGCGCATGGACATGTTCTCCGACGCCTTTCCGCTCGAACGCGAGCCGGTCAACATTCATCAGGTGCTGGAACGGGTGGGCAAGGTGGCGCGCAGCGGCTTTGCCCGCCATGTCCGCTTCGTCGAGCAATACGATCCCTCGCTGCCGCTGGTCTATGGCAACCGCGACCGGCTGGTGCAGGTCTTCCTGAACCTGGTCAAGAACGCAGCCGAAGCGGTGGGGGAAGAAGGCGGCGAGATCACGCTGTCGACCGCCTATCAGCATGGCATTCGCCTGGCGGTGCCGGGATCGGACAGCCGGGTGCACCTGCCGCTCGTCGTCTCCGTCCAGGACAATGGCGGCGGCATTCCGCCGGATCTCGACGAACATCTTTTCGACCCTTTCGTGACCACCAAGCACAATGGCACCGGCCTGGGATTGGCGCTCGTCGCCAAGATCATCGGCGACCATGGCGGGGTCATCGAATTCGATAGCCAGCCCCGGCGCACCATCTTCCGGGTCATGCTGCCCATGGTGCCGGAATCCGAAATGGGCCGGGGAGGAGACGAGCTGTGAGCGCTGCCACCATCCTCGTTGCCGACGACGATCGCGCCATCCGTACCGTCCTCAATCAGGCTCTGGGGCGCCTCGGTCACGATGTCCGTACGACGGGCGTCGCCGCCCAGCTCTGGCGCTGGGTCACCAACGGCGAAGGCGATTTGGTGATTACCGACGTCGTGATGCCGGACGAGAACGGTCTCGACCTGCTGCCGCGCATCAAGAAGCTGCGGCCGGATTTGCGCGTCATCGTCATGAGCGCGCAGAACACGCTGCTTACCGCCGTCAAGGCGGCCGAGCGCGGCGCCTTCGACTATCTGCCCAAGCCCTTCGACCTGCGTGAATTGATCAATGTCGTCGACCGCGCGCTGTCGGAGCCGACCGCCGCCATGCCGGCGACCGCGGAGGAGGATGAGGAGAAGCTGCCGCTGATCGGCCGCTCGCCGGCGATGCAGGAGATCTATCGGGTCATGGCCCGCCTGATGGGCACGGACCTGACCGTGATGATCACCGGCGAGAGCGGTACCGGCAAGGAGCTGATCGCCCGTGCCATGCATGATTACGGCAAGCGGCGCAACGGCAATTTCGTTGCCGTCAACATGGCGGCGATTCCACGCGAGCTGATTGAATCCGAGTTGTTCGGCCATGAGAAGGGCGCGTTCACGGGCGCTGTCAACCGCGCTCAGGGCCGCTTCGAGCAGGCCCAGGGCGGCACCTTGTTCCTCGACGAGATCGGCGACATGCCGCTGGAGGCGCAAACCCGGCTGCTGCGCGTGCTGCAGGAGGGCGAATATACCTCCGTCGGCGGGCGCACGCCGATCCGCACCGATGTGCGCATCGTCGCGGCGACCCATCGCGACCTGCGCCAGCTCATCCGCCAGGGCCTGTTCCGCGAGGATCTGTTCTATCGCCTGAACGTCGTGCCGATACGGGTGCCGCCCTTGCGTGAGCGTGCCGAGGACATCTCGGCCCTGACCCGGCACTTCCTGAGCCAGGCCGCGCGTGAAGGGCTGCCACAGAAGAACATCACCGCCACCGCCATGGACCGGCTCAAGCTCTATCGCTGGCCGGGCAATGTGCGCGAGCTGGAAAACGTCATCCGACGCATCGCGGCGCTTTATACCCAGGAAGTGATCGACGTCGACGTCGTCGAGCAGGAGCTGACCGAGATCGCGGCGAGCCCGGCGATCAGCGAGGTCCCGCCGAACGAGGGCATGGGCCAGGCGGTCGAGCGGCATCTGCGCGATTATTTCGCGGCCCATAAGGACAGCCTGCCGGCCGGCGGTCTCTACGACCGCGTCATCCAGGAAGTCGAGCGCCCGCTGATCACGCTGACCTTGACCGCGACGCGTGGCAACCAGATCAAGGCGGCTCAATTGCTGGGCCTCAATCGCAACACGTTGCGCAAGAAGATTCGGGAATTGGACATCCAGGTCGTCCGCGGCCTAAAATAGCTTCGTGACTGAAGAAGATTTCCCGATAGCGGCCCCGCCGTCACACCGCGCGGTTGTCCCCGTACCAGAGGATGAAGGCCGGCCACAGGACGAGAGCCAGGGCGGCCAAGGTAGCCTCGCGGCCCTCGAACGTGCCGGCACGCCTACCGAGGGCAGCCGCGCGTCCTGGTGGCGGCGCTTCTTCCATTGGGCGGCGCGCACCGGGCTCGAACAGAAATTCACGGTTGGTCTGGCCGTCGCCGCGATCCTGTCGGGGCTGGCGACCTATGTCACCGCCAGCGGCTCCTCGCCTTTCGAGGCCTCGCCCAGCGAACTGCTGCTGCTGCTCTACATCAACTTCGTCATGCTGCTGGTGTTTGGCGCCGTGGTCGCCAAACGCCTGGTCGAGATCTGGGTGCAGCGCCGACGGGGTCTGGCGGGCTCGCGGCTGCATATCCGCCTGGTCGTGCTGTTCAGCGCGGTGGCGGTGACGCCGGCCATCATCGTCGGCATCTTCTCCTACCTGTTCCTCAGCCTCGGCATGACGTCGTGGTTCAGCGACAAGGTGCATACCGCGCTGAGCGAATCCCGTGCCGTGGCGCAGGCCTATCTGCAGGAGCACCAGCAGAACATCCGCGCCGATGCGTTGGCCATGGCCGCCGACCTCAATCGCGAGGGCTTCAAGCTGTTCGCCAACCGCCGGCTGCTCGACGACCTGCTGGACGCGGAGGTGAATACCCGGCAGCTGACCGAATCCATCGTTTTCGACCGCAACACGCGGCAAGTGCTGGGCAGCAGCACGCTCAGCTTCGGGTTGCAATTCGAGCCCATCCCGGAATGGGCAGTGCAGCGCGCCGACTCCGATGAGGTGGCGGTGCTGACCAGCGAGAACGAGGACCGGGTCCGCGCGCTGGTCAAGCTCGATAATATGCCCAACGCCATGCTCTATGTCGGCAGGCCGATCGAGCGGCGTGTCATCGACTACGTCAAGAAGACGACCGAGGCGGTCGATCAATACCAGCAGCTCGAAAACCAGCGCTCGCTATTCCAGATCAAATTCGTGGTCATCTATGGCTGCGCCGCGATGCTGCTGCTGCTGGTCGCGGTCTGGGTCGGCCTCAATTTCGCGACCGGCATCTCCCGGCGTATCGCGGGATTGATCGTCGCGGCCGAACAGGTGCGCGGCGGCGATCTCTCGGCCAGGGTGGACGAGCTCGGCAATGACGAGTTCGGTTCGTTGCGCCGGGCCTTCAACCGCATGACCGACCAGCTCGAAAGCCAGCAGAGCGAACTGGTCGAGGCCAATCGCCAGCTCGACTACCGCCGCCGCTTCACCGAGGCGGTGCTGACCGGTGTGTCCGCCGGCGTGATCGGTCTCGACGAGCATGGGGTGGTGACCCTGCCGAATCGGCCTGCGGCGGTGCTGCTGGGCCTTGAATTTGACCAGATGCTGGGCCAGCCGCTCGCCGGCATCATGCCCGACATGGCGCCGCTGATCGAGGCGGCGCTGGAGCAGCCGACGCGCAGGGTCGAAGGGCAGATCCGCCTCATGACGCAGAAGAGCGCCATGACCCTGCTGGTACGCATCACTGCCGAAACGGGGCAGGGCGAAATCAAGGGTTATGTCGTGACTTTCGACGACATCACCGAACTGCTGGCGGCCCAGCGCAAGGCGGCCTGGGCCGATGTCGCCCGACGCATCGCGCATGAGATCAAGAACCCGCTGACGCCGATCCAGCTTTCGGCCGAGCGGCTGAAGCGCAAATACCTGGGCGAGATCAAGAGCGACCCCGACACCTTCTCGCTCTGCACCGACACGATCATCCGCCAGGTCGGTGATATCGGCCGCATGGTCGACGAGTTCTCGTCATTCGCCCGCATGCCGGCTCCGGTCATGCGCGAGGAGAGCCTGACCGAGATCGTGCGCCAGGCCGTGTTCCTGCAGCGCACTGCCAATGGCGACATGGATTTCGACCTGTTGGCGCCCGAGAATCCGGTGATGGTGCGCTGCGATTCGCGGCAGGTGAGCCAGGCGCTGATCAACCTTGTGCAGAATGCGGTCGATTCGATCCATGGCCGGGTTGCCGAATCGGGTGGGGCAGAGGTTCCGCGCGGCCATGTCGTCGTCGAGCTGCGCGAGGAAGGTGGGAAAACCGTCATTTCCGTGACCGACAACGGCAAAGGCCTGCCTAAGGAAGCGCGCGAGCGCCTGACCGAGCCTTATGTCACGACCCGGACGAAGGGAACCGGGCTGGGGCTTGCCATCGTCAAGAAGATCATGGAAGACCATGCGGGCGAGCTTATACTCGAAGATGCTCCGGAAGGCGGCGCCAGGGTGAGCCTGGTGTTCTCCAGAAGCGATGCCCTGCAGGCCGCTCCGGCGTCAAAGCAGGACCTGGCGACTATGCCTCGGATGGAAGTTGAACCTCATGGCGCATGACATCCTGATCGTCGATGACGAAGCCGACATTCGGGTGCTGATCGCCGGCATTCTGCAGGATGAGGGCTACCAAACCCGCGATGCCACGAACAGCAAGGAGGCGCTGGCCCGTATCCGTCAGCGTCAGCCGAGCCTCGTCATCCTGGATATCTGGCTGCAGGGCAGCGAGCTCGACGGCATCGAAATCCTGAAGATCCTGCGGCGCGAGGCGCCGAACCTGCCGGTACTGATGATCAGCGGCCATGGCACCATCGAGACGGCGGTGGCGGCGATCAAGATCGGCGCCTATGACTTCATCGAGAAGCCGTTCAAATCCGATCGCCTGCTGCTTCAGGTCGAGCGCGCCATCGAGGCTGCCCGGCTGCGCCGCGATTATGAGGAGCTGAAACTGCGTTCGGGCGGCGATGTCGAGATGATCGGCAACGCCCATGTCATCCATCAGTTGCGCCAGGCGATCGAGCGCGTGGCGCCGACCGGCTCGCGCGTGCTGATCACGGGCCCAGCGGGGTCGGGCAAGGAGGTTGTGGCGCGGCTGCTGCACCAGCGTTCGCGCCGTGCCAAGGGGCCCTTCGTCGCGATGAATTGCGCGACCATGCGGCCGGAGCGGCTGGAGGTCGAGCTGTTCGGTACCGAGGCGACGGATGGCGAAGGCCCACGCAAGATCGGCACCTTCGAACAGGCCCATGGCGGCACGCTGTTCCTCGACGAGGTCTCGGACATGCCGCTGGAGACCCAGGGCAAGATCGTCCGCGTGCTGCAGGAGCAGGTCTTCGAGCGCGTCGGTGGCTCGGCCAAGGTCGATGTCGACGTCCGCGTCGTGGCATCAAGCAACCGCGATCTCGCCGCCGAGATCGCCGCCGGCAAGTTCCGCGAGGATCTGTTCTATCGCCTGTCGGTGGTGCCGATCCGCCTGCCGCCGCTGCGCGACCGGCGCGAGGATATCCCGCTGCTGGTGACCTACTTCATGGAGCGTTCGGCCAAGAGCGCTGGGCTCAGCAAGCGCGAGCTGGGCGAGGATGCGATGGCGGCGCTCCAGGCTTATGAATGGCCGGGCAATGTCCGCCAGCTGCGCAACGTCATCGACTGGCTGCTCATCATGGCGCCGGGCGATTCCAAGGATCTCATCCGCGCCGACATGCTGCCGGCCGAGATCGGCTCGATCGTGCCGACCGTGCTGAAATGGGAGAAAGGCGGCGAGATCATGAGCCTGCCGCTGCGTGACGCGCGCGAGGTGTTCGAGCGCGAATATCTGCTGGCGCAGGTCACGCGTTTCGGCGGCAATATCTCGCGTACCGCCTCATTCATCGGCATGGAGCGCTCGGCCCTGCACCGCAAGCTCAAATCGCTGGGCGTGCTGAATGGCGAGCGCACGCTCCGGGTCGTGCCTTAGTCGTGTTGTCCCGGTCGTGCTGAAGTAGTCCCCGCATGTCCCGTATCGCTTATGTCAATGGCCGCTATGTGCCGCATGGCGCTGCCGTCGTCTCGATCGACGATCGCGGCTATGTCTTCGCCGATGGCGTCTATGAGGTGGTCGCGGTCGAACGCGGGCAACTGGTCGACGAGGCGGCGCATCTGGCGCGCCTGAAGCGTTCGCTGGCCGAGCTGCGTATCATGGCCCCCATGGAAGAGGCGCCGTTACGCCATGTGCTGCGCCAGGTGGTGAAACGCAATGGCATCAAGCGCGGCATGGTCTATCTGCAGATCACCCGCGGTGTGGCGCCGCGCGACCATGGCTTTCCGACGGCGGCCTGGCCGCAACTCGTCGTCACCGCCAAGCGGCTCGCGGCGCCCTCGGCCAAGGCGATGGCGGAGGGGGTGGGCATTGTCACCATTCCCGACATCCGCTGGCGCCGCTGCGACATCAAGAGCGTCTCTCTGCTGCCCAACATTCTCGGCAAGCAGGTGGCGCGTGACCAGGGCGCGCATGAAGCCTGGCAGATCGATGATCAGGGACAGGTGACGGAGGGCACCTCCAGCAATGCCTGGATCGTCAGCGCCGATGGCGTCCTCCTGACCCGGCCCAGCGGCGATGAGATCCTGAACGGCATCACTCGCCTGGTCGTGCTCGAACTGGTCGCCGAGCTGGGCCTGCCCTTCGAGCAGCGCGCCTTCGGCCTGGAGGAGGCGAGAGTGGCCTCCGAAGCGTTCCTGACCAGCACCACGGCGCATGTTCTGCCGATCACCCGAATCGACGGCCAGCCGGTGGGCGACGGCAAGCCCGGCCGCTTCACCACGGCGCTTGCCGAACGCTATCGCCGGCATCTGGACCAGGCGCGCTGATGCGGGCAGCCAACTGATGAGAGGAGAGATCGGCATCGTTCCGAGCGGCATCATCTTCGACTGGGACAACACCCTTGTCGACTCCTGGAGCGTGATCGGCGATGCGCTGAACGCAACCTTCCGCGACCTCGATTACCCGGAATGGACGCCTGCGGAGGTCAAGGCCAAGGTGCGGCATTCCTTGCGCGACTCATTCCCGCGCATGTTCGGGCCGCGTTGGGAAGAGGCGCGCGGGCTTTATCTGAAGCATTTCGAGGAAGTGCATATTGCCCGGCTCAAGGTCCTGGACGGCGCGGCGGAGCTGGTCGAAGCATTGCACCGGACGGGAATCTATCTCGCCATCGTCAGCAATAAGACTGGCCGATTGCTCCGGGCGGAGGTTGCGGCGCTGGGTTGGAATCCCTATTTCTCCGCGATCATCGGCGCTGGCGATGCGCCAGCGGACAAACCCGATCCGGCGCCCGTGGCCCAGGCATTGGCTCCTGGTGGCATCGTTCCCTCTTCGGGTATATGGTTCGTCGGCGACACCGATATCGATGTCATCTGCGCCCACAATGCCTCTTGCACTGCGGTATTGGTGGGTTCAGAGCCCGTTGCACCTGAGATTCAAGCGATGGGGCCGATCTTAACCTTTTTGAACTGCCGTACCTTGCTGGACGCAATCCTGCCTTCTCGCAGTTGCAACACGAATTCACTATGAACAAATAACCGACGAAGACCACAATAGTCCGGCTGTCCGAATAACGGACGGTCCCTCCGGCAAAATTATGCAGCCGAGGTTATGTCAACCTGTGGGTCGCAATGACGACTCCAAAAAAACGGCACAAGGGGCAAATCCCATGGCAGCAGAAAAGTCGCAGAACGTGCAGGACGTGTTCCTGAACCACGTCCGCAAATACAAGGCCCCGGTCACGGTATTCCTGGTGAATGGCGTGAAGCTTCAGGGCATCATTACCTGGTTCGACAATTTCTGCGTCCTGCTGCGCCGTGATGCGCATTCGCAGCTCGTCTACAAGCATGCCATCTCGACCATTATGCCAGCCCAGCCGGTCCAGCTCTTCGAAGGCGACAAGGACCTCGACCTCTGATCCGTTCATGACGCGACAGGAGTCCAATGGTTACGATTTCGGGGATGACCTGACCGGCGCGACCGGCCGGGCGCTGGTGGTCTATCCGCATATCCGCACGCCGCATGAGGCGGGTGAGGCCGAACGCTCGCCCGAGGCGCGGCTGATGGAGGCGGTGGGCCTGGCCGAGGCAATCCGGCTCGATGTGGTGGCCGCCGAAATCGTTCGTCTCAACCAGCCGAAGCCCTCGACATTGCTGGGCGGTGGCGTGGTCGAGAGTTTGGGGGCCCTGATCAGGGAGCACGAGATCGGTGTCGCCGTCGTCGACGGCACGGTGAGCCCGGTGCAGCAGCGCAATCTGGAAAAGGCCTGGGCCTGCAAGGTCATCGACCGGACCGGGCTGATCCTGGAGATCTTTGGCGAGCGGGCGCGCACCCATGAAGGCCGGTTGCAGGTCGAGCTTGCCTCATTGAGCTATCAGCGCTCGCGGCTGGTGCGGTCCTGGACCCATCTGGAACGTCAGCGTGGCGGTTTCGGCTTCCTCGGCGGTCCTGGCGAAAGCCAGCTCGAAATCGACCGGCGCCTCATCAGCGAACGCATCACCAAGATCAAGCGCGAGCTTGAGGATGTGAAGCGCACACGCCATCTGCACCGCCGCGCGCGCAAGCGCGTGCCTTATCCGGTGGTAGCCCTGGTCGGCTATACCAACGCCGGCAAATCGACCCTGTTCAACCGGCTGACGCGCTCGGCGATCCTGGCTAAGGACATGCTGTTCGCGACGCTGGACCCGACCATGCGCACGATGAAGCTGTCGTCTGGCCGGCCGGTGATCCTGTCCGACACGGTCGGATTCATTTCCGAACTGCCGACCCATCTGGTCGCGGCGTTCCGGGCGACGCTGGAGGAGGTGGCCGAGGCCGACATCATCCTGCATGTGCGCGACATCGCCCATCCCGACAGCGCCGCGCAGAAGGCCGATGTCGAGGCGGTGCTGACCGAACTGGGATTGGGCGACCGGGTCGAAGCCGGGCTGATCGAGGTGTTCAACAAGATCGACCTGCTGGGGCCGGAAGATCTGGCCGATCTGCGCCGGCGGTGGCTGAACATGAATAATGGTGGTGGGAATGGCGGGGCCGACCATGAGAGCGTCGCGCTTTCGGCGGTCACGGGCGAGGGTTGCGACGCGTTGCTCGAGCTGCTCGACCGACATTTGCGCGTGCATATGCAGCCGGTGCCCTTCGACGTCAGCCTGTCGGATGGCGCCGGCATCGCCTGGCTTTATGCCCATGGCGAAGTGATCGAGCGCGAGGATGATGAGGAGATGGCCCATCTCGTGGTCAATCTCAGCGATGCCGACCGCGACCGCTTCGTTGCCCGGCAAAGGCCGTGAGCGAGGAGCGATGAGCGGGCTCGATATCCAGGCCGTGAGCGCCGCCATCAAGGAGGTTGCGGCCGAGAAGATCATGCCGCGCTTCGACAATCTCGCCGCCGATGACATCCGCGAAAAGGCGCCGGGCGATCTCGTCACCATCGCCGATATCGAGACCGAGCAGTCGCTGATCCCGCGACTGAAGGCGGTTGCCGATCGGGTGGTGATCGGTGAGGAATCGACCGCCAAGGACCCTTCGCTGCTCCAGCGCACCGCCAGCCGGCACGAGGATTTCTGGATCCTCGATCCAGTCGACGGCACATCGAATTTCGCGGCCGGCATGCCGCTCTTCGCGGTCATGGTCGCCTATGCCCGTGCGGGTCGCATCGTCGCCGCCTGGATATACGACCCGGTAAGCGGCCGGATGACCACGGCCGAAGCGGGC
>DATJJW010000174.1:0-38231 GCA_035491935.1 Allostellaceae bacterium | reverse complement strand
GCGCCGATAGCGGCGCCGGCCGTGCCCAATACGGCGACGCCCGGCCTGCCCGCCTCCCCAGCACCGGCGGCCCGGTCTGCCTCGGGCCAAGTCAATGGGGGCCAAGTCAATGGGGGTCAGGCCACGACTGCCCCTGACGCGGCACCCACGATTGCCGCAACCTCAACGCAGGCCAACTCAACGCAGGCCAGCTCATCGCAGGCCAATCCGGCCGCGGCCATGCCGCCGGATATCCAGCAGGCGACCGGCGGCCAGCCGAATGCCGGCCAAACGGCGCCCTCCAATCAACCGATCGCCGGCCAGGAGGCTGCTGCCCCGTCCGCCATGACCTCGGCAGCGCCGGATGAGGGCCAAAACGCAGCCCAGAGCCAAAGCAACCTGGCGGCCAACGGCCAGCCAGCCTCGGCCACGGCGGCATCCGCCGCCGAGCCTGCACCGGCCGGCCATGTCTATGGTCAACCGAAGCCGGCCCGTGTCGTGGCCCATGCGACCGCCAAGAGCTGGATCCAGGTCTCCGACGCCAGCGGCAAGGTTCTGACCACGCGCACCATGCAGGAAGGCGATGTCTACAACGCACCCGACAAGAAGGGGCTCGTCATGTGGACTGGCAATGCCGGCGCGCTGCAATTCACCGTCGATGGCCATCCGGAGCCACGAGTCGGCAGATTGGGCGAGTCGATGAGGCATGTCAGCCTCGACCCGTCGAGCATCAGCCACGGCACCATTCAATAGCGGCACTATCCGCGCCACGGCCGACAGGGGCCATGTGCCGGCCGCAATGCGGCTAGCGCTAGGCTTCCTGCGGCGCATCAAACGCGCTATATCAGCCACTACCGGTCAATTATCGGAAGCCCGAGTACCATGAGCGTGCGTCCCTATCGCGACGTCATCCGCCGTAAGTCCCGTCAGATCATGGTTGGCAACGTGCCGGTCGGCGGCGATGCGCCGATCACGGTGCAGACCATGACAAATACGCTGACGCATGACGTCGCGGCGACGGTGGCTCAAATCCAGGCCGCGGCTGCTGCCGGCTGCGACATCGTCCGTGTCTCCTGCCCCGACGAAGAATCGACCGCGGCACTGCACCACATCGTCAAGGCGTCGCCGATCCCGATCGTCGCCGACATCCATTTCCACTACAAGCGTGGCATCGAAGCCGCCAAGGCCGGTGCCGCCTGCCTACGCATCAATCCCGGCAATATCGGCTCGGCCGAGCGCGTGCGCGAGGTGGTGAAGGCCGCCAAGGACAACAATTGCTCGATCCGCATCGGCGTCAACGCCGGCTCTCTGGAGAAGGAACTCCTGGAGCGTTACGGCGAGCCCTGCCCCGAGGCGATGGTCGAATCCGCGCTCAACCATGCCAAGATCCTCGAGGACAATGATTTCTTCGAGTTCAAGATCTCCTGCAAGGCCTCCGACGTCTTCCTGGCGGTGGCAGCCTACCAGGCGCTGTCCGAAGCCTGCGACTACCCCTTGCATCTGGGGGTGACCGAGGCCGGCGCGCTCCGTATGGGCACGATCAAGTCGTCCATTGGTCTGGGCTCGCTGCTCTGGGCCGGTATCGGCGATACGCTGCGCGTCTCGCTCTCGGCCGATCCGGTCGAGGAGGTCAAGGTCGGTTACGACATCCTGAAGGCGCTGGGCCTGCGCCGTCGCGGCGTCACCGTCATCTCCTGCCCCTCCTGCGCGCGCCAGAATTTCGAGGTCATCAAGACCGTCGAGGTGCTGGAAGAGCGCCTGGCCCACATCACCACGCCGCTCACCCTCTCGGTCATAGGCTGCGTGGTCAACGGCCCGGGCGAGGCACGCGAGACCGATATCGGCTTCACCGGCGGCGGCAACGACACCCATCAGGTCTACATCGCCGGCCTGCCGGATCATCGCCTGAAGGACAAGAACATCGTCGACCACCTGGTTCATCTGGTCGAACAGAAAGCCGCCCAGCTCGAAGCGGCCAAGGCCGAGGCCGAGGCCGAGGCGGCCGAAGCGGCGGCCGAGTAGCGCCGCCCACCGATATAGAGTACCCATACCCGCCGCCCGCGCCATAGCCGGTCCGGGCGGCGGTTTCGTTTCTAGTTCAGTCCGTTAACCCAAAGGTCCACTGGTCATGGCTCAGCTCCAGGCGGTGCGCGGCACGCAGGATCTGCTGCCCGAAGATGCCCGCCGCCACCGCATCGTCGCCGAAACGGCACGGCTCATAGCCCAGCGCTATGGCTTCGAGGAGATCGCGACGCCGATCTTCGAGTTTACCGAGGTGTTCTCGCGCCCGATCGGCGAGGCGACCGATATCGTCTCCAAGGAGATGTACACCTTCGAGGATCGCTCGGGCGACAAGCTGTCGCTGCGTCCCGAGGGCACCGCCGCTGTCGCGCGCGCCGTGCTGTCCAACGGCCTCACGCAAGCCACGCCGCTGAAATTCTTCTATAGCGGCCCGATGTTCCGCCACGAGCGGCCGCAGAAGGGCCGTTACCGGCAATTCCATCAGATCGGCGTCGAGCTGCTGGGCCCGGCCCAGCCGCAGGCCGATGCCGAGGTCATCGCACTCGGCGCGCATATCCTGGGCGAGCTGGGCGTGCTGCCCTCCTGCGTGCTGGAGCTCAACACGCTGGGCGATACCGAGAGCCGGCAGGCCTATCGGGCGGCACTGGTCGATTTCTTCACCCAGCATCTGGACGGGTTGTCCGAGGACAGCCGCAACCGTCTCTCGCGCAACCCCTTGCGCATCCTCGATTCCAAGGATGAGGGCGACAAGGCGATCGTCGCCAAGGCGCCGTCCTTCGAGCATTACCTGAACCAGAGTTCCAAGGATTTCTTTGCCTCCGTGCGCCGCGGCCTCGACGCGCTGGGCATATCCTACGAGCTGAACCCGCGCCTCGTGCGAGGCCTCGACTATTACAGCCATACCGCCTTCGAGTTCATCACCACCTCGCTGGGCTCTCAGGGCACGGTGCTGGGCGGCGGCCGTTATGACGGGCTGATGCCGGTCATGGGCGGCCCGGAGATGCCTGCGGTCGGCTGGGCCGGCGGCATCGAACGCCTGGCCATGCTGCTGGCCGAGCCGGTGGCCGCCCCTCGCGCGATATCCATCGTGCCGATCGGCGAAGCGGCGGAGCTGAAGGCCCTGGTGCTGACCCAGAAGCTGCGTCATGCCGGCTGGGCCGTGGATCTGGGCTATAGCGGCAACGCCGGCAAGCGTATGAAGCGCGCCAACAAGATCAATGCCCGCTATGCGGTCATGCTGGGCGAGGACGAGATCGCCAAGGGCGTGGTCAGCCTGCGCCTGCTCGATGAGGGCACGCAGGAAGAGGTGGCCGAATCCTCCTTGCTCGACCGCCTGGCGGCATTGGACGGTCGCGCCTGATGAGCACCCCGGCCTTCGAAGACAAGCTGCATCGCCTGCGCGCCCGCCATGCGGAGCTGCACGACATCCTGGCCGGCCCCAACGTCGAGGCGTCGAGCTTCCAGAAGCTGTCCAAGGAACTGAGCGATCTCACGCCGATCGTCGAGAGCATCGAGGCGCTGCGCAACGCGCAGGCCGAGATGCAGAATCTGGGCGCGATGATCGCCGACAACAGCGATCCGGATTTGAAGGCGCTGGCCGAGGAGGAATTCCAGGATCTCAAGGAACGTCTGCCCCAGCTCGAACGCGAGGTGCAGATCCAGCTCCTGCCCAAGGACGAGGCCGACGAGAAGAACGCCATCCTGGAAGTGCGTGCCGGCACCGGCGGCGAGGAAGCCGCCCTGTTCGCTTCCGTGCTGTTCCGCATGTACCAGCGCTATGCCGAAGGCCATGGCTGGCGCTTCGAGGTCTTGAGCCTGTCGGAAAGCGACCTCGGCGGCTATCGCGAGGCGACCGCGACCATCACCGGCCGCGGCGTGTTCGCGCGGCTGAAATTCGAATCGGGCGTGCACCGGGTGCAGCGTGTGCCCGAGACCGAGACGCAAGGACGCATCCATACCTCGGCCGCCACCGTCGCCGTGCTGCCCGAGGCGGAAGAAGTCGATATCCAGATCGAGGACAAGGATCTGCGCATCGACGTCTATCGGTCGAGCGGCCCCGGCGGCCAATCGGTCAACACTACCGACAGCGCCGTGCGCATCACCCATCTGCCGACGGGCCTGGTCGTCATTCAGCAGGACGAGAAATCGCAGCACAAGAACAAGGCCAAAGCCTTGAAGGTGCTGCGCTCGCGCCTCTACGACATGGAACGCCAGGCACGCGACGCCGAGCGTGCAGCCGATCGCAAGAGCCAGGTCGGCTCCGGGGACCGCTCGGAGCGCATCCGCACCTATAATTTCCCGCAAGGCCGGGTGACCGACCACCGCATCAACCTTACCCTCTACAAGATCGACAAGATCGTTTCGGGCGAGGCGCTGGACGAGATCATCGAAGCCCTGGTCGCGGAGGACCAGGCGGCGAAGCTCGCCGAAATCTCCTGAGCTCCGATCCGCCCATGCGCATCGAAACCCTCCTGCGCATGGCGGCGGCGCTCCTGCGCCAGAGCGATATCGAGCAGCCGATGCGCGAGGCCCGGTTTTTGCTGGCGCATGCATCCGGCATCAGCTTCAGCACCATCATGTCCTGGCCCGAGACCGAGCTGGATGGAGCCCAGGTGGCACGCTTCGAGGCGCTGCTGGCGCGGCGGCGAGCACATGAGCCCCTATCGCGCATCTTAGGCTCGCGCGAATTCTGGAGCCTCGATTTCCTGCTCGGCCCCGACACGCTCGACCCGCGCCCCGACAGCGAAACGCTGGTGGAAGCGGTGCTGGCACAGATCGATGACAGGAGCCGGCCGCTGCGACTCGTCGATTTCGGCACCGGTACCGGCTGTCTGCTGCTGGCGCTGCTCTCGGAATTGAAGAATGCCTGGGGGCTGGGCGTCGACCGGGCGGAGGGTGCAGCCCGAGTCGCGGCAGAGAATGCCCGGCGTTTGAATCTCAACCACCGCGCCAGCTTCGTCGTCGGCGATTGGGATACAAGTCTCGGCGGCCCATTCGACATCGTCATCTCGAACCCGCCCTATATCGCCAGTGCCGACCTGCCCACGCTCATGCCCGAGGTCAGGCTGCACGACCCGCCCCTGGCGCTGGATGGCGGCCCGGATGGGCTCGCGCCCTACCGTATCCTGGCGCCGGCCGCCCGCCGGCTGCTTCAATCCGGCGGCATCGCGGCCTTCGAATGCGGCCAGGGTCAGGCCCAAGACATTGCCGCCATTTTGACTAGGCAAAATTTGCCGAGCATCGAGATCAAGCGTGACTTGGGCAACATAGAGCGCGTGATTGTGGCCCAAGCACCCTAGGGTAGCCAAAATAACTATTGGAAAGCGGCGCGCGCACGACTAGGGTTCGCCATTGACGGGTCGGCCATGACGGGTTTCGGGCGCATCTCCCGCCCCCGAGTAATTCCAGCCATAGGGTCTTTGCCGCGCGATTTGCGTGTCGGTGCCGTGGACCAAGCCACCGTCATAGCATCAATTCATCGTCGACAGGCGCCATGAGATCAGGTCCCAACAAACGGTCGCGCGGCCGCAACAACAACGGCGGCAGCGGCGGCAACATGATGAACGGGCACAACAACAATGGCGGTGGCAACCGCCAGCGTTCCCCGCACCGCCAACAGACCTTTGACAGCAACGGCCCGGGTATCAAAATTCGCGGCAATGCCTATCAGGTATTCGAACGCTATGTGGCGCTCGCTCGTGAGGCGGCCTCCGCCGGCGACCGCATCGCGGCAGAGAATTTTTATCAGCACGCCGAGCACTACTTCCGCATCATGAACGCCAATGGTGAGAACCCGGCGCATATGATGCAGCGCCCGACCACCCCGGCCGATCCGATGCCGGATACGGAAGCCGAGGGCGAAGGCGAAGCGGTCTCGACCTCCGGCGCCGAGTCCGAGCAGGCGGAGATCGTCGAGGCCGAAACCGTCGGCGACGAACCGGAATCCCAGCCGGCCTGACGCAAACCCTCTGAACCACGGCCCCTGCGCGCCCAGCCGCCTCCTGGCGTGCGGGCCCCATTTCGTCGCCATCGCGGCGGGATGGGGCCGTCCGCGGGTGCGGCGGGCGTCAGGTGTTCCTGCATGTCGTGGTTCAAACAGCTGTTTCTCCCTCGTGCTGACGCCGTCGGCCAATGCGACGTCGCTTCCCGCCGTTGGGGTACAGGAATAGGCCGACCGGGCCATGGCGACTCGGGTGTCCGAGTCGGCACATAGCAGCCCCTACTAGATATTGTGGCTGACAAAAATAGCAGCACCAATGAATTTTGGTATTTAGATACCGTATGAATCGTTGTGATTCGCGCCCGCGGCCCTTGACTCCGACTTCTCCACAGAGTCGTCCACAGCTTTTAGCCGAGTCGCGGCACCATAAATATTGCGGTCCATGACCAGAACCGCTACCGTATATGGTAGTTGAAACCCTTGCCGAGGACTGGTCATGGATAGTGTCTGGACTGAGGAGCGGATCACCGCACTGACATCTCTTTGGGCTGAAGGTCATTCGACGGCGGAAATCGGCCGCCGTCTCGGCATCACCAAGAATGCCGTGGTCGGTAAGGCGCATCGCCTGTCGCTCACCCCCCGCCCCTCGCCCTTGAAGTCGGGTCCGGTCAGCCGTCCCCGGATCAAGGCCGTGCCGAAATTCCTCGGCTTCGCCGGCCCGACCTGTTCCTGGCCGCATGGCCATCCGGGCGAGAAGGGCTTCCATTTCTGTGGCGAGCGCGCGCTGCCGGGCAAGCCCTACTGCGCCGAACATGCCGCGCTGGCCTATGTCCAGCCGAAGAAGTCGAACGCCGCCTAAATAGTTCCTGCGCTGGCTCCAGAGGCTGTTTCCAGAGGCCGCTCCGGTAAGTCGTATTGTGGTGATTTCCCGAGCACCGGAGCGGAGCGTACTTAAGTACGTGAGCACCGGAGCACAGGAAATCGCCGCCAAGCGGCCAGCAGAATGGCTTCTGGGTAGCCTCAGCGGCGGCGCAGGAACGGGATCAGACAGGCTGCCAGCAGCATGGCGATGCCCAGCAATAACCAAGCCTCGTTGAAGGCGATGGTTGCCGCTGCCCTCTCGATGAGCGGACGGCCGAATTCCTGATCGGCGGCCGAGACCGGACCGATCGGCACCCCGTGGAAACGATCCAACGGCAAGCCTACGAATGCCGCCGTCGCGCGGTCGCCGGCCATCAGCTTACGGACGATCCCCTGGCCGATGGGCGTCGGACGCAGGTTGATCAGTGTATCGACCAGCGAGATGCCGATGGCGCCGCCCAGATTGCGGATGAGATTGATGAGGGCGCTGGCCTGGGGCAGATGCTCGGGATCGTGTCCCCTCAGCGCGGCATTGGTCACCGGGATCAAGCAGATCAGCACGGCAAGGCCGCGCAGCACCTGGGGCCAGAAAAGCTGTGCCGCGTCGGTGGCCGGCGTCTCGAAGCCGTTGGCGATCAACCCGACGCCGTAGAGGGCGAAGCCCACCCCCGTGACCAGCAGGCAGGAAAAGCGCCGCTCGGCATAGGCTGCAGCCGGTGCGGACAGAAGCTGCGCCACGCCCATCACCGTCATGATCATGCCGGTCTCCAGCGCCGTATGGTGCCGCACATAGCCCAGGAACAGCGGCATCAGATAGACCGTGCCATAGAGGGCGGTGCCGAAGATGAAGGTCAGGGCGCAGGCGATCGAGAAATGCCGGCGGCGGAAGATGCGGAAATTGACCAGCGGATCGGGATCGGCCAGGCAACGCCGCACGCCCCAGACCGCCGTGAGCCCGCATAGCGCCACCAGGAACAGGGTTCTCGGATGGGTCCAGCCGATGATCGGCGCCCGGGTCAGTACGATCTCGAAGCTGGCCAGCGCCACGGCCAGCAGCATCGCCGAGACGAAATCGATATGCCGCCAGCGCCGTGGATCCGGCCGGTCGATATGCACGGTGAACCAGGTGGTGAGCGAGACCAGGATGCCCGGCAGCAGATTGATCCAGAACAGCCAGGGCCAGTCGTAATTCTCGGTGATGTAGCCGCCGAGGCAGGGACCGATGGTTGGCGCCAGCACGGCCAGCGAGCCCGCGACCAGCGTCGCACGCGGCTGGAGCCGGATCGGGAAGATGCGATAGCCCGCGGTGAAGGCGGTCGGGATGATGGCGCCGCCGAAGAAGCCCTGGACCACGCGGAAGAAGATCAGCCCGGCGAAGCTGTGCGCGCCGGCGCAGCCGAGGCTGGCCAGGGTGAAGAACACGACCGACAGGGTGAAGAGACCCCCCGTGGATAGGGCCGGCGTCAGCCAGCCCGACAGCATGATCGCCACGACCTCGGCGATGAGATAGGCCGTTTGAACCCAAGCGAGATCATCGGCCGGAATATGCAGCCCCGCCTGGATGTCGGGCAGGGAGGAGGCCACGATCTGGATGTCGAGCACCGCCATGAACATGCCGACACAGAGTGCAAAAAAGCCCACCCAGGCCTTGACCGGCGTGCGGCGGTAGAGTTCCCCCTCCTCCAACGTGCCATCGAGACAGCCGTGACCGACGTCGATCACAGGGTGCGCCTCGGTCTGAGAGCCGCGTCTTCGACCCGGATCCGCCAGGCAAGCAGCATGAGGTTGAGCACGGAGAAGACCAGCGCGATCACCTGCGCCTGCGGCGCCACGGCGAAGCAGAGCGGCAATACCGCGATCTCCGCCACCACCACCGTATAGTTGGGATGGCGCAGGAAG
The DNA here is from genome assembly GCA_035491935.1 of Allostellaceae bacterium. Taxonomy (GTDB): domain Bacteria; phylum Pseudomonadota; class Alphaproteobacteria; order ATCC43930; family CGMCC-115725; genus DATJJW01. The sequence goes on along the minus strand of DATJJW010000174.1, from coordinate 29,530 downwards.
CGGAACGGACCGTTGCGCACCACCGGCGCCTCGGCCAAGGTGATGATGCGCGTCGTCCAATAGGGACCGAGGGTCGCGATGACCCAGATGCGCGCCGCCTGCAGCAGGACCAGCACACCGACCAGCGGCCAGATCGGCGGCGTATGCGCCGGGATCAGCAGCAGCATCGCGATGAGCCAGCCGCCATGGAGCAGCACGAAGAGCGGATAATGGCGCCGGCCGATCTCGACCCCGCCCCGCGCCAGCAGGTTTTGCGTGTTACGGTTGGCATAGACCAGCTCGGCCAAACGCTGGACGGCGACGATAAGCAGGATCCAATAGAGGATTGTCATGAATTTTCGAGCACGAGGAAGGCGCCGGTGAAGCCCGGCCCCAGGCTGGTCAGCATCGCCCGCTGACCAAGGCCGCCGGCCTTCAAGACACGCTCCAGCACGAACATGACGGTCGCGGCCGACATGTTGCCGAAGTCGCGCAGGACCCCGCGCGCCTCGGTCATGGAACCGAGGCCCAAGCCGAAGATCGCCTCCAGCGCATCCAGCACCTTGATGCCGCCCGGATGGCAGACGAACTGGCCGATATCCTTCAGCGACAGGCCGTTGCGCTTAAGGAAGTCATGCGCGACAGCCCCCATCTTGGTGGTGACTAGGGCCGGGATGTCGCGGGAGAAGATCGCTCGCATGCCGTCATCCATGACGTCCCAGCCCATGATGTCAAGGCTGTCTGACCAGAGATGTTCGCCCGATGCGCGGATCGCCGGCCCCTCGCCGCGGCAGGATAATACCGCCGCCGCCGCGCCATCCCCGAACAGCGCGGTCGCGACGATGTTGCTTTTGCCGAGATCGTCGCGGCGGAAAGACAGCGCGCACAGCTCGACCACCAGGAACAGCACGGCCTTGTCCGGCTGCGCCTCGGCCAGAGTGGCGGCCCGGGCCAGGCCCAGCACGCCGCCGGCACAGCCGAGGCCGAAGATCGGCAGCCGGGTGATGGTACGCGGCATGGCCATGCGTTCCATCAGCAACGCGTCCAGGCTGGGCGTGGCAACGCCGGTGGTCGAGACGGCGACGATGCCGCCGATATCGTCGACGCCCAAGCCCGCCCGATCGAGCGCCCGGCGTGCGGCCTTTTCGAGCAGGTCGACCGCATGATTCAGGAAGACCCGGTTACGATCGGCCCAGCCATGGGTCTCCTCGTACCATTCGAGCGGCACGCAGGAATACCGGGTCAGGATGCCGCTATTGGCGAAGACCGGGAAGAGACGCTCGATTTCGGCGGATCGATTGCCGAACAGGCGCTTGGCCATGTCGAGCACGCGGTCCTGGCCGATGGCATGAGGCGGCACCGCCGTGGCGAGACCGAGCAGACGGGCAGGCATAGACGTCATCAGGCTTCCTTTGCTGCATTCATCAAGGGGCTTGCAGGCAAGGCAAGGGCCTTGCCGGTTCCGGCAGTCCACCACTCCTGTTCGGATGACGCTGGCCGGGAAATGCTATTCCCCAGGATATACGCTACAGCCGCCGCCCCTCGCCCCTAACATTACAACCTCACGACGGCACCATGGATGCGGCATGCCGGCAATGCTATCGCGGATTTGATAAACGGCCGTTAAATTCGCCGGCCCTCAGGCCTTATGGCGGCTCAGCCACGCCGGGCGAGGATTTCCCGCTGCGAATTCTCGTCCGCGGGAACGCGCCCGGAATCGACATCCTCCGAATCATCGACATCCTCCGAATCATCGACATCCTCCGAATCGATGTCGGCATGCCGCATGGTGGACGACGCGATGGCGCAGCGTTTGATGTAGAGCTCGGCGACCCGGTCGCCCGGAAAGGTCCGGGCGAGCTTGCCATAGGCCCGGCCCGCCGCCGCCATGTCGCCGGCGCGCCAGCGCATGAAGGCCTGTTCGGTCAGGCGCGCCTTCATCATCTGCAGCGGTGTCGCGACCAGTTCCGGCACGACGACGGGATCCATCTCACCACCGACCGTATCGGGCAGGAAGCCGATCAATTCATAGATGCCGATCGCTTCCTGTTGCCCCTTGACCGCAACGACGTCGAGCGGCCGCATCAGGAAGCGGTCCCTCACCTGGTCGCGGACCGCCTGGCTGACGCAGATCGCCGTACCATAGCCCTTGTTGATGCTCTCCAACCGGGCAGCGATGTTCACCCCGCCGCCAAGCGCCGTGTAGCTGAGATGCTCGCTGGTACCCAGGATGCCGGCAGTAACGCGGTCGGTATGCAGCCCCACCCGCAGGGCGATGGGCAGCCGGCCCTGGCCAGCCCCCGGGATGGCCGAGGCGGCAAGATTGCTTCGGGCAACCAGCGCCGCTCGGCAGGCGAGCGCCACATGATCCGGCGTATCGCTGGGCGCGTTCCACAGGGCCATCACCGCATCGCCGACGTATTTGTCGACGATGCCGCGATGGTCGGTAACCGCCTGCGACACCTCCTGAAGATAGCCCGAGACTCTCAGCATCAGCTCATGCGGCGAGAGCTTGCCCGCCAGCCCCGAGACATCATCGAGATCGGCGAACAGGATCGTCGCCTCGCGCGTCTCGCCGCCCGGCTGCAATACATGTCCAGCGTCGCGCAGCGCCTCGACCGGCCGGCGCGGCACGAAGCGCGCGATGGGCGCCAGGGCGAGACGCATCGTCTCGACCGCCCGGGCCAGCTCGGTGATGTCGGCAGCGGCAGAGCGGATCGGCGTGCCCGCGGCGAAATCCAGCTGGCTCATTCGGTTGACCTGATCGACCAGCGCGCCGATCGGTTCCCGCATGCTGCCCGTCAGCCGCCGCGTAAAGAGAAGGCCCGCCGCGAAACCCGTGATCGCAACCGATACGAGCAACGCAAGCATCTCCATGACACCGGTATAGGGTAATGGGGGAAACATGCCGATGGCTCACAGCGCCGCAAGGAAAACTGCCTGGAAGGTAGTCGATACGCCGATCCATGACCGGGTTTGGGAGGAACCCAACAAAGACATTCCAGTCCTTAGGGAAAGTGCTTGCCGACGTTATGAGGGCGTAACTTACAATCAAATTTCATAGAATGCGAATAAAATTCTATGGAAATGCCCTGTCACCTGCGGCCGCTTTTCGCTAGGAAGACAGCATGCACGCGTCCCCCAGCGATACTCGCTCCCATACCCAGGAAACCCAGGGGCGTCCGGCCATCGTCCTGGTCAGCGGCGGCCTCGATTCCGCGACGGTGCTCGCCATCGCCCGTACTCACGGTTACACGGTCAACGCGCTCAGCTTCGATTACGGCCAGCGCCATCGCCTGGAACTGGACGCCTCCCGTCGCGTGGCCGAGGCCCAGGGCGTCGCCCGCCACGCGGTGATGAGCTTCGACATGCGGCAATTCGGCGGCTCGGCGCTCACCGACGACATCGCCGTGCCCAAGCATCGCGACGCCGGCAGCATCGGCGAGGACGGCGTCATCCCGGTCACATATGTGCCGGCGCGCAACACGATCTTCCTCAGCTTCGCATTGGCATTCGCGGAGGTCACCGGCGCCAAGGACCTGTTCATCGGCGTCAATGCGCTCGACTATTCGGGATATCCCGATTGCCGGCCGGAATTCATCCGCGCCTTCGAGACCATGGCCAATCTCGCGACCAAGGCCGGGGTCGAAGAGAGCCAAGCGCCGCTGACCATCCACGCGCCGCTGATGACCATGACCAAGGCGGATATCATCCGCCGCGGCACGGAACTGGGCGTCGATTATGCGCTCACGCTGTCCTGCTACGATCCGCTGCCGCCCAACCTTGCCTGCGGCGCCTGCGATTCCTGTCAATTGCGCCGGAAGGGCTTCGCCGAGGCCGGCGTGCCGGACCCGACAGTCTATTACGGTCAGCCCGGCTGACTATTCCGGTCAGCGGGGCTAAGCGTCACGCAGCAGCTTTCGCGCGGCATCCGCATCGGCGGCGATCTGCGCCTTCAGCGCATCCAGCCCGGCGAATTTCTGCTCCGGCCTGATCCAGTCGATCAGCGCCACCCGGACATGGCGGCCATAGAGGTCGCCGTCGAAATCGAAGAGATGCGCTTCCAGCCGCAGGTCCAGCCCATGGACGGTCGGACGCGTGCCGATATTGGCCACACCGTCATGCCACAGGACCTGAGCGCCCTCCTCCAGCCCGACACGCACGGCATAGACGCCGGCGCGCGGCCGCTGATAGTCCTCCAGCAGCACATTGGCGGTCGGAAATCCCAAAGTGCGCCCGCGCTTGTCGCCATGCTCCACGCGGCCGTCGATCTCCCAGGCCCGGCCGAGCAGATGCGCCGCCCCCTTGGCGTCGCCCGCCTCCAGGCATTGCCGGATGCGCGTCGCAGAGACGGGCTCCGCCGTACCATTGCCGTCGCCGAACGGATCGACGGTGGTAATGCCGAAACCGAATTGATCGGCCAGATTTTTCAAAAGCGCCGCATCGCCGCCGCGCCCACGGCCGAAGACATAGTCCCAGCCGATCACGACGTGACGCACGGCCAGCCCACCGACCAGGATGTCGCGCACGAAATCCTCGGCCGAGATCATCGAGAAGGCGCGGTCGAAATGCAGGCAGAACAGCAGGCTGGCGCCGAGATCGGCCAGGCAATGCGCCTTGACCCGGAAGGGCGTCAGGCGAAAGGGCGGATCGTCGGGCCGGAACAGGCTGCGCGGATGCGGCTCGAAGGTCACGACGCCCAACGGCGCGCCCAGGGCCTGCGCCTGCTCGCGCGCCGCCCCCAGCACGGCCTGATGGCCGCGATGCACGCCGTCGAAATTGCCGAGCGCCACAACGGCGCCCCGCGCCGTCGTAGGCAAGGGCGTATAATGCCGGAATATCTGCATGGCCTGTCCTGCCTAGCGGATAATCCCCGGCCCGATCAAGCCCGCCGATGGCGATGCTGCCGCGCGGGTCTCGAAGGCCGCGACATTGCAAGGTGCCGCGTTGTGGAGTATGCGCCTGGGTTGGAGCATCCCCTGACGCTCACAAACGACAAGGACACCGTCCCGCTTGGACTCGCTGGATTCCGATACCGGTACCGCCCCCGTCGCCGATGAGCGCGAGAAAACGCGCGCGCCCTTGCGCGACGCCTGGTACTTCGCCCTGCCGGCCGAGGCGCTGACACTGGGCAAGACAAGGCCGGAGACCATCCTGGGCGAGCCGATCCTGTTTGGGCGCGGCGCCGATGGCAAGGTCTTCGCGTTGGCCGATTTCTGCCCGCATCGCGGCATCCCCTTGCGCTTCGGCCGTTTCGACGGGCGCGAGATCGAATGCTGCTATCATGGCTGGCGCTTCGATGCCGCCGGCACCTGTACCGCCATTCCGGCCCTGGCCGAGCCGGGAAAGACCGAGATCGGCCGCATCCGCTGCCGCAGCTATCCCGTGCAAGAGCTCCAGGGCAATATCTGGGTCTATATCGGCGACCAGTCGGAAGCGGCGATGGATGCCGCGCCGCCCGTGCCGGTCATGGAAGGGCTGGAGGATGCGGTGCCGCGCATGCGCGAGGCGGTGATGCTGGATGGCGGCATCGACGACGCGGTAATCGGGTTGATGGACCCGGCGCATGGCCCCTTCGTACACCAATCCTGGTTCTGGCGCTCCGGCCGCAGCGTCCGGCTGAAGGAGAAGCGCTTCGAGCCCTCGCCCTGGGGCTTCATCATGGCAAAGCACCGGCCCTCCTCCAACTCCCGTGCCTACAAGATCCTTGGCGGCACGCCGGAAACGGAGATCGTCTTCCACCTGCCAAGCGTGCGCTGGGAGCGGATCACCGTCGGCCGCCACATCATGTGCCACCTGACGACGCTGACGCCGATCGGGCCGAAACAGACCCGCATCACCCACTCCATCTACTGGACGCAACCCTGGCTCTCGGTGCTGCGCCCTCTCCTGCGCCCCTTCGTGCGCATATTCCTCAGGCAGGACCGCGACGTCATGGCCCTGCAGCAGGAAGGGCTGAAGCATGACCCGCCGGTCCTGCTGTTGGGCGACGCCGACGCGCCGGCCCGCTGGTATTTCCGGCTGAAGCAGGAAATCTTGCGCGCCCGCGCCGAGCGGCGCGCCTTCGTCAACCCCTTGAAGCCGCGCACGCTGCGCTGGCGCACTTGAGATGACCATGACCGAGTCAGCCGCCGCCACCACTCCCGCCCCTGGCCCCATCCTTGCCGAGATCCGTTTCGACGCGGCCGGCCTGGTCACCGCCATCGCCCAGCAGCATGATACGGGCGAGGTGCTGATGGTCGCGTGGATGAATGCGGACGCCGTAGCCGAAACGCTGTCGACCGGGCGGGTCTGCTATTGGTCGCGCTCGCGCAAGTCGCTCTGGCGCAAGGGCGAGACCTCCGGCCAGGTGCAGCATCTGGTCGAGCTGCGCATCGATTGCGATGGGGACACGTTGCTGCTGCTGGTCGATCAGGAAGGGGTGGCCTGCCACACCGGCCGCCGCTCCTGCTTCTTCCGCGCCGTACGCAATGGCGAACTGGTCGAGGTGGCGCCGGTCGAGATCGATCCGGCACGGCTGTATGGCAGCCATGCCGGACACAAGCACGATTGAACGACGCCAGCCGGTTTCCGATGGCAGCCGTTTAGGGTGGCGGCCGTTTAGGGCGACGGTTGCGGCGAGATCGTCGTCGTCGTCGTGGTCGATGAATGCGATGCCGGGCAGTACAGATTGGCCTGCACCTGGGCCCTCAGCTCCGGCGTGATGCCCCGGCCGGCACAGGTCGAATTATAAGTGGCGACCGAATCATTGTACCGGTGCACGGCGGCGTCGTAATCCGGCGTCGCATGGTTATAGACCAAGGCGTTGGCCCTTTCCGATTCGGCAACCAGGTTGCGATAGGCCTGGACTTGGTCCGGCTGGGACGGATCGACCTGGTCGCGCCGGCTTGTCACCTGATCGTTCAGCTGGTGCAGCCGGTTGATCGCATCATCGTATTTCTGATGCTGCATCAGCATCTCGGCCCTGGCATTGCGCATGGCGCTTTCGGCGCACAGGCAGGCCGCGACCTGCTGCGGATCGGTGATGGTCGTGGCATCGGAGCCCGAGGCTGGCGCCACCGGGGCGACCGAGCCCGATCCGTCGCCATAGACCACCGGCGCCTGCGCCCGCGCCGTGCCGCCGGTGCCGACCATCAGCAACGCACCGACCATCAGAAATGCGCTGGGAGCCAAAAGCGAAACACGCCGCTTATCCAATATCTTCGCCATCGTCATCCTTCCCTATACAACCCATGGCACAGTGGGTTTCCTGGAGATTGGCAGCGAGGGTGCCCGCTGCAAGATCAAACGCACCGCGAGCTCAGGCACGAAGGGCTGCGGCCAATTCGACGGCGCGCCGCCAGCCGAAACACCAGCCTTCCGGCAGAGACTGCCGGCTCGCATCGATCGGTCCCAGCGCGCGCGCATAAATCTCGGCGACCAGGGCGAAATCCTCCGGCGTGTCGACGCATAGTCTCAGATGCCCGAAATCGGCGCTGTCCGGCGCCCAATGGCCGACGGCGAAACGTTCCGGCTGGCGCCAGACGAAATAGGTCACATGTTCGCGATCCGGCTTTTCCTGCGCCTGGGCCGCGGCCAGGTCGAATTGCGCCCGTGTCAGCGCCTCGACGTCCAGCCCGCGCGGCAGGCGGGCGATGTCGATGCTCAGATAGTCGAGCGGCCGCCCGCCGGCATCGGGATTCGGATGATGGGATGCGGCAAACCGCGCCACCGTCTCGTCGATCAACACCGGATCGATGACCGGGCAGTCGGAGGTCACGCGGATCACCGTGCCGGCATCTGCCTTCCCGACCGCCAGGCGAAAGCGCTCCAGCACATCTGTCTCGGATCCCCTGACCCAGCCGATGCCGAGCTCGTCGGCGATGTCGGTGAGCAAATGGGCGTTCGGTTCGTCGGCGACGGCCAGCATGACCTTATCGACCAGCCGCGCCTGCTTCAGCCGGGCGAGGTGCCACCACAGCATCGGCTTGCCCAGGATGGGCTTCAGCACCTTGGACGGCAGGCGATAGGAATTCAGCCTTGCCTGGCTGATGCAGACCACTGGACGCAATTCTTGCGGCACTGGATGTCGAAGGTGCGGCTCGGCAGACCCCATGATCGCGCATTCTCCCCCTGATGACGCCCACGTCCCTGGATTGGGGGGGAGCTTAATCGCGGCCCGAGGTTTAGCCAACCTTATCCCGCCAACCTCAAGCCTTGGCCTGCCAGGCCAGGAATTGCGCCGGCCACGTGGCCGAGGGCGTACCCGGATGGCCGAGGCCGAAGGCATGGCCGCCCGAGGGCAGCAGCAGGCGCTCGACCGGCACCGCCACCCGCCGGCAGGCCGCAGCCATGATCACGGAATTCTCGGGCGGGGCCACCTTGTCGTCGGCGGCATGCACCAGGAAGACCGGCGGGCAATCGTCCTTGACGTGGGGCTCGACCGACCAGCCGGCGCTTTCCTCGGCGGTCGGGTGGTCACCGAGCAATATGCGCCGGGTCTCCGTGTCGTTGTAAGGCGGCCGCAGGGTGATGATCGGATAGATCAGCGCGGCGAAATCGGGGCGGGCGGTGATCGTGTCGAGACCATCCTGCGGCGGATAGAGGTCGGTCGCCCATTGCGCGCTCGCCATGCCCATCAGATGGCCACCGGCCGAAAAGCCCATCACGCCGACCCGCTTCGGTCCGGTCACAGGCCGTGCCGCTGCTGGAGACGCCATGCCCCGAGATGGGTTGCCCTGCGACGCCCCACCGTGAACAGCCGCGCCTTGGGAAACGCTGCTGGCCACCGGCGGCTTGGCCACGCCGATATTGGTGCCACGCACCAGCCGTACCGCACGTTGCGCGTCCTGGAACGGCGCGAAGATGCCGCAACCCCAATCCTCGGGCGGCAAACGATACGTCAGGACGCAGGCCGTGATGCCCTGGGCCGCCAGCCACATCGCCACCGGCCGCGCCTCCAGCCCGATCTCGATCCGCCGATAGCCGCCGCCAGCGGCGATGATCACCACCGTGCCGTTGGGGTTGGGCGGATGGTAGACGGTGAGCGTCGGCACCGACACATCGGAAACCGCGCCATGGGCGTCGGCATGAGCCGTGCTCAGGGGACCGCCGCCGCTGGGCGGCATGGACGGCCAGAGCAGGACGTTCTCGGTGTCGATATGGATCGGCCGCGGCGGCGGGACGGGAGGCGGCGGCGTGAGGGGAATGGGGGGACCGATGGTAACCGTCCGTGTTTCGGTCACCGTCGTCGTGGTCCGCGTCTGTGCCCGGGCGATGCCTGCGGAGAAACCCAGCGAAGCTGCAGAAAGCAGCAAGGTCCTGCGATCGATCATGTTTCTTCCGCCCATCGTCACGGCGCGCCGCCATCCCTGACGCCGCCTTCATGACGACGATGGAGCGATCGGATGCGTTCCGCAACTATCGGCCGCAATCTTGGGCCACGTTCTTGGGCCGCGCTGCCTCGATTATGCAATTCTTTACCATTACCGGACAGCTTCGTGCTTATTCCCGTGCAATCAAGCCGACCTAGGATCAAGACTGCCCGTGACCGTGCCGCCGTCCGCCTCCACCCCCGCCGCCCAAGCGGCGGCGCCGTCGCTGGATACCATTTTCCGGGACCATGCGATCAAGGTGCTGAACGCGCTGGAGGCCGGCCATGCCTCGTCGGCCTTCACCCAGCTCGAAACGCTGCGCAAGCTGCCCGCCGCCGCCGAGCCGCTGGCCGCCGGCCTCGCCTACCATCTCGCCGCCCTCGTCTCGCTGCGGCTGGAAGAGATGAGCAAGACCTTGAGCGCCTTCGAATCCGCTCATGCCCAGGCGCCGGATACCCGCCAGCATATCGAGGCGCTGGCGATCATGAATGCGAGGCTCGGCCGCGTGCCCGAGGCGGTCTATTACGCCAAGCTGGCAACCGGGGCGCCACGGCGGCTCGACATCCCCGGCTTGCTGCCGGCCTGGATGGGCAGTTTCGAGGCCTATTTCTACCGCATCCAGGACGAGCCGGTACGCAAGCGCGCGGCGATGGAGGCCCAGGAATGCCATTGGAACGAGGCGGAGAAATTCTACCGCCAGGCGACCGAACTCAATGCCGAGGATGCCATCGCCTGGCGCGGCCTGGCAGATGCGCGGCGCCACCTCGGCCGCCCCTATGAGGCGCTTGATGCCCTGCTGACCCTGCATAAGCTCGATCCGAACAAGCCCGAGGACATCGCCGATCTCGGCCGCACCATGGCGCTGCTCGGCGAATGGGACCAGGCCGGTGATTGCAGCCGGCATGTGGCGTGCCTGGCCACCGGCGGCGAAGCCCTGGCCTGGGAGCCCGTCCGGTTGCTCTTCGACCGGCCGGACCAGAACCTGCATCCCGCGCCTGAGACGGCCATTGCCGCTGCCGTCGAGCATTGGTCGCAGGCGGTCGCCATGCCCCCGCCAATGGGCCGCGCCATGCCCACATCGCCCGGCGGGCGCCGGCTGCGGCTTGGCGTCCTGTCGCGGCGCTGGCACGAGCATGACGGGCTGGAGACGATCCTGCCCCTGCTGATGGCTCTGCCGCGCCACAGCGTCGAACTGCATGGCTATGCCGATGGCCATGCCCGTACGCCGCTGGCGCGCCGCCTGCACGGTGCCGCGACCTCCTGGCTCGAGATCGGCGAACTCGATGACGAGACCCTGGCCGTCATCCTGAAGAATGATGGGCTGGACGCGCTGATCGACCTGGATGGCCCGCAGCATCGCCAGCGCCGCGTCGTCTTCCGGTCACGGCCCGTGCCATTGCAGATCAGCCTGGGCGACCTGGCCGCCAGCGCCGGTGCTTGCGGCTTCGATGCCGTGCTGGGCGACCGCTGGACGCATCCGGAGACGGGAACCGATGCCTCCGGTGCAGTCCCGGTACTGCGTATCGACGGCATCGGCGCGACATTGCCCGGCGATCTTGTCCTGCTGACGCCGCAGATCGCCCGCTCGCCGACCGTGGAAGGCCCCGGTCGCCCCATCGTCTACGGCACGGCCGCCGGTCCCGGCCGCATCGGTGCCGCAACCGCCCAGCTTTGGGCCGAGATCCTGCGTGCCGATGGCCGGGCCAGCCTGCGTATCCTCAACGACCGGATCGGTGGCATTCATGGCGCGCAGGCGATCCTGGAACACTTCAAGGCGCTGGGATTGGGCGACCGGCTGAGCTTCGCCCAGGAAGATACGGATTGGGCAGGATATCTGGGCAGCATCGATGTGCTGCTCGACCCGCCGGGCAATGCCGATGCCGAAGCGGCTCTGATCGCGGCCGCTGGCGGCGTCCCGGTCGTCAGCCTGTCCGGCAGCCTGCCCGCGAGCCGGATCCTGGCCGGGTGGCTGGAGCTCATCGGCCAATCCCGCCTGGCGGCGGTGGATGGCAAGGGCTATGTCGCCGCGGCCCTGGCCGCCGGCAGCCCCGACGGCATGGCGGCACGCCGCCTGGCCCTGGCCATGGATGTCGCGACCGAAAGCCGTGAAGGCGCGCGCCGCCGCGCGCTGGCGCTGGAGACGGCGCTGCGCGACTTGATCGCCGACCGCTTGGCCGGTCCGGCGGAAGGGATTTGAGCATGAGCGATACGCCCGTCACCGCCCCCCTGAGCACATCCGAGCTCGACGCCCAGCGCAAGGCACTGTTCCAGCGTAACGTGGCCGCGTTCAAGGAGTGGGAATACTACTCCGAGATCAGCCTCTACATGGATCTGATGCGCGAGCCGGTGATGCGCATCGTCGGCAGCAGCGAGACCGCCGATCTAAACATCGATCTCGGCCATACGCTGTTCTACGCCAAGGATGCCGACGCCTTCGCGCGCGAGCAGCTCGACCAGCATTGGCGACGGGGCGATCGTTTCTATTTGGACCCGCCGACCTCGCCGCCGCCATCCGGCCATCATTCCTTCGTCCTGGCCGAACAGCTGCATCAACACCTGCGTGACAATGCCATCACCGACATCGCGCCGGATGCGACTGCCGATGCCGGCTACCTGCTGATCTACGGCATCGGGCTGGGGCTGCATCTGCCCGAGCTGTTCGAACGGGCCGAGGTACGCTACTTCATCGTGATCGAGGAGTTCCCGGAATTCCTCTATCACAGCATGTATCTGATCGATTGGCAGGTGATCCTGGACCGCCTGCGCGAGCGTGGTCAGACGCTGCAATTCTATTTCGGCACCGAGCCGCGTGCGGTGCACACGCGCATCCACTGGTACATGCGCGGCGAAGGCTTCGGCCTGCTCGACGGCTCCTTCACCTATCGCCATTACCGCTCGCTGCTGCTCGACGGGGTGTACGATCAGTTCGTCAAGGAGCTGCCGCTGCTGCCCGTCTCGGACGGGTTCTTCGAAGACGAGATGGTGATGCTCAACAATTGCGGGCGCAATCTCACCCGCTACGAGCATTACCTGCTGGAAGTGCAGCCGCGGCTGCACAAGGACGTGCCGATCTTCATCGTCGGCTCCGGCCCCTCCTTCGACAAGACGGTCGACGTCGTTCGGCGTTTCCGCGACCAGGCGATCGTCATTTCCTGCGGCACCGGCATCTCGGCGATGCTGAAGCACGGCCTGCGGCCGGATTTCCATTGCGAACTGGAGAACGTCCCCGGCTCCTTCAGCGCCTTGCAGATCGTGCAGGAACGCTTCGGCTCGCTGAAGGACATCACGCTGATCGCCTCCAGCACCGTCTGGCCCGAGATGGCGGCCCTGTTCCGCCGCGTGATCTATTTCCATCGCGACTCCGTCAGCTCGAGCAAGATGTGGAGCGTCGACGGCCAGGGACTCTTCGGCATGGCGCCGACCGTGACCAACCTGGCGCTGCGCGCAAGCCTGCTGATGGCGTTCCGGCGCATCTACCTGTTCGGCGTCGATATGGGCACACGCAACGCTGATGTCGCCCATAGCAGCTCATCGCTCTACAACACCGACCCGGCCTGGATGGAAAACAAGCATGACCCGGTGCGGGCGATGACCATCCCGATGCCGGCGAATTTCGGCGGCGAGGCCTTCACCAATACCATCCTGCACTGGGCGCGCATGATGATGATCCAGTCGCTGGTGCCCTTCCCCGACGCGCGGATCTACAATTGCTCCGACGGGGTGCGCATCGACGGCACTATCCCGAAGCTGGCGCATACGGTGGCGCTCGACACGGCCAAGGAACGCCGGGACAATGTGCTCGAACGCATATTCACCGAACTGAAATTCCAGGCGGCCGGCGAGGCGGTCGAGCCGCGGCGCCTGCACGACCTGCAGATCCGGGCGCAGGCATGGACCGATGAATTCCTGGCGCTGATCGCCCGCGCCAAATCCGAGCATATGGGCTTCGTGCCATTCTACGAAGCGGCCATGCCGCTGCTGGCGCTCAAGGGGCCGGCGCCGTTCCAGGAAGTCCTGCACTCGGTCTACATCGGCACGCTGATGATGTGCTTCCAAACCGGCTATTTCTTCTATCGACGGGTCGGCGAGGCGCGCAAGCTGGGGCTGATGGACGCCTTCCTCGACGCGCTCCATCAGCGCATGGAGGCGATGCGGGGCGAGTTCGACGCTCTGCTGCAGGGGCTGCGAGCCTTCCAGGACGCGCGGTCATCCGAAGAACGGCAGGCAAGCTAAAGCCGGATCCGCCGAAGCCGAAGCACCATAAAACCATCACGATCCGGGCGATGGCGCCGCCTGGATCCCGCCGCCCTATCGAGGCGCGGGGGCGTCGCTTTCCACCACTAACGGCCCCCGACGTCCACGCACAATCTGTGGTTGATAAATGATCACCAAGTGGCTACACTTGTCTTATCGAGTTACCGTAATTATTCTCGAAATTTTTATAGAAATTCGATGTATTGAGGACGAATTTCCCTCTATGGGCACATAATTCGTTCTTATTAACAACTTGTTCAATAAGTCGTGCTGGCATCCGCGCGAGGTCGGATAAAAGTTCTTTAGGAGAGTCGCATGAATTTCTGGCGCAACCTTTCGATCCGCCGGAAGGTCATCATCGCTTTCGGCGTGCCGTTTCTCAGCGTGGCAGCCCTCGGCGCCTTCTCGGCACAGCGCATCGCTCAGCTCAATGACGACGCGGCGCAGATCATGTCCAACGTCGTCAGCGTGCAGCAAGTCGGCAGCATGCAGCTCTATATCCAGCGCATCCGCGGGCTCGACATCCAATTTCCCATGGCGACCACCGAGGCTGACAAGCAGGACATCATCAATCGCCAGATCGCCTACCGTAAGGAAATGACCAAGCTGCTCGACAACTATGCACCGACTGTCGATGCGGGCGAGGAAACTCAGCTGCTCCATAACATCCAGGCCAAATGGGCCGCCTTCCTCGCGGGCGAGGACAAACTGGCCGACCTGATCAAGAGCGGCAATAACGCCGCCGCGGCGAAATTCGTGTTGGAGGATTTCCGCACGGCCAATCAGGACATGCGGAAATCGCTCGACAAGGACATGAAGTACCAGATCAAGCAGGGCAAGAACGTCAAGGTCCGCAGCACCGCCACCGGTCACGCGGCCTTCGTTTGGGTCTGCTCGCTGGTCGGCGCCGTGCTCCTGCTCTTCATCATCTTCGCTCTGGCCATCGTACGCGGCGTTTCAATCCCCGTTACCCAGATGACCCAGGCCATGCGCCGCCTGGCCGAACACGATCTCAACACCGCCGTACCCTATACCGGCCGGAAGGACGAGATCGGTGCCATGGCTGGTGCCGTCCAGGTGTTCAAGGACAACATGACCCGCGCCGAGCAGCTGGCCGCCGAGGAGGAACGCGCCCGCATGGCCAAGCAGCGCCGTGCCGAGGCGCTCGACATGCTCGTCCAGGCCTTCGAGAACAAGGTGGGCTTCCTGGTGCAGAGCCTGGCCGCCGCCGCGACGCAGATGCAGGCGACGGCCGATACCATGGCCACGACCGCGAACCAAACCGATCAGCAATCGACCCAGGTCGCCGTCGCCGCCCAGCAGGCTTCCGCCAACGTCCAGACCGTGGCGACCGCGACCGAAGAGCTGGCAGCCTCAGTCCGCGAAATCGGCAGCCAGGTCTCCCGCTCGCGCGATATCGCCAAGCAGGCATTGACGGATTCGGCCGAAACGCGCAGCACCGTCGACCAGCTCGCGGACAGCGCCCAGAAGATCGGCGAGGTGGTGCAGCTCATCTCGACGATCGCAAGCCAGACCAACCTCCTGGCGCTCAACGCCACCATCGAGGCGGCACGCGCAGGCGAGGCCGGCAAGGGCTTCGCGGTCGTGGCCTCGGAGGTGAAGAACCTCGCCAGCCAGACGGCCCGCGCCACCGGCGACATCGAGACGCGCATCGCCGAGATCCAGAGCTTCACGGCAAGCACCGTCGCGGCGATCGAGAATATCGGCCACACCGTCACCCAGATGTCGGACATCGCCATGGCGATCGCCTCGGCCATCGAGCAGCAGACCGCCGCCACGCAGGAGATCGCTCGCAGCGTGGGCGAGGCAGCGCGGGGCACGGAGGACGTCTCGGCAACGATCGACGGCGTGCGCGAGGGCTCCAACGCCACCGGATCGGCGGCAGGTCAGATCCTCAATGCCGCCAGCGATCTGTCGCGCCAATCGGAGAATCTGAGCGGCGAAGTGGCGGATTTCATTGCCGGCGTCAAGGCGGCCTGATCCTCGCCACGACAATCCGGCAGCAAACCCGACCGGGCGGCCTCGTGCCGCCCGGTTTCATTTCAGGCCGTTGTTCATTCCAGGCGATCTTGGACAATCGCGGCGCGCAATGATATTCGGAGCGCGAATACTTTTCTTAACCATCCATGGCTCATCATTCGGCATTCCGAGCTCCTTACCGGGATGAGACGAACCTTTCGACCGTCAACTTTCCGACTTCGGGACTGCGCTTCAAGACTGACTGATGCTCGCGATCACTCCCTATTCCTTCGCCCTGATCATTGCGGTCAACACTGCATCCGCTGCAGTCGCCGTACTGATCGCGACGTGGGAATATCCGCGGCCCATGTCGAGCGCCTTCCAGATCTTCGGCTGGGGCAAGCTTCTTGGCGCCGCCGGCTATCTGATACTGTCGCTGCGCCCCGAGCTGCCGACGGTCATCTCGACCGTCATCGCCAACACCTGCATCGTCTACGGTTTCTTCACGACCTACTGGGCCGTACGCCAGATCCAGGGTAAACCCACATCGGCTTGGCATTCACTCTCGGTCATCGGTTCTTGCCTGGCGTTCTGCGCCTATTGGTCCTTCGTGCAACCGAGCCAGCCGGCCCTGCGCGTCATCAGCAGCCTGTATGGCCTCTATATCTCCGGGCTGATGGTGTGGGAGCTGCTATTCAGATATCGCGGCCATGGCCGCGCGCATATCGTGGCGGGCGTCACCACCGTCGTGCTCGGCGGGCTGATGATCCTGCGCGCCATGCTGGCGGCGAGCGAGCATACGATCGCCCAGGTCAATACGCTGTCGGGCGACTGGGCAGAGATGGCCTTCTTCATTCTGGCGATCGTGGCCGGCACGACCGGCGCCGTCAATTTCATGCTGGTCTCGAACGACATCCTGAATGGCGAGCTGCGCCAGCTCGTCCATCTCGACCCGCTGACCTGCATCGCCAATCGCCGGCGGCTGTTCGAACGCGGCCAGGAGGAGATGCGGCGCTCCCGGCGCTTTCGTCATCCACTGGCGCTGCTCGTCTTCGACCTCGACCATTTCAAGCGCATCAACGACACCTGGGGCCACGCCACAGGCGATGAGGCGCTGAAGACCGTGGCAGCACGCAGCCTGGGCGTCATCCGCAAGATCGATACGATCGCGCGGCTGGGCGGCGAGGAGTTCGCGGTGCTGCTGCCGGAGACGAATTGCGCCATGGCGTTGGAGGTGGCCGAACGGCTGCGGGTCACCATCGCCGAATCCGTGCTCATCTGCACCAAGGCCGACGGCGCGGTCACGACGCCACTGTGGATCACGGTCAGCATCGGCGTGGCGATGCTCGAGGACCAGGACAGCTTCTCGATCCTGCTCGACCATGCCGACCAGGCGATGTATCGGGCCAAACGCGACGGCAGGAACCGCGTGGTGCTGCACACAGCCCTACCCGTCGGCACGATGGCAAACGTCCGCGACCGGCTGGGGACCGAGACCGCGGCCGCGGTGCCCGAAATCGGCCCGTCTTCTATCTAAAGTATCGAGCTTGAAATACGAATCAGTGATCAAGCCGTCTTTTTCGCCATCACCGGGCTTGTCTCGGTGATCCACGAAGATGGCCGGGACAAGCCCGGCCATGACGAACGGGAAAGATGGTTCGGATTAAAGGATCGACGCTTTAGACCTTCAACGGTGGCAGCGTCGCCAGCAACCTGCCATAGCCCTTGAAGGGCTGGTTGACGTGCAGGCGCTTCTGGATCTCCCAGGCACGCGCCACCTCCGCATGGACCACCGGCACGCCGAGATCCTGCTCCAAGGGCTCGATGATCTCCAGCGTCCGCCAGGCCGAACCCAGCATGTAGATTGCGTCGCCGCCCGGATTGGCCAGGAAGCCCTTCTTGATGAAGGCGTAGATCTGCTCGGCCGAGACGTCCTGCACCTTGGCAAAATCGATGCCCTTCAGCCCTTCCATGCCGAAGACCTTGAAACCGGCATCCTGAAAATACTTGGCGTAGATCTGGTTCTGCTTGGGATCGGGGAAATACGTGGCGCCGTAGAGCGACTTGGCGCCCAAGGCATGCAGTGCATTCACCTGGTTCTGCGGCGCCGTGAAGATCGGCTTGCCGTATTTCTTCTCCCAGGACTGGGTCAGCTTCGTCTCGCCTTCCCGCCCCAGCACCATGAAGACCGGCGCGCCTTCCGGGTGGATGATGTCGCAATTATGCTTGGCCAGGAACTCGACGTAATGCTCGTACTGGTCGACGCCTTTGCGGAATTCCTGGGTCGTGCCCTCGTGGAACTCCAGATAGACCGGCAGCACGCCGATCCCGACCGGCAG
Source organism: Allostellaceae bacterium (assembly GCA_035491935.1). Taxonomy (GTDB): domain Bacteria; phylum Pseudomonadota; class Alphaproteobacteria; order ATCC43930; family CGMCC-115725; genus DATJJW01. The sequence goes on along the minus strand of DATJJW010000174.1, from coordinate 11,625 downwards.
CATGCGGATCAGTTCCTCCAGCGTGCCGGGACGCAGCGTCGGCTTGATGCAGCCGACCACCCCGCGCCAGCTCGACGTCTGGGCGAATGCCGTGCCCATCATCGAGGGCGCCGCTGCCAAAGCGGCGCCGGCCGCCAGGGTATAACGCAGGAAATCGCGGCGGCCGTGATCGGCCGGCCCCATCGCTTGTGACAAGGCGGATGCCGTCTCCATGATGCCTCCCGTAACGTCTTTTTGAGCCCGGCCTTGAGACCGGCCGAGCCAATTGGTGTGACGCCTTACTTTTTGCCCCTTTGGGGGTCGGGATGCAAGCCTGGCGCGAGAAGACCGCTACCTTAGGGGTGCTTCGGGAGCCTGGTGGCCGTCCAGCAGCCGCCAGAGCGGCCGCTCAGTCGCCTTCCTGCTCGTTCGCGGGCGAGGAATTGAGCAGGATGTAACGCTCGACGCCGAACTGGCGGATCAGGTCGAATTGCCGGTCGATGAAATCGACATGCTCTTCTTCCGAGATCAGGATGCGCTGCAAGAGGTCACGGCTGACGAAATCCCTGACCGACTCGCAATAGGCAATGGCCTCGCGCAGGTCGGCAATCGCCTTCTCCTCCTGGCCGAGATCGCATTTCAGGATCTCTTCCACATTCTGGCCGATCTGGATGGCGTAGAGGCGCTGGACATTGGGCAGGCCGCCCAGGAACAGGATGCGCTCGATCAGCCAATCGGCATGGCGCATCTCGTCGATCGACTCATTGTATTCGAACTTGCCCAGCTTCTCGACGCCCCAATGGCGCAGGGTGCGCGCATGCAGGAAATACTGGTTGATCGCCGTCAGCTCGTGGGTGAGCTGATTGTTGAGCATTTCGATGACCTTGGGATCAGCCTTCATGGTGCCTCCTGAGGGTGATGCCGCTCGTTTCAGGGCCGGACGCGGCAAAGGAGCCCAGTCCGAAAGGAATATGTGGAGCGGTAGGAAAGTTCAGAAGTCTGGCGGCAGCTCGACCTGAGGCCCAGATGTACAACCGCCCGCATCGCCTGCCAACCATAAATTCAAAGTAACCATCTGAATTCGTTGGAATTTTCTGCGAATGACAATCTTTCGCAGCCCACGGGCACCGATATGGTTTACCAAAGGATTTATAAGCGTCCCACTGAAGCCCCTCATTTTGCGAATGACAATCCCTCGCAAAGCGCAGTTGCGAATGCCTCGCATTTTCCGTAGATAGAAGGGGTAACGGAGGACCGCCTTTGTACATCTGTCATTGCAACGCCCTGACTGATCGCGACGTCAAACAAGCCATCGACGCCGGTGCCGATCGCCCTTGTGCCGTCTACAGCGCCAACGGCTGCAAGGCCCAATGTGGCAATTGCGCTCCCACTGTGCTGACCCTGCTGCGCGACACCGTCGCCAAGGCCGCCGAGAGCCTGGGCCTGTACGACGGCTATCAAGTGGCTCCGGGCGAGTAGCCCGGTAGCGCACGCCGCCGATTCAGCGGCACCACAGACCTCCCCTATCCGCTCATCTGCCATTCCGCGGCGCCTTCCGGACTTGCCGCCGTTCCTTCGCAGTGGTGAACTGATGTTCGACACGCATGCTGGAACATGCGGATTCCCGGAGGAGCAATCATGAAGCCGATCATCCGTCGTGACCGGAGCGCCAAGATCGTTGCGACCATCGGCCCGTCGAGCAGCAACCAGGCGATGATCGAGGCGCTGTTCCTGGCCGGCGTCGATACCTATCGGCTGAATTTCAGCCACGGGACCCACGATGACCATGCCAGGACCTTCGAGGCGATTCGCCAGGTCGAGCGAACCCACGACCATCCGATCGGCGTGCTGATGGATCTGCAGGGGCCGAAGCTGCGCATCGGCACCTTCATCGAAGGCCGGGTGGCAGTGCCCAACGGCCACCGGCTGCGCCTCGACCTCGACCCGGCGCCGGGCGACACGCGGCGCGTCTGCCTGCCCCACCCGGAAATCTTCGCGGTGATGCAGCCCGGCATGGCGCTGCTGGTCGATGACGGCAAGGTCCGCTTGCGCGTCGAGGACTGCACGGCCAGTTCGGCCGAGGTGGTGGTCGAGGTCGGCGGCATATTGTCCAACCGCAAGGGCGTCAACACGCCCAACGTGATCCTGCCGATCTCGGCGCTGACGCCCAAGGACAAGGCGGACCTGGAATTCGGCCTCAACCTCGGCATCGACTGGGTGGCGATGAGCTTCGTACAGCGGCCGGAAGATCTCATCGAGGGTCGCGCGCTCATCGGCAATCGGGCCGCGCTGCTGGCCAAGATCGAGAAGCCGGCGGCGCTGGATTCGCTGGAACGCATCGTCGAGCTGTCCGATGCCATCATGGTGGCGCGCGGCGATCTCGGCGTCGAGGCCCCGCCGGAGGATGTGCCGATCCTGCAGCGGCGCATCGTCCATGTCTCGCGCCTGGCCGGCAAGCCGGTCATCGTCGCGACCCAGATGCTTGAAAGCATGATCAAGGCGCCGACGCCGACCCGCGCCGAGGCCTCCGACGTTGCTCATGCGCTCTATGAGGGCGCCGACGCGGTGATGCTTTCGGCCGAGACGGCGGCCGGCGAATATCCGCTGGAAGCCGTCACCATGATGAACCGCATCGTCCACCGGGTGCAGCAGGATCCGCTATACCTGAAGACCATCAATACCGAGCTGATGCCGCTCCTGGAAACCGATCCCGACGCCATCACCGGGGCGGCCAAGCAGGTGGCGGAGACGATCCACGCCGCAGCCATCGTGACCTACACGACATCGGGCTCGACCGCCTTGCGCGCCTCGCGCGAACGGCCGGAAGTGCCAATCCTGTGCCTGACCTCGCATATCGAGACGGCGCGCAAGCTTTCGCTCGCCTGGGGCATTCACGCCGTGGTCAGCCGGGACGTGAAGACCTTTGGCGACATGGTCGGCCGTGCCTGCCGTATCGCCCGTGCCCAGGGCATCGCCTGGCCCGGCAGCCGGGTGGTGGTCACCGCCGGCGTGCCATTCGGCACTCCCGGCGCCACCAACACGCTGCGCATCGCGGTGGTCCATGACTGAGCTTGGCGCAACTGAAGCCGAGAGCGCGGCGCCCGAAGCCGCCGAGGCCGCGGCGGACTGCCCGCAATGCCGCAAGCCGGCCGAGCTGTGCCTATGCTCCGAGATCGTCCAGCGTCCCAACAAAGTGGCGCTGATCGTGCTGCAGCATCCGCAGGAACAGGACCGGGAACTGGGCTCGGCACGGCTTGCGACCTTGTTGCTGAGCAATGCCCGGCTGCGCATCGGCTTGAGCTGGCCGAACCTGTCCAAGGCAATCGGCCGACCGGCCGATCCCAAGCGTTGGGCCGTGCTCTATCTGGGCCCGACCCGGCTTTCGGCCGAGGCGATGCAGCAGAAGGTGCTGGTGCTGGACAAGAAGGCGGAGCCGCTGCCCGCCGATCGGGCGGCCGATGCCCTGGGCGATCTCGAAGGCGTGATCCTGCTCGACGGCAGCTGGGCGCAGGCCAAGACCCTGTGGTGGCGCAATCCCTGGCTGCTGAAATGCTGGCGGGTGGCACTCAACCCGCCCTGGCCGTCGCGCTATGGCCGGCTGCGTAAGGAGCCCCGGCGCGACAGCGTCTCGACCATCGAGGCCGCAGCGCTGATCCTGGGCTATCTGGAGAACAGCCCCGAGACCGAGCGGCACCTGCTCAAGGGCTTCGAGAAGCTGCTGCAGCGCTATCGCGAGACGCGGACCGGCGCAAAGGCGAAGGCCGCCATCTAACTTTACCCGTCATGGCCGGCGTCAAGATCGGCCATGACGGCGTGAAGTAGACGCCTTAAAGCGTCGGATCGGTGCGCGAGAAGCCCGGGCCCATCTCCCAGGCCTGGGGGTAGTAGGGACGGTTGACGCCGCGGCAGAAATTCTCCCAGCCGCGCTCAAGCGTGAAGCCCGCCCGGCCCTTGGCATTCGCCGCGACCTCGCCCTCGCTGAGATAGGTCACTTCGCCCATCGACTGGGCCTTGACCAGCATCTCGGCGTTGATCTCCATGAAGATCGACAGGAACACGACCTCGCGCAGCCCCTTCCCGACCACGACCGCGCCATGGCCGCGCATCAGCGAGACGGTATTGTCGGCCAGCGTCTTCGCCAGATCCCGCCCCATCTCCATGTTGGTGACGAGCAGGTTGGTGCAGTCGCCGAACTTATGCGCGATGTCCCAGTTGGGGATGTTGCAGCCGATCGGCGCCGCCATGTGCATGATCGCGCCGAAACGCTGCGACTTCACCACGCTGAACGGCACGACGTTCGGGCTGTGGTTGTGCACCACGGCCATGACGTCGGGACGCGCCTCGAAGATCGCGCCATGGATGAAGCGTTCGGAATAGGGCTTGCCGGGATTGGGATTCGGCCCCACCACCGTACCGTCCAGCTTGAACTCCATGATGTCGCCAATCTCGACGCAGGCCGGTGCCCGGGCGCGCGACATGAAGAAATGATTCGGGTTCTCCGGATGCCGGATCGTCACATGGCCGAAGGAGTCCACGACATTATGCTTGTCGAGGATATGGTTGGCCGTGACGAGGTCATCGAGCAACTGGGGCAGGTTGATGGTCATTGATGCGCTCCTCCGATTTTATCGAGGAGCATATAGAACCATCCCAAGCGCGCCCACAATCCCCAGCAATCCCAATTTGCGGGATTTGCGAAAAGATCACTCAAAAGCCGAACCGAAAGTCGTCTCGATGGGCCGGATAGCGGGTGATTTTCGAGCCCCGGAAATCACCGCCAGACGGCCGCCTAGCCGAGCTTGGCGATCTCGTCCGGATTGCCGACGGTGACGTTGAGGTCGGTGACGTGGCCGTTGGAGAGCGAATAGACCCAGCCATGAACGCTCAGTTCCTGGCCGCGTGCCCATGCATCCTGGATGAACACGTCGGAGGCGACGTTGCGCACCTGGCGGATGACGTTGAGTTCGCACAGCCGGTCCATGCGCGGGCGATGCGCCTCGATCGCCTCCAGCTCGCAGCGATGCTGCTCGTAGACTTCGCGGATCGGATGCAGCCAATGGTCGACCAGGCCGCGGCGCTTGCTGTCGACCGCGGCCGCGATGCCGCCGCAGCCATAATGCCCGACCACCAGGATGTGCTTCACCTTCAGCACGTCGACGGCGAATTGCAGCACCGAGAGGTAGTTGGCGTCCTGGGGAGGCGCCAGATTGGCGACGTTGCGATGGACGAAGAGCTCGCCGGGATCGAGATCGACGATCTCATTGGCGGGGACGCGGCTGTCGGAACAACCGATCCAGAGATATTCCGGCGCCTGCTGGGCCTCTAGCCGTTTGAAGAAACCGGCATCGGCGGACACCATCCGCGCGGCCCAGGCCCGGTTCTTGGCTTTGAGATGATCGAGCATGGCAGAACCCTTATCAGGCGTTCGCCGCGTCGCACAAGACCTGACGCCGCTTGGCTCGGTCGCGTTACCCGCATGATCACACAAAGTTAAGTCGCCACTAAACTGTCCCTTGCGCCCTTCCGGGACCCATGATACTTAAGTCCGTGCTTAACCAATCAACCGATATCGACCTGCTGTTCCAGGCCCTCGCCGACCCGACCCGCCGCCTGATGATCGAGCTGATGAGCGGCGGCCCGGTGGCGGCCAGCAACTTCGCCAAGCCCTGCGACATCTCCCTGCCGGCGGTGCTGCAGCATCTGAAGCTGCTCGAGGGCTGCGGGCTGGTGCGCTCGGAAAAGCGCGGCCGCGTGCGGCACTGCATGCTGGAGACCGCCGCCTTCGCCCGCATCGAACGCTGGGTCGAGGAGCGCCGCATGAGCTGGCATCGCCAGCTCGACCAGTTGGAACAGATCCTTGCGGAAGACGAGACAGGAGACAGCCCGTGACCGAAACCGCAGCCACCGAAACCGTGACCGTCCAAGCCAGCTTCACCATCAAGCGCCGCTTCGCCGCGAAGCCGGAGCGCGTGTTCCAGGCCTTTGCCGATCCGGCGACCAAGGCGCGCTGGTTCCATGGTCCCTTAAGCTGGCAGGAAACGGAGCGCCGCCAGGATTTCCGCGTCGGCGGCATCGAGTTCCTGAGCGGTGGCCCGCCGGGCAAACCGGCGCACAGCTTCAACTGCCTCTATCAGAATATCGTGCCCAACCGGCGGCTGATCTACAGCTACGACATGAAGATGGGCGACACGCCGATCTCGGTTTCGCTGGCGATCATCGAGTTGGTGCCGGACGGTAACGGCACGGTGCTGACCATCACCGAGCATGGCGCCTTCCTGGACGGTTTCGATGCCGTCGAGAACCGTGAACAGGGCACGCGCGCCCTGCTGGAGCAAATGGCCGAGGTCGTCGAGGCCTGATACGCCCCTATTGACGTCGGCATGGCGGCATCCCGATCTTCTCTTGCGAAGATCGGAGCCGCCCCATGACCGTCCAACCCATCGCCCGTATCACCAACTACCACGCCCATATCTATTTCGACGGACCCGAGCAGCGTGCCCGGGCCGAAGCCCTGCGCGAGGAGATCGCCCAGCGTTTCAGCGTGACGCTTGGCCGCTGGCACGACCGGCTGGTCGGGCCTCATACGCGGCCGATGTATCAGGTGGCCTTCGCCATCGGGCATTTCGCGACTTTCGTGCCCTGGCTGATGCTGAACCGGCGCGGCCTGGCCGTGCTCGTCCATCCCGATACCGGTCAGCCGAAGCGCGACCATCTGGTCCATGCGATCTGGCTGGGCGAGATGCTGCCGATCAACGATGCGACGTTGCGCGAGACCGATGAGCCGGAACCGCCACTGGCGCCCAACACCACCCCGAGCCTGACGCCGTGAAAGGGACATCATAGGATGAGCGCCCTGCCCTATCGTTCCGCCCTCATCATCGGCACCGGCCCCGGCATCGGCGCCGCGGTCGCGCGCCGGCTCAAGGCCGAAGGTGTTACGCTGGCACTGGCTGCGCGCAACACGGACAAGCTCGCGGATCTCGCCGCCGAAACCGGCGCTGGGCTCTTTGCCGCCGACGCCACGCAAGAGGCGCAGGTGGCGAAGCTCTTCGCGGATGTCGAGGCCCGGATCGGCGTGCCGGAGATCGTCGTCTACAATGTACGCGGGCGCATCCGCGGGCCCTTGACCGATCTGGTACCGCGTGAGGTGGCCGAGGTCATCGCGGCCTCCGCCTTTGGCGGGTTCCTGGCGGTGCAGCAGGCGGCCCGGCGCATGATCCCGCAAGGCAAGGGGGCGATATTGCTCACCGGCGCCACGGCCAGCATCAAAGGCTTCGCCAACTCGGCCGCCTATGCCATGGGCAAGTTCGCGCTCAGGGGTCTGGCTGAAAGTGCCGCGCGCGAACTGGGGCCAAAGGGCATCCATGTCGCCCATATCGTCATCGACGGCAGTGTGAAGAGCGCCGAGCGGCCCGAGCCTGCCGACAAGCCGGACGGCATGCTCGCCCCCGATGCCATCGCGCAGAGCTACATCGCGCTCCTACGCCAGCCGCGCAGCGCCTGGACTTCGGAGATCATCCTGCGCCCCTGGGTCGAGAGCTTTTAGCCACATTCCGTCATGGCCGGGCGTGACGGCGAAAAGCGCAGCCTAAACCTTCAGCAACCCGTCCATCGGCCGGATCGCGGCGCTATCGGGGAAGATCACCGTGTCGAGGTGCCCGCGCGGCACGCCCAGATGCTCGGCCAGCACGCCCTTCATCACGCCGCGCAGGTCGCTCGCCATGCGCAGGTCGCGATTTTCGAGCAGAGCATTGGCGGCAAGACCCGGGAAATCGCCATGGACGCCGCCCTTGACGGCACCGCCCAGAAGGAACGTCGCCGAGGCCGTGCCGTGGTCGGTGCCGTCCGTGCCATTGGGCGCGGCGGTGCGGCCGAACTCGGTCACCGTCACCACCACCGTATTGCGCCAGGCCGGCCCCAAACTCGTGCGCAGCGTATCGAGCCCGTTGGCGAGCACGGTCAGCGCCTGGGCCAACCGGCCGGTGCCTGCGCCTTGCGCGACATGCGTGTCCCAGCCATTCAAATCGGCCATGGCGATGCGTGGGCCCTGAGGCGTCGAGAGGAGATGGCCGGCCGCGCGCATCAGATCCATGAAGGCCTGGCCCGGCTTCGGTTTGGGCCGCGCGGAGGCAGCGGGTGGGATAGACGGCTGTGCCCTTGCCGGGTTGAGCACCATGGGATCGACGCCACTGAGACTGTCGGTATTGATCGCATCGGCCAGTGCAGCCCCGAACAGCTTGTCATGGGCGTAGAGCCGGGTCATGGCGTCGATCAGGATCGGATCGACGGGCCGCATATGAGGCGGCTCCCAGGAATCGACTTGGGCGGGCCCGCGCAGCATCAGCGGCACGGTGCCGCCGACCGCGAGGCCGAGCCGCGCTTGAGCATCGCCGTGGTCGATGTCGCCGAGCGTACGGTTGAGCCAGCCTGAGAACTGCCCGCGCCGTTGGGTGAGCCCCATCTCCAGGAGATCTTGCGCATCGAAATGTGAACGCGTGTCATAGCCGCCGGCGGTGGCGTGGACGACAGCCAACTCGCCGAGAGCGAACAGCGGATGGATCGGCGCCAGCGCCGGGTGCAGGCCGAAATGCCCGTCGAGCGGCAGCACGCCCTGCGGCGCCCCTGGTTCCGCCAGCGCCAGCTTGCCGCGCAAGTTTTGATAATTCGGATCGCCATAAGGCGGCACCGCCGACAGCCCATCCATGGCGCCGCGCAGGAAGATCATGACCAGACGGTTGTCATGCGGCGTGTCGGCGAAGGGCGAATTGGCAAAAGCCAGCCCCGGCAACCCGGCCTGGGCCGCGGCCCCCGCCCCCAATAGCCCGAGGAAATGCCGGCGGCGCAGCAGGAAGGCGGAATCGGTTGCCATCTCTAGTCTTGTCCCCCTGTCAACGACGCTGGAACATCGGGCTGCCGAGCAGCATGGCGACGGCCATCGGCCGGCTTTCGGCGCGGGCGACGGCTTGGGTCAGGCCGGCATCGGCCATGCCCATCAACGCCGCCCGGGTCAGCAGGCTGGGATCGGTCTCGTCATGGCCGCGCTCGGCAAAGGCCTGGGCCCATTGCAGGCGCAGCATCACCGCCTCCGGCCCGGTCCATGAGGCCGCATCATCCGGCCATCCGGCTGGCGACGGCGCTCCGAACAGCGGCTGCCCCAGGATATTGAAGGAATTGGCGGCGAAACGCGCCTCGATCGGCCGCCCGAGCGCGCGGGCCGAGGAGATGACGAAATCATAGGGCGTCTTGATCTTGGAGCCGAACTGGCTCCACGTCTCAGGCTGTGCAACCAGGGTCCGGGTGACGATACCGAGATCGCCGCCGCTTTTCATATAGGCCAGGGCCAGACGCTGCACGACGGCCGGCGGCGGGTTGTCGGCGACGAAATGCTTGGCCAACTGCAGCGCCAAATGATGGGCGGTGGATGGGTGGCTCGCCAGCATGGCCAGCGCAATCATCCCCTCCTCCTCGCCGGATTCGGGGATGGTGCGGCCCAGGAACTGCTTCGGCCCCGGCTCATGGAGTGCCGGGAAGAAGCGGAAGCGACCGGGCTCGGGAGCGTTCAGCCGGCCGATCGACCAGCCGGTCAGGATGCGGGCGAGCGCGCGGACATCCTCTTCCGTATAGCCGCCATCGACGCCCAGCGTGTGCAACTCCATGATCTCGCGACCGAGATTTTCGTTCACGCCGCGATGGTTGCGCAGTCCGGCCGGCGAATCCGGCCCGACCGATACCGCGTTGTCGAGGAACAGCCCCATGGCCGGGTGTCGGGTCGACGCCAGCAGCATGTCGTGGAACTTGCCGGTGACATGCGGGCGGATCGCCTCGCGCTCGAAGGATCCGGACAGCGGCCGCACCTCCGGGCGCTGGCGGCCGGAGACGGTGAAGTGATTGCCCCAGAATGCCACCAGCCGCTCATAGAACGGCGTGCGGCTCTGGATCGCGGCTCCGACCCGGCCACCGACCTCGGCGAGATAGACATTCTGCACGTCCTTGCCGCGCAGGCGGCTGGCCTGTTGCTGCTCGGCGGCCGCGGCCCCGTTATCATCCGCCATGCCTCCGGCCTTGCGGGCCAGGATGGCCTGCCGGCGCTGGAAGCGGAAATCGAGCAGCTGCACCATCTGATCGGCGCCGCTCGGCAATCCCTGCAGCGACGAGGGCTCATCGGGATGGTCGAGCTGCGCCTTCAGCCAGCCTTGCGGGTCGGATGCGACCGCACGGGCCTCGCTATCATCGCTCCCAGCGCCATAGCCGAAGCGGGTCATGGCGACGAAGGCACGGTTCATGGGCTCCCCGCGGGGTTATGCCTTGCGATGATGTCAGCGAGTCGGTGCGTCATTCGCCGATATACGGACGGGCGGCCTTGCACTATCCCTGACCTATGGTCATGGCAACGCCATGCGGCCATGCGTCGCCGCATGGGGAGAAAAGCCCGCATCCCGCCGAATCATGCTTGATGCGGCACCAGCGGAACGGACCGGAGCCGCAGGCGCCTGCGGATTTGCCGGATCGATAGGTTTGGCGACCGCGCCGCTCTTGTGCTAATCCGCCCGCGATACTCCACGTTCTTGAGAAAGCATGCCCAACCCGTGGTAGCCCTGTCCGTCGTGGTCCCCGTGAAGAACGAGGCCGAGAATATCAAGCCGCTGATCGAGGAGATCCATGCGGCGCTTTCAGGCATGGTCCGGGCAGGCATGACCCAGGCAGGTATGGCCGATTACGAGATCGTCTATATCGATGACGGCAGCACCGACGATACGGCGGCGCGTTTGCGGGCGTTGCAGGCGGCCGGCGATACGCGGCTGCGCGTGCTGCGTCACAAGGCGAGCTGCGGCCAAAGCACGGCGGTACGCTCCGGCGTCAAGGCGGCCCACGGCACCTGGATCGCCACGCTCGATGGCGATGGACAGAACGATCCCGCCGATATCCCGGCGCTGTGGCGCATGAAGGAAACCGAATCCGGCGGCAAGCGACCGCTGCTGCTGGCCGGCCACCGGGCGAAGCGGCGCGACACCGTGGTCAAGCGCATCTCCTCGCGCCTCGCCAACAAGATCCGCGCCTCGCTGCTCGGCGACAATACGCCGGATACCGGCTGCGGTCTCAAACTGTTCGAGCGCGCCGCCTTCCTCGACCTGCCCTATTTCAACCACATGCACCGCTTCCTGCCGGCCTTGTTCCTGCGCGCCGGCGGGCGGGTCGTCTCGGTCCGGGTCAACCATCGGCCGCGCGCCCGCGGCGTGTCGAATTACGGCACCTTCGATCGGCTGTGGGTCGGCATCAGCGACATCATGGGCGTCATGTGGCTGCAGCGCCGCGCCAAGGTGCCTGTGCTGCTCGACGAGCCGGACGGCGCGGCGCTCGACGCCCGACAGAACGCCGGCTGACCCTTCCATGAAAGCGCGCGCATCGGCCGTCCTGCCCAGGCTCTTCCTGGCACTGCTGCTGGTCGGCGGCTTGGGACTCGTCTGGCGCTACCATGCCTTCGCCGAACCGCATCGCCTGCACGACGTGCTGGTGAGCGAGCCGCTCGCCCCGGCGATCTTCATCGCGGCGCATATCATCGGCAGCCTGTTCTTCGTGCCGCGTACCGTCTTCGTCGTCGCCGCGGGCTTGATATGGGGCCTGTGGTGGGGCCTGTGCCTGTCCTTG